>URHR01000006.1 GCA_900547725.1 uncultured Eubacteriales bacterium
CGGAGGGGGATGTGCTGCACCGCGTGGCGCTCATCGACTACGGTGCCAAGCGCAACATCGCGCGCGAACTTTGTAAGCGCGGCTGCGCCGTGACGGTGCTGCCCTGCTCGGCGCAGGCGGAGGATATCCTCGCCGCCGGGTACGACGGCGTCATGCTCTCCAACGGCCCCGGCGACCCGACGGACAATGTCGACCAGATCGCGCAGATCGCCAAGCTCTTCGGCCGCATCCCGATGTTCGGCATCTGCCTCGGCCACCAGCTCATGGCGCTGGCGCAGGGCGGCAGCACCGTCAAGCTCAAGTACGGCCACCGCGGCGTGAACCAGCCGGCGCGCGACGTGTGCGGCACGCGCACGTTCCTCACCAGCCAGAACCACGGCTACGCCGTCGTGCCCGAGAGCGTGAAAACCGGCGTCATCCGCTACGTCAACGCCAACGACGGCACGTGCGAGGGCGTGGATTACCCCGACCTGCAGGCCTTTTCCGTGCAGTTTCACCCGGAGGCACACGCAGGTCCGCTTGACACCGCGTTTTTGTTCGACCGTTTTATCGGAATGATGGAGGAAACATAATATGCCGCTTTGCAAAGAGATCAAAAAAGTTCTGGTCATCGGTTCCGGTCCTATCGTCATCGGTCAGGCGGCAGAGTTTGACTACGCGGGCGCGCAGGCGTGCCGCGTTCTGAAAGAAGCGGGCGTCAACGTGGTGCTGGTCAACTCCAACCCTGCCACAATCATGACCGACAAAGCGCTTGCGGACGAAATATATCTTGAACCGCTGAATGCGGAAACCCTCCGCCGTATCATCCTCAAAGAAAAGCCGGACAGCCTGCTTGCAGGTTTGGGGGGGCAAACCGGACTCACGCTTGCCATGCAACTCTCGGCAGACGGATTTCTGGAAACGCACGGCGTGCGCCTGCTCGGCACAGACGCCGCGGCAATCGACTGCGCGGAAGACCGGGAACTGTTCAAGAAAGCCATGGAGAAAATCGGTCAGCCCACTGTGCCGTCGGATATTGCGCATACCGTTGAGGCGGCATTGGAGGTAGCGGAAAAAATCGGCTATCCCGTAATCGTGCGTCCCGCATTCACCCTCGGCGGAGCAGGCGGCGGTGTGGCGGAAAATCCGACGGAACTGACGGAAGTCGCCAAAACGGGATTGGACGCCTCCCCTATTACGCAGATTCTGGTAGAACGGTATATATACGGATGGAAAGAGATTGAGTTTGAAACCATGCGCGACGCCCTCGGCAACGTGATCGCCGTGTGCAGCATGGAGAACGTAGATCCCGTCGGCGTACATACGGGAGACAGCATCGTGGTGGCACCGGCGCTGACCCTTTCGGACAGAGAGCTCCAGATGCTGCGCAGCGCCTCGCTTGAAATCATCTCGTCGCTCGGAATCGTAGGCGGGTGCAACTGCCAGTTTGCTCTGAACCCGGATTCCTTCGAATACGCAGTCATCGAGGTCAACCCGCGCGTTTCACGCTCCTCGGCGCTTGCAAGCAAGGCAACCGGATATCCGATTGCCAAGATCACCACAAAGATCGCGCTCGGCTACACGTTGGACGAAATCCGGAACGACATCACGGGCAAAACCTGCGCCTGCTTTGAGCCGGCGTTGGACTATGTGGTGGTCAAATTTCCGAAATGGCCGTTTGACAAGTTTGCGGGAATCAGCCGGAAGCTCGGCACTCAGATGAAAGCCACCGGCGAGGTCATGGCAATCGGCACAAGTTTTGAAGCGGCGCTGATGAAAGCGGTGCGCGGAGCGGAAATCTCGTTGGATACGCTGAACGCCACCCCCGTGGACGGACGGGATGTGGAGGATCGTCTTGCCGATCGGGACGACCGTCGGCTTTTCACGGTATTTGAAGCGCTGAAACACGGCATCACCCCGCAAAGAATCCATGAGATTACCCGCATCGATCTCTTCTTCATTTACAAACTGCAGCGTCTGGCAGATCTGGAAAAAGAGTTGGAAGCGGGACTTTCCCCGGAGCTTTACGAAACCGCAAAAAAATCGGGGTATCCGGATTCCGCCATCCGTCGGATCACAGGCGCGGAAGAACTCCCGCATCTTGCGGCGTCCTATAAAATGGTGGACACCTGCGGCGCGGAATTCTCCGCCGAAACGCCGTATTTTTATTCCGCTTATGACCGTGCGTGCGAATCGCGGGAGTTGGCACGCTCCGGCAAGCCCTGCGTGATGGTGCTCGGATCCGGCCCGATCCGGATCGGTCAGGGAATCGAATTCGATTACTCCTCGGTGCACTGCGTCTGGACGCTGAAAAAGCTCGGCTTTGATGTGGTGATTGTCAATAACAACCCGGAAACCGTCTCCACGGACTACGACACGGCGGATCGGCTGTACTTTGAGCCGCTTTGCGCGGAGGATGTGATGAATATCATCGAGGTGGAAAAGCCCATCGGCGTAGTGGTTGCTTTCGGCGGTCAGACCGCCATCCGCCTGACCGGATTTCTGGATCGCCACGGCGTCCGGATTCTCGGCACTTCTGCGGAAGGAATCGATATCGCGGAGGATCGGGAACGGTTCGATGCCCTCTTGGAAACATACGGCATCAAGCGCCCCAAGGGGTGCGGTGTGCTGACCGAAGCGGAAGCTGCCGAGGCAGCGGAACGCCTCGGTTATCCGGTGCTGCTGCGCCCCTCTTACGTCATCGGCGGGCAGAACATGACCATCGTGCACGACGAGGAGCACCTGCGGCGCTATATGCGGCGGATTCTGACGGGCGGCATTCAGAACCCTGTGTTGGTGGACAAATACATGATGGGTTCCGAGTTGGAAGTGGACGTGATCTCCGACGGCAAGGATGTGCTCATTCCCGGCGTCATGCAACACATCGAGCGCGCGGGTGTACACAGCGGGGATTCGATTGCCGTATACCCGCCCTACAACATCAGCGATGCCATGATGCGCAGAATTATCGAATGCTCCGAAAAGCTGGCGCTTTCGCTCGGCACAAAGGGCTTGGTCAATATCCAGTACCTGATCTGGCAGAACGAACTTTACGTAATCGAAGTGAATCCCCGCGCCTCCCGAACAGTTCCCTACATCAGCAAAGTCACCGGCGTCCCGATGGTGGATCTTGCCACACGGGTTATGACCGGAACCGCAATCAAGGATCTCGGCTTCGGAACAGGGCTTTGCAAAACCCCGCCTTATTATGCAGTCAAAGTGCCGGTATTCTCGTTTGAAAAACTGACCGATGCCAATTCCTATCTGGGGCCGGAAATGAAATCCACCGGAGAGGTTCTCGGAATCGGGAGAACGCTGAACGAAGCGCTGTTCAAAGGACTGACGGCGGCCGGGCTTTCCCCTGCCGTGCCGACGCCCGGGAAAGAAATCGGCGTTCTGCTCAGTGTAGAGGAACACGACCGCACGGAAGCGCTTGCCCTTGCGGAAAAGCTGGAGATGCTCGGAATGCGTCTGTTTGCCACGCCGGACACCGCAGTGGTGATTGAGGCGCTCGGCATTGATGTTACCGTCATTCCTTCCATTGCTGAAAACGACGGCGTTTTCGGGCTGTTGGACAACGGAAAGATCGGATATATTGTTTATACCGGCGCAGCATATGATTCCACCGTGGATCTTTATGTAAAGCTGCATCGCCACGCAATGCAGGCAGGCGTTCCCTGCTTCACTTCGCTTGACACCGCCAACGCAATGGCGGACATCATAGCGGCAGGCTACCGATGCGACAACACGGAACTGGTGGACATTAACCATATGCGCACCGAACGCACGTTGCTGCGATTTGCCAAAATGGAAGCCACCGGAGACGATTATATCTTTGTGGAAAACTTTGACGGCAAGGTCACCTGTCCCGAATCCCTGAGCATCACCCTGTGTGACCGGCATTACGGAATCGGTGCTTTCGGACTTGTACTTCTGGAAAAAAGCTCGGTTGCGGATTGCCGTATGCGGATCTTCAATCGCGACGGAAGCCGCGGACAGGTTGCGGGAAACAGCCTTCGCAACGTCGGAAAATACCTGCATGACGCGGGATATGTTTCGGGAGATACCGTCCGCGTGGAGATTGAGAACGGCGTCCGTCAGCTGAAACTCTATCTCACGGACGGAGCGGTATCTTCCGTCACCGTTGATATGGGACGCGCGGTACTTGCCCCTGCGGCGCTGCCCTGTACCTTTCCGGGAGAAAAAGCGATCAACGTGCCGCTCACCGTTCTGGGGCAGGAATACCGCGTTACCTGCGTTTCCATGGGCAACCCGCACTGCGTCGTTTTCTGCGACCGCATCGATACGCTCCCGCTTCAGAAGCTCGGACCTGCGTTTGAAAACGCGCCGGAGTTTCCGGAAAGAGTCAACACCGAATTTGTGCGGGTCGTCAACCCCGTTACACTGAAAATGCGCGTGTTCGAGCGCGGAAACGGCGAAACCTTTGCCTGCGGCAGCGGCGCTTGTGCCGCAGTGGTCGCGGCAGTGGAAAACGGATATTGCGAAAAAGACCGGGACATCACGGTCAAGGTCCGCGGCGGAACGCTGACTGTCCGCTACACGAACAACGGCGTGACTCTGACGGGCGATGCCAAGCTGATCTTCACCGGCGAGGTTCGGTACTGATTCCGGAACTACCCACCTTATTTCCGACAACATACAAAAATGCAACTGACAAAAAGCGTTCACGCCGACATCCCGGCGTGAACGCTTTTATCTGCAAACAAACCGACGCCCCCGGGAGTATTTCCCGGGGGCGCTGTTTTGATTGTTTGGTTTTCCGATCAGGTCAGGCTTCCTCTTTTGCGGTTGCTACCGCAGTAACGGTCGCAACACCGTCGGTCACCGTAACCGTGTAGGTGTAGTCGTTGGTTGCCTTGAGGGTATAAACTCCGGTTTCGGCGTTATACGTGCACTCTGCAATCAGGATAGAGTTGTATGCAGGCTTCCCGTCTACGTCCTTGGAGGCTCTTTGCGCCATCAGGAGAACCTTGTTCCCGGGAAAGATATCCACATAGTAGCCCTCATCCGCCGTATAAACCGTGGTTGCTTCGGTCTTTGTAACCGTTGCGCTCTCGTATACGGGAAGCGGCTGATTCTTTGCTTCTTCCTCACCGCCGACGATCTCGGAGCTCTTTTCCTTCAGCTCCAACAGATAGTATGCCGTGGATACAACCTTTCCGTTCTCGTCCTTCTCCCGAACGACATAGTAAAGCTTGCCGTCGTTGAGCATGATGTTATCGGCATCCAGATTCACGCCGTCCTTGGAAAGCCCAAAGGAGAAGTATGCGCCGGCGGAAACGTTCATATCCGACGCCACAACGCGGTTGACCGTTACCTGATAGCCGTCATTCGCGCTCACCGTTTCTTCACGGATCAGCGCATAAACGCTGTAACCGTAGACCCGGAACGCCGAGAATACATTGCGGGTAAGAATGATGGTATACTTGAAGCCGTCTTTGCCCGTAAAGGTTGCGCTGTAATAATTGTTGCCAAGCGAAACCAACTCTGCATGATCCACCGTGGTAATCATCGTTCCGTCGCTTTCCAGATATTTGGACTTCTCCCCGAAGGTCGCGTTCAGATAGCTGGAGGTTGCCTTTCCATCCTCGCCGTACTCGGTGCAGAGCGTGACAGTTCCGAAGGTGTTGGGGAACTGGCTTGCGGCGCTGGATCCCATCATCTGGTAGACGTAGTAGAGATAATACAGGTAGTTGTACGAAGGCATGGTCATCACATAGGACAACCCTGTCACCTCATAAGTGCTCTGCGAACTGCTTCCGACGCCTGTTCCCTGATAGCTGATGGTAATGTCAAAGCGGAAATAACCAATGGTAAGGTAGGTTTCCGTCTTTCCGTCCGTTATCGTTCTGACAACCGTGCAGGAGTAGTTCGTTCCGTTGATGACAACCGTACCCGAAACGGAGAATTCGTCACTGCCGGAAGGCGCAAAGGTCAGCTTTTCAATCGGTGCGTACAACTCTTTCTGGGAATCCACCAACACAGGATACAGCCCCTTGGTTGCTTCCGCACGGACAAAGCTGATGGCAAATCCGTCGTTCTTGTAATAGGTCTTGCCATTGTATTCCTTGATGTCGGAAAGCGTTCCGAAGTTCTCCACAACATAACCGTAGCGGTTCTTGTTCGTAGCGGTTTCGTCCAGATGGTAGAGCGTTACGTTGTCGTTATCATCCACCGTATAGTAGTATCTGACGTTGTTGTTGAAGATTGCAAATCCGTACTGGGAGAACAGGAGAGATCCCAACTCCTTGGTGTAATACGCAATGGACGTATAGGAGCGCGGAGTTGCAGTTCCGTTTTCCGCATCGTAGACATAAATGAACGCATCCGATGCGGCATCGTTGACGTAGTAGAGCAATGTTTCGGTGATCAGCGAGTAAGTACCGGATTCCACCGCTCCGTCCTTCAGATACTTGATGGCAGTTCCGTCGCTGTTCAGCCGGAGTACCGACCAATCATCTTCATTGACGTAGGTGTGAATAACCTCCTCGTGAAGCACGTGAATCGCATTGAAAACGTTGCTTCCCGACTTCATGGTACCGACCTTGCAATTGAGTGTAGTCTCAGCAGCGCCGTTCTTGTAGGTCAGAAGGATGTAACCGTCCTTCAGCGTGTAGGTTGCCTTTTCGTCGATGTTGACGACTTTGTTCTCGGTTTCGCCCGATTCGATTCTGAACACGGTTGCGCCGCCGAGACCGTCAAGCGTTACATAGATGCCCTGGAACACCTGATTGTCCACAATCAGATAGGTCTTTCCGTACTCTTCGCTCCGCAAATAGCAGGAGTCGTCCTTCAGAAGGAAGTTATAAGTTCCGTCGGAAGCGGTAATCCGCACGTTGTCGCCGTTCTTCTGATACATACCGATGACCTCTCTGCCGTCATCGTCGGTATAGGTTGCGGCAAGGCCGAAGCCATCCAGCATCAGAATCCCGTTCTTGGTATTGGCAGAAGTAAATGTACCGCCGTATGCCTTGTCGTAGAGGAACATATAATTCTTGCCGGACATCGTACGCATCAGCATCTCAAAGCGGACTGCCGCCTCCTCCGTGCCTTCCGCCTTTTCGTCGGAAACAAAGAGATAAATCGGGAAGCCGGTAAGAGAAGTTCTGCCGGTCGGGGTAATCGTTCCCTTGTAGGTTTTGATCGACTGCGTTTCGCCGTCAACCGTAACAACATTGTAGCTGGCGCCGGTTTTCGGACTCCAGATCAGGTACAGCTGACTGTTAACCTTTCCGTCCTTTTCCACCACATAATAAGTCGTCGTGGTCGTTGTGTACATGACGAAAGTCTTATCCGTGTCGTTCAGATCAAAATACAATGTCCGATCCGCAAATGCAACGGTCGCAGTTCCGTCCTTCACCGTGCAAGTGCCGAGGACTCTCTTTCCGTCAACCTCATACAGTGCAAGTCCTGCCACAACGGTCAGCTTTGCACCGTTTTCGCCGGTATAGGTCGTGGTATTGTCAACCGTTTCCACTTCGTCCGTATAGGTCAGCCAGAAGTGGATGCTGTAGGAAGTCGCGGTCGAATCCAGCATCAGGATGCAGGATTTTAACTTGGAAAAATCAGTCGGGGTATTGAATACCTCCACGCCTTCCGGAAGCGCGATGTGCTTGGTAACGGTAAAGGTGTAAGTGCCGGTTTCTCCGTTGTAGGTCATCGTGCCGGTTGCAATCTTGTGGAACTCCTTGCTCTGATTGTAACCGTAAACCGTCACAGTGCTGAAATCCTCGCCGTCAAAGACAAAGAGCGGCGCATAGTAAGTAGCCTTCGCATCCTTGTAATAGTACTCCGCATAAACCGCAGACAGCACTTCAACCGTAGTGATCTGCTCCTTCTTGGTGTCGCCGTCCGGTTTGGTGGGATCAACCAGAACATCCTTTGTCGTAACGGTAATCATGAAGTTGTGCAGAACGCCGTCCGCATCCGTAAAGGACAGGATGGTGCCGCCCAGCGCAGACTTCTTTGTGGAGAAGAACCCGGAAACGGTCTTGTCTCCCTTGGTATAGGTCGCGGTGCGCATTCCGTCCAACGTCAGCACAGAGCCGTCCGTCAGCGTATAGCTGACATCAATGGAAGCATTGTAGATCATATAGCCAAGCTTGCCGTCAATCTCCATCAGGCGAAGCACACCCGCCACAGATCCCTTCGAATCCATCAATGTGATGGTCTGCTTTTCCGCGTCATAGGTGTAGTAGAAGGAAGCGGTCGAACTTCCCTGATTGTAGGAAGCAACGCCAAAGCCGTTAAGCGTCAGATCCCCGACGGGATTTCCGTTGGCATCGGTGTTGACAACAATCCGATTCCCGCTTACGGTGAAGCAAAGGATCTGTCCGAGCGCGATTTCGCTCTCGTTCCGAACCTGAAACGCCAGTCTTTTCTGGTTTTCCACCGTGACATTTCCGATCACGAACGTGATCTTCGTTCCCTTCAGTTCGCCCTCGGTGAAGGTTGCCACCATGTATCCGTCATCGTCAAAGTAGAACTCGCCCTTGGAGTCGGAGGTCACCGCATCCGATTCGTTCTTCTTAACGGAATAGGTAATGCCATTCGCTCTGTCCAGATAAATCTTAACCAACTCGTTAAGACCCTTCCCGGCGCCCATCTCATAGAGCGTTGCCGCAACTTCCTCACGGGAAACATTGCAGAACAGGAAGGTCTCTCCGTCGGAGTTCAGTCTGCCTTCCGGGACGTTGGCATTCGGGAACAGAATCACATTCTTGTTCAGAATTCCCTGGAAGTAAACATCCGCACGGCGCAGGTACACCGTATTCTTCTTCGCCCGGGAAACGTACAGAATGTCGCTTCCGCCAAAGAGATCGGTATATTCCTTGCTCCAGACCGCATACAGCGTCACATCGCCGTTTGCCGTCAGCTCCTCCACGGCGGGCGTCTCTTCGTTATAGAGATGTCCGTCCATCAGATGGGAGGAATATTTGACCTCGCCGTCCGCGCTCAGCGCCCATCCCTCAAGGAAGTACCCATCCGCCTCAAAGGTAACGAAAGGCAACGCCGTTTTGATACCGTGGGTCAGGCGCTCGGTCTTTCTCTGCTCGCTTGAACCGTCCGGATAATTGGAAACAAAAGTCAGCGAATAGGAGTTCCGATTGAAGTAAAGCCGGAACACATTCTTTTCGATGTCGCCCGAAATCACCAGTTTGGAAACACTGTCTGCGTTGTCTGTTACGGTGTATCCGGAGACTTCCGCAGAAGCGGTAAACTCCTCGCCCTCATAAGCGTAGTTCTCCACCACCTCGGAAGATTCCGTATAGCCATCCAGCGTTTCGTTTTGCAGGAACACGTGGATATAATACTTGGTCTTGTATTTTGCAACCAACGTCATATCGGTGCTTCCCATGACGGCGTCCGCATCCAGTTCCTCGCCGGCAAGAAGCCACATACCGAACTGGCTGTTTTCCTTGGTGGGAACCAGCGATGCCAACTTATCGGCAAGCTTTTCGCCCGCCTTCAGTTCCAGCGTTGCGGTGGAAAGCGTTCCGCCGTTGGAATCCAAGGTCAGAGTATACAGCTTTTCCCACTTCGCATAAACAGACAGATCCGCATCCGGCTGAACCGAGGTAACCGCGTCACCGCTGAGATCCTCATTCAGATACCAACCGGAAAAGGCATACCCGCTCCGGGTAGGCGTCGGAAGCGTATAGGATTGGTTCTTTTCAACCTCTGTTACGGTTGCCTCGGTGCCGTCGTTGGCAACCATCGTCAGCTTTACCTGATCCGTCGGTGTCGGATTTTCCGGTGTTTTCTTGCACGCCACCGTCAGTCCCATAATCAGAAGCACAGCGCACAGCAACAGAAAAATACGAATTTTTTTCATAACACTCCTCTTTACTTTCTTTTACGAAAGCGTTTGTTTGCACATTTGATTTGTTACAGGTTTGATCTGCGGACGGAAGATCCGGGCGCGGCGCCGATCGGCGCCGCCCGGATCTTTTGTCATTCCTCTTTCGTCCACACTGCCGTCAGAAGCGTTCCCGCCGGCATTTCGGAAATCTGATTGGTCTCGATCTGCGTTCCGTCCTCACGAAGCCACCCCGCAAAGGTATAACCCGTGCGTGAGGGATTCGCAATCGGCGTAATCTGATCGGACAGATAGATTCCGTTCTTCACCGTTTCCTCGCCGGTTGTAAGGGACGTCACATAGCTTCCGTCCTCGGAAAGCAGGACGCCGGATACCACCGGTCGGTTGGAGGAATTCCACCGCAGATTCCATTCTGCAGTGTCCGTGCCCTCCTCAATGTAGAAGGTTGCGTTGTGACAGCCGTAAAATGCATTTCCGGCGATCTCTGCGACCTCCTTCGGTATGATCAGCGAGGTGAGCGAATTCGAGCCCTTGAACGCATACTTCCCGATCTGTTTCAGTGTACCGGGCAATGTCAGAGACCCGATTTCGCTGTCATTGTAAAACGCAAAATCTTCGATCCGCTCAAGCGAAGTTCCGAGAGACAGCGTTTTCAGAGAAGAACACTTGTAAAACGCACTGTTTCCGACGGTTCTGACCGAATCGGGCAGAATGACTTCCGACAGCCCCACGCATTTGTAAAACGCTTTCTCCCCGATTGCGGTCACCCCTGAACCGAGTTTCAGCGTGCCGAGCGCAGAACAATTCGCAAACGTATGCTCCGGGATTGCCGTTACGGTATCCGGAAGTTCGATTGCCGTCAGTGCCGAGCAGTTTTTGAAAGCGTATCTGCCAAGCCCGGTCAGGTTTTCGCCGAATATAACCGTTTCCAGATTGGAACAGCTATAGAAGGCAAAATCTCCGATGGAGGTAAACACAGCCGAGTCGGAAAAATCCAGCGACTTCAAATTGGAACAACCGTAGAATGCCGATCTGCCCACGGACTTCAGCATGGTCGGAACGGAAACGCGGAACAAAGATTGACACTTGTAGAAAGTGTACGCTTCAATGGTTTCCAATCTGGAATTCAGGCTGACCGTCTCCAGTGCCGTGCATCCGAAGAAAGCCGCCGTGCCGATGTAGGTACATTTGCTCAGGTTTTTCAAAGAGGTCAGCGTTTCGCATTTGAAAAATGCATTGTCCGCAATGCCGACAACACTGTCTTTCAGTTCCGCCGCGCCGAGTTTTGCATTCTCCGCAAAGCCAACGGCCCAGTTTCCTGCATAAATAATGTTCTTCTCCGGTTTTTCCCAAAGCATCGTCTTCATGAAAGCATATGCTCCGATGCGTCTGACCGACTGCGGAATGATGCTGTTGCCGTCCAACGAGTTATTGTCAAGCGTTGTGCAACCGTAAAACGCATATGCGCCGATTTCCTGAAGCGAGCGATTCAGCAACAGGACATAAAGCCCGGTGCAATTGGAAAATGCGCCTTCCTGAAGCACCTCCAGATTTTTTCCGGCTTCAAAGCGAACCAACGTTGCAATGCCGGAAAAAGCATACCGTCCAACAATCCGAACCGAATCCGGCAACTGTACAGACTCCAGAATCGGCGCTTTGGAGAAGCAATTGTCAATGATTCCAACCGTTCCCGCCTTCAGATCCAACTTGGAAACGGTCTTATGGAGTTCCTGATTCTTGACTGCAACCAACCAACCGTCCACATAAACAAAGTCGGTTTCTTCGTTGACATAAATCTTGGTAGCGTTGAAGGCAAGCGTTCCGACATGGCGAACCGTAGCGGGAATGTTCACCTTTTCAAGCGCTTCGCACCGATAAAAGCAACGGGCGCCGATGTCTGTCACCGTTTCGGGAAGGGTAATTTCCTGCAAAAGCGGAGCAGCCGCAAAAGCGGATTCCCCGAGGGTTTCAAGAGCGCTCCCCTCGGCAAACGTCACGTTCTGAAGCTTGGGAAGATCATAAAAAGCGGTATTCCCGATGGAAACGACGCCCTTTCCGATCACAACCTCCATAAGCTCGCTTGCGGTCGTAAACGCATTCTCGCCGATGGTCTCCACGCTGTCGGGAATCCGAACGGCGGTCAGTGCAGCGCCGTTGAAAGCGCTTTCTCCGATGCTCCGGACATTCTCGCCGATGGAAATCTCCGAAAGAGAGCGGCAATATGCGAAGCAATACGCCGGTATCGAGGCAATTCCGGTCGGAATATTGATCTTTTTCAACTCCCGGCATCCCTGGAAAGCGGAATCCCCGATGGAGGTTACGCCGTCCGGAATGGTAACGGACTCCAGAACCGAGCAGTTGTAAAACGCATTTTCCGCAATGGTACGGATATTTTCACCGAGGATAATCTCTTTTACATTCCGATTCCCCTTGAATGCGTTTTCTCCGATCCCGGTTACCGCTTTTCCGCGGTACGTGGCTTCAATCGTTACGGTTCCGGAAGCGCTCCCGCTTCTCTTGATCCGGTATTCGGTGTTGCCGTTGTAAAGTTCATACACGCACCCGGACTCATAATCCCTGTGAAAATACAGCGCCTCGGACCAATCGGAGGTTTGGTCGTTCTGAGCGCCGCCGGTTGCCCTGACGCGGATCTCATAGTCTCCAACCTCCAGATCCGAAAGAGAGTAAGAAGTTTTCCGTGTGTTTTTGCTGAAAACCTTTTCCCCCTTCTCGTTTTTTACTTCCACAAGATAGGAGCGTGCAAGATCCACGGCGTCCCAAGAGAGCTGATTGTCAATATCGATTTCCAACGACTGCGGGGTTTCCAGCCCGGCTGACTTCTTACAGGATGCCAAGCCAACAAGCAGGAGGAGCGCAGCAACCGGAAGAAACCATTTCATAAACCGTTTCACGACGGTGTTCCTCCTTTCTTGGCTTTCCGTTTGTCCTTATAAGAACGGACGATCTCATGCGGCCACTTGAATTTGAACTTACGCACCGCCACATCGAGCAGGAACAGTACCAATGCAAGAATCATAAACACATAGCGGGGATCAAACGATTTCGGAATGGAAGTCACGAAGTTTGCAAAAACTTCAATCGGATCTTCATTGTCCGCAATCAGCTTCCCGTTGGCGGCATCGGCAAGGTTCTCCAGATTCTCCGTCAGTACCAGATCGGTAATTTCCTGATTGTTGTCATATTCCTCCGAATAGGAGAAAGTCCGATAGGTCTGATATTCGGCAAGCACCGCTCCGTCCGCATTCACCTTTTTGAGCGTGAGTTGGTAAATGCCGCCCTTTTTGATCACAAATCTGCAACGGCTGTAGTTGCTGGAAGCGTCCAATGCGGATGTGATGTAGCAATCCAGTGCGGACAAACGGGTTCCGTCTGCGGCGACAGTCGCACTTCCCAACGGAAGCGGCGTTGCCGCGGGATCGGACAGGTTCAGAAGCTCGCCTGTGATATACTCCCCTTCATCCAGATTCGTGAAAATACTGAGGCTGTTGGTGTAGTTATCCTGCTTTACCGTGACGGAAATTTCGTTTTCCCGTATCGATTCCGTCGGCATCAGCGCCGACACCACGTTGAGAATGAACGTCTTACCCGATCCGTCTTCCGACAGGAAGTCGGATGACCACACTCCGTTGAGGTCGCACATGAAACTTCCGACCATTCCCTTGCCCAGTCGCCACTGTGCATAAATAGGAACATCATAGTCGCCAATCAGCAGAAGTTCCGCTCCGGATTTGACCCGGACTCCGAAAAATCCGTCCAACGACGCCGTCATCTTTGCGGTTGTCTTTCCTTCTTCGGTCTCCGTGAAGGAAATTCCGGAAAAGACAGAGGAAAGCGTGTCGGTTGCGGTGGGATAGAACTTCTCGTAGTTGACTTCCTTAATTTCGGGAGCGTTCAGCTCTTCCCGCATCCGCGCAGAGGTTTCTTTTGCGTCGGTGAACGCCTGAAGCCGTCCGCCGCCGAGGTCGCAGATGTTCTTCATCTTTTTCCCGGCGTCCTCGGTCTCTTTCAGACCGATTCCGACTACCGAATACGTGATTCCGTTGTTCTCATGATACTGCTTGACGTGAGGCAGATAATCCTCTTCCTTGTCTCCCGGCATACCGTCCGTGACGATAATGACGTGACGTCTTGCAACATTGACGGAAAGAAGTGCGCGGCTGGCACGCTCAATGGAAGAGGAAAACTTGGTTCCGCCCGTTGCGCCGAGTTCTCTTGCATTGTTGATCGCTTCCAGAATCTTGGACTCCTGTGTACGGGGGGTCAGCGGCAGAAGCGTATCGTAATCGTCATCCAACGTCATCAGTCCGATGTAGTCTCTTGCCGACATTGCATTCAGGCAGGACACCGCACCCGTCAGAGCGAGGTCGTACTTGCTTCCGCCCGTAGTGTTGTCCACCGATGCCATAGAACCGGAACGGTCAACGATAATCATAACAGCAATCGGAGGCGTGTAATTGATCGCCTGTACCGGAAGAATGTCCTGAAACAAAGTGTTCAGCATATCATCCCGGTTATAGGAGTGTGCAATGTACTTGTCGTTCTCGTCCGTCGCGTTCGGATTGAGATCCGCACCTCCGACGGTAAACAGTCCGCCGCCGCACTCATTGACGTAGCGGTACAGCAGTTCGTCAAAGCCGTCCGGCAGATCGCTGTTCGCGATGTTGTTGAGCAGGATCTGGTCATATTGGCGCAGATCCGCCAGAGTCTTGGGAACATCCTCTTCCTCCGACAGATTTTTGACGGTGACGTCGTATTCGGCGCCCTCTGCGGTCAGAAGCGCTTTTATCTGCTCCGATTCTCCCGCTTTGTGCTCCAGAACCAGAACCTTGTTGAAGTTCTCCAGATTCAGATAGGTATAATAGGTATTGTTTTCCGACAGCAGGTCGTTTGCCGGTTCCAGTACAAAGGAAAGTTCGTGAATGCCGTACTTTTCAAACGTATGCTGGAAGGTAACGTTCTGCATCCCGGGGGTCGTTGTAATCGGCTGTGTGGCAATCAGATTCCCGTTGTCATACAGCTTCACGGAAGCGCTTCCCTCCGCCTTGGAATACACCGTGACCGAAAGCTTGCACTGCGCTCCGGGCTTCAGATGGTAATCCGGAAGTTCGGAATCCATCAGTTGCATATCATCCCCTTCATAGACAGTGGAAATGTTGGCAACATCCACGCGGATGCCTTTTGCCGCAACAGTCCGGATAACCGCCATTGCCTCCTCGTCGGTCTCTTTTCCGTCGGTGACAAGCACAATCTTTGCACTTTCCGGATTTTTGAACAGCGTGGAAGCATAAGTAAGAGCCGCCGCAATATCGGTTGCGCTTGTGTCGGGCTTTTCCGCAGCGTTATACTTCCCCATGATGTCACCGACCTTATCGGTCAGCTCCACCGCATAAACCTGATCGTAGCCGAAGGTAACAACTCCGATGCTGTAACCGTCATACTGTCCCATGTCCAGAACCGTTTCCATGAAACGATCCCGCTCTCTCTCGGATTGCTCCGTCGTGTCCGAAACGTCCACCAGAAGGATAATCTGGTTTTCCTTGTTGGGAATTTCATAGGTAAACATCGTGCCGGCAAGCGTCAGAACCGCCAATGCCAACACAATCAGGTGCAGCACCACCGAGGTAATCCGATTCCGGTTTTTCCGATACTTTTTGGAAAGCCGGAAATAAAGCAAAGCGGTCATTGCCACACCGAACAGGAAAATCAGCAACAGCAGAGGATATGAAAAATGAATTTTGAAATGTATCATTTGTATGCCTCCTTAAATGCTGTTTTCCTTGTGCTGCAGATACCACTCAAGCAGAAGCAAGAAAACCAAGGCACCGGCAAGATACAGCAAAAGATCCCGATAATAATCGCTCTCATCCACCTCGTAATACGGACCGGTAATCGCGCCTTCCTCCGCAAAGATATCGCTCTCCGCTCTCGGAACGCGGACATATACCGTAGTGGTAACGTCTTTTCCCGCGCGCGTCGTCTGCGACAGTTGGTAAGAACCGGGCAGGCTCAGCGTCAGTTGTGCGGGGAACTCGGTAAAGGTCAAATCGGTCTCATACCCCTTCACCTTCAGTTCATCCCCGCGGCAGTTGACGGAAACGGTCTGCTCCGTCTCAAAGGAATTGCCGTCAATCGTGGATGGGAAGTAATATTCAAACAGGTTGCGCATCATCAGAGGGAAGTCCATCAGAAGCGCGAGGTTGGAATAGTGCAGAGAGAAGCACATCACGGCGACCTGCGCGTCCCCGTCGTTTCTGACAAGGAGCAACGGGTCACCCGCATAGGAAAGCAACATGGTATACTCAGGATCGTACGAAACCTTCAGATACCGGCTGACGGTAATATTCGTCGCCTCGATATTGTTCAGAATCGGATGCGTTTCTTCCTGTGCAAGATAGACGCTCTTCTTGCTCATATCAACAATTTTCTCCACGCGGAAGCCTGCGCCGCTCGGTGTTCCGAGAGGATCCACCAAAAGGATCACGCCGTCCGTGGGAAGCTTTTCCGGCATGGAATGCTCAAAAATGTAGAAATCGTACCCTTCCAGAACCGGCGTCTGACCGCGCTTGACTTCGGTAATGTCAAGATCCCACTTTGCCTCGTAGTTCTTCTTCAGAACCGCAAGAACCTCCTGGAAGAAAACGTTCGGACCCAACGGTTCATCGGTCAGCGGATCGCTTCCCGAGCTGCAGTACTGAATCCGGATCCGCTCCTTCAGACCGTCATAAATATCAAAGCTGTTATCCAGAGCAACGGAATCCTCCACGGAGTCTCCGTCAACCGAAAGGCTGATGTGCACGGATTGGTAGGAGGTAATCCCCTCTCCCGAACCGAGCAGATGAAACACCGCGTTCTCGGGCAAGGTTTTTTCATATGCTTCCACAGCGTCCGAATGGTTTTCATCCGGGAAATACTTGAAAATCAGGGTATACACCTGATCGGAAGCGCAGGGAACACTCTCCTCCAAAGAAAGATTTCCGGCGGCGGTATCTTCACTGCTTGTTGCATTAACGCCGAAAACTTCCAGATTGACATCAAGGTCAAGATCCCGTCCATAACAGACGACTTCAATCCGGAAGGTGTAATAGTTATCTTCAAAATCTGCGGTTGCGCTCAGAATAGCCGCGTTCCACTCGGATTGATCGGCAACGTTGACCAACTCCACGTAGTTTTTCTGCGCATAATTCTGATCGGTGTAAACGTAAGTTTTTGCCGACGGATTGACGCTGAGAACCCGATCGGAAAGCGCAACGGCAGCCGAAAGATCCGCAGAAGAATAGGTGCACTCGGTTTCCCCGTCCAACAGAGCTTTCAGATCATCGACGACTCTGTCCCGGCTGTCCGCATAGGCTCTTTCCACCAGAAAATGACTGTCGTTTCCCGCAAGAATCACGGAAACAATCCCGTCCGAGGCAAAGGTCTCCTCCGCCTGCTTGACGGCAGCCTCTACCGCGCGCTCATAACGCGTGGACTCTTCGGTTCCGGCGCGCATACTGGCGGAAGAATCGATCACGAGCACCACCTCGGGCTGTTCAATCTTCTCCTTGAGAACATGGATCGTTTTTGCAAGAATTGCCGCAATGGTGGTAATAATCAGCACCTGGCAGGCAATCAGCAAAATGTTGCGGAGTCTGCTGAGCGGAATTTTCTTCTTTTTGAATTTCAGGCTCAGTCTCCAGATGAAGGTGCTGGAAACCAGCTTTTGTTGGAAGTTCGGTTTGATGATGTAAATGAGAATCAAAGCGAGGATTCCAACCAAGCCGAGAAGCCCTAACGGAATGAGAAATTTCACGACACGGTACCTCTTTTCAGCAGCTCGGAGAACAGTTCTTTTTCAATCGACTTTTCGCAATCCAAAGAGATAAAACCTGCCTCTCTCCGCTTGCAAAAGTCCTGAATATCGTCAAAGAAAGCCGCTACTGCCTCTTTAAATGCCTGCTGCATGGATTTATTGATCCTGATTTTCATGTTTCTTGCGTCCGCCATATCGGTGGACTCCGAATCAATCAGGTTGATCCGGTCGGTATAAGACGGATCCAATTCGTCCGGGGAGTGTATCTGAACCAAAAGCACCTGCTTTTTCTTATACACCAGATAATCCACGCCTTTTTTCCAGTCGCTGTCGGAATAGAAATCGGAGATAATCACGGCAAGACCGTCTCCCGTTCCCATATTCGGCGTACTGATAATGGCGGGAGAAATCTCAGCCTCGTCCACAAATTCCGTCTGATCCAACGTATTCATCGCCCGGAAGAACGCATTCTTCCCCACAATGGTACCGAACGGGTTTTCCGCCTTATCCCCCTTGATCAGGTAATAGGACACCTTGTCCATGTTATGAATGGCAAGGTAGCCGATCGCCGCGGCAACGCCGATCGCATATGCGCCTTTCTTGGGGTTCACTTTTCCCATAGAGCCGGAGCAGTCCAGATAAATCTGCACGTGCATCTGCCGCTCGTCCGTAAAAAGCTTGATAAAGTATTTCTCAAAACGGCTGTACAGATTCCAGTCGATCCGGCGGATATCATCGCCCAGCATATACTCTCTGTAATCCGCAAACTCTACGGTTTGCCCGTAGGTGCTGACCAGATGTTTGCCGCCGAAGAATCCGCCGAGATCCTTGCGCAGATTAAACGCAAGGCTCTCCAACCGACTGAAGAACTCGTCGTTTAAGTAAGAATCTTTCATTTGTTTTTCTTATTCGCTCCTGCGGAATTTACGTTCGAACCTTCGTTTCCGAGACGGACATTGCACTTCTTTGCCACTTCGGCAAGGATCATGCCGATGACCGTATCCGGCGAAACCCGTTCCGCAATCGCTTCAAAGTTCATCTTCATACGGTGACGGAGCACCGGATATGCCAGAGCAGCGACATCGGCATAAGAAACGTTGAATCTGCCGTTCATCAGCGCTCTGACTTTCGCCGCCGAAATCAGCGCCTGACCTCCACGCGGAGAAGAACCGAGACGTACGTACTTCTTCGCCGCCTCGGATGCGCATTCACTGTCCGGATGCGTTGCGGAAATCAGCGTCATTGCAAAGTTCAGCACTTCGTCCGCTACGGGAATCTGATTTGCGGTCTCCCGCATCTGCAGAAGCTGCTCTGCGTTGCACGCCTCGTTTGCAATCTCGCCCATCGTCTTCTGCGTCATGGTCACAATCCCCTTCAGTTCTTCCAGGGACGGGTTGTTCACCACCAGTTTGAACATGAAACGGTCCATCTGCGCTTCCGGCAACGGATAAGTACCGTCCTGCTCAACCGGGTTCTGTGTTGCCAGAACGAAGAACGGCTCGTTCATCTTTCTGGAAACGCCCATGACCGTAACGGTGTGCTCCTGCATGGCTTCCAGCAGAGCGGACTGGGTCTTCGGCGTTGCACGGTTGATTTCGTCCGCCAGAATCAGGTTTGCGAAAATCGGACCGGGCTCAAAGCGGAAAGCAGAGTTTCCCTTCTCATCCTTGGTGATGATGTTGGTACCCGTCACGTCGGCAGGCATCAGGTCAGGGGTAAACTGAATCCGGGAGAACGGAAGATTGAAAACGCGGCTGAGCGTTCTCACCAGTCGCGTTTTTCCGACGCCGGGCACGCCCTCCAACAACACGTTTCCTCCGGCGATCAGCGCAATGATGGTGTCCTCGACAACCTCAGACTGACCGATCATATCCTTGCCGGTTTCCTCAAAAATACGACTGCACTGTTCGCTGAACTGCTTGATGCTCTCTTCTGTAACCATTTTTTTGTTTCTCTTTCTTGTTTTCTATGAATTGCCGAACCGGGAAACGTGTTCCCGGTTCGAATAGCTGATTTACCTGAATTATTTCTGGATATTGTGGAAATAGTCGCCGATGACGCCCTTCTCGTCTCCGGACAGATTGCTGTCGGAGTTCATGGAATCCTGCGCGTCGGAAAGACTGCCGCTGTATTCGTCCCCGTAATAGGTCGAGCCGTCAATCACCTGATTGGAAGCTGCGTCAGCACCTGCTCCTGCACCGTCGCCGGCTTCGTTGCTGCTGTCGGAACCGTCGCTGGGATCTCCGGGTTGCGGCTGGCCGTCGCTGTTATTGCCGTTGCCCTGCTCGCCTTCGCCTTTTTCCTCGACCGTCTCGTCATCTTCCTCGTTGTCTTCGATCTCCACAAACACGGCATTTACGGTTACATCCTTCTTCACATCCGCGTCCGTGCGGGTAGCGTCCACATAGCCGTCCGTCCAACCGACGAAAACATACCCGTCGTCGGCAACCGCCTGCACGGTCTTTCCGGCTTCTCCGCCCTTAACGGTCTGTTCCAACTCGCCGTCCACTCTGCCGCCCACGCTGTCTTTGACGCCGTAGGTCAGGTGGAAGGTATTCTCGATCGCATCCTTTTCCTCCTGCTTCTCGCGGATCAGATCCATAAGGGATTTATCCGCCACGGCGGACACCGTGGTTGCGCCAACGCCGAGCACCAGCGTCACACAGCAAGCCACCACCATCGAAGCGGAAACAGCGATCTTGATGAAGGACGAATTGACGCTCTTGAGCGCGTTTATCGCGTCTTCTCTCTGGCGGCGTGCGATATAGGAATCGTCATTTTCAAACTGCGTCATGGTCAGGATTCTCTCCTCCAACCCGAGCATATCGACGCGGGAAGCAACCTGACGGCGGGAGCTTTTGAATCTGCAGAAATAGAACAGCGGCGTTGCGATTGCGGTTACCGCCGCAAAGACAAGAATGCAGATCCAGAACAGCTTGATGCCGAAAACCCAGAAAGCAGTTGCGCAGAGAATATCGGCGCTGAACCCCACAGACATACCGCAAAGAGCAGCTTTCAGCCATCCTTCTTTTGCAAGACGGGATTTGTAATTCTTCAGCAAATCCTGCGGCGTTTCGTTCTGACTTACGTTCTTACGCATCTTAAAGTCCTCCTTATATTATGAATAGATAAATTATATCATTTTCTTGCCGTTTTGTAAAGAGTAATCTTGCATAAAAGTGTAAATAATTTTGCAAAAAACCGCGCAAAACAGACAATAATGCCAAAAAGGGAAGCAAACTGACGGAAAGCAGCTTGCATTTTTCATTTCAGAAATGCCCCGGAATCGAAAATCCGACTCCGGGGCGGGTCAATGATAAAACTGTTTTCAGGTCGATTCCTTACGGATTATGCCTCCGTCGAGGGGGTGTAGTCCCACACAATTGTCGCTTCGCAACCGTTTTTCCATGAGATGGTAAAGACAGTCGAATCGCTCTCGGAGCACATGAACTTAATGGTCTGATCTGCCGTCCAACCGTCAAAGGTGCTCATACCGACGGAAGACACTGCCATCGGGATGATAATCTCTTTGAGAGACGTGCAGTTTGCGAAGGCACTCGAAGTGATCGTCGTGATGGTGGAAGCAAGCTTCACGGACTTGAGGTTCTCGCAACCGCTGAACATCGAGCCGGTAACCGTTTCGCAACCCTCTTCAAAGACAACCGTCTCAAGTCTCTTGCAGTTCTTGAACGGAGAGGAATTGAACTTCACCAACTTTGCAGTCACCGTCAGCGATTTAATGCCGCTGTTCTCGAACGCAGACGAGCCGAGCGAGGTAACCGATGCGGGGAATGTAATGCCTTCCAGCGCAACGCAGTTGATAAAGGTTTTGCTCGGAATTTCCGCCAAAGATTCGGAAAGTTTCACGGATTTGAGCTGTGCGCAGTCGGCGAACACCTCAGTTCCAAGCGTCTTGACCGAATCCGGCATCACAACGGATTCCAGACCGGTGTTCTTGAATGCCTGATTGCCGATCTTCACAAGCTGGCTTGTTCCCTCAAAGATGACCGCTTTCAGATTGACGCAATCCTGGAATGCGCAGGCTCCGATCTCCGTTACCGTCGAAGGAATCACGATGGTCTCCAACGCGTCGCATCCAAAGAAGGAGTAACTGTTGATGCATTCCAGACCCTCATGCAGGATAACGGTTTTCAGCGACTTGCAGTTCCGGAACGTATAGCCGCTTCCCGTTATAGTGGAAGAGGACACATAGAGGGACTTCAGTCCTGCCGGAATCTCGATGGTTTCGAGCCCGGATTCCTCAAACGCATCAGATCCGAGTACGGTTACCGTTTCGGGAATGGTGAAGCTCTTCAGTGCCGTGCAACCTTTAAATGCGCTGGGGTTGATTGCCACCAACTCGCCAAGGAAGGTAACCGAGGAGAGCTGTTTGCAGTCTTTGAAGGTGTACGACGCAATATAATCCGTGCTTCCGAGTCTTACGATGCCGACAGGGAGTTCAATGGACTGAATTGCCGTCCCCTCAAACACGTGCGTTCCGAGCTCCACCAGTTGAGAACCATCCTCAAAGGTAATGGAAGCAAGGTTTTCACTGTCGCAGAATGCATAGTTGCCAATCGTCTTAACCGAAGCGGGAATGACAATGGACGTAATGGAAGAGTCAGCGAACGCATAGTTGCCGATTTCGGTCACCGTCGAAGGAATGACAACCGACGTAACCTTGGAGAAGCGGAACGCATTCGCCTCGATCTTTGTCGTGCCTTCCGGAAGAATGACCTGCGTAATGCCGCTCATGCCGTTCAGCGCATATCCGCCGAGAACCGTTCCTTCCGGAACAGTCAGAACGCCCTTGAGACCGCAGGGAAGCGCGATGATCTTGGAAACGCCGCCGGAAATCTCTACCAGAGCGCCGATGTTAACGCCGTACTTGGTGTTGCCTGCCTCCACATTGAAGGTGGCGAGGCTGCCGCATCCGGCAAAGACATTTTCGGCAATGGAGGTCGTTGCCTTCGGAATGGTAATGCTCTCCAATCCGGCGTTGAGGAACGCGTCCGAACCGATTTTGGTAAGCGTTGCGGGCAGCGTCACGGATTTGAGCGCTTTGGTCTCGTTGAAAGCACCGTTGCCGATCGAGGTAACCTTGTTGAACGTAATGTTCTCCAGTGCGCTGTCATAGCGGAAAGCATAGTTCGGAAGCGCTTTGACGCGATCCGGAAGCGCAATGGAAGTCAGAGCCGTGCAGCTTTCAAACACGCCCGTACCGAGCGTCAGCGTTGCGGTTCCGGCTGCGAAGTCAACGGTCGTCAGGTTCGCGCATCCGTTGAATGCATTGCTGTCAATCTTGGTGGTTCCCTTCGGGATGGTCACCGACGCAATTGCAGTGTTACGGAATGCATAAGATCCAATGACAAGCGCTCCGGAGGAGTTGATCGTCACCGAGTTCAGCGCCGTGCATCCATCAAAGGAATAGTTACCGATAGTCGTTACCGATGCAGGGATGTCGATGGTTTCCAGCGCCTCGCAGCCTTGGAAAACGTATCCGCAGATCACTTCCAGCTTGCCCTTGAACTCTACGCTCTTCAGGCTCTTGCAGTCGAGGAACTGCTTTCCGCTGGAGCTTACATTGGTGGAATAGGACGAACCATAGCCGAACTTTGTGAAGCTTGCGGGCAGGACAATCGATTCCAGTCCGCTCTCGGCAAAGCAGCTTTCTCCGATCTTGCTCACCTGCGAATTCTCGCCGAAGTTGACAGTCTTAAGTGCAGTGCAGCCCTTGAAGCACTCTGCACCGATCATGGTTACGGTATCCGGAATGTTGATGGTTTCCAATGCCGTGCAACCCTTGAACATCCGCTTTGCAAGGAAGGTGGTCTTAGAGCCGAAGGTCACGCTCGTCAGATTGACGCAATCCTGGAACAGGGTATTGGAAGTGGTTACGTTCGGCGTTTTCACCGTTGTAAAGGTGGTCACGCCCTCCGGGAAGGTAATGCTCACAATGCCGGATGCCTTGAAGGTGGAAGAGCCGACCGAAGTCAGCGCAGAACCTTCCTCAAAGATAACCGACTTCAGAGAAGTGCAGTTCTCAAAATCGTTGTTGCCGAGCGTGGTAACGCTCTTCGGAACGGTAAAGGTTTCGATCAGCGGGCAGTTTGCGATCAGAGAAGTACCGAAGGACTTGATCTGCGTCCCCGCTTCGAACGTGAAGGAGACAAGCGCGGGGTTGTAAGAGAACGAATTGTTTCCGATGGAAGTCACGGACTTCGGAATCTCAATCGTCGGGAAGCACTGATACTTGAACGCAACGTTGCCGATGGTCTTGAGCGCCGTAGAACCGTCCGCTTCTTTCTCAAAGGTCACGGAAGCAAGCTTCCCTTCGTCTTTTCTGGCTTCAAACGCATCGTTTCCGATCGTCTGAACCGTTGCGGGAATCGACACGCTTCTGAGAGACGTGTAGCCGAACGCGTCCTGACCGATGCTTGTAACGCCGTAAGGAATCACAATCGTTTCCAGCGACGAGCATTGATAGAACATTTGGTTCGGGATCACCGTAATGTTCGCCGGAAGCGTCACATACTTCAAAGCCGAGCAACCCTTGAACAGGTTTGCTCCGTACGAATCCGCCTGCGTCAGCTGGCTGGGTCTGTCGGTAGAGTGCTCGAAGATCACAGTCTCCAGAAGCACACAGCCTTCAAACGCATTGTCCCCGATGGTCTGCATCGAGCGCGGGATCACGATCTTGGTGATTCCGAGCTGCCCCTTGAACACGTTGTCTCCGATGGAAGTGACACCTTCGGGAATCACGTACTCGCCGGCAGGAAGCTGTCCGCAGATGTACTTATAGGCAGTGCCGTTTAAGTTGTAAAGAATCGGGCTGCCGGGCCGGGAGGAGAAGTTCATATTCCCTTCTTCTACCGTGAAGTTGCTGATGCTGTAGCAGTTCGCAAACGCGTTGCCGATCTCGGCAACGGACTTGGAAAGTCCGACCGTCTGCAGTTTCATGCAGGAACTGAAAATGGAATCGCCGATCTTCAGCGTATTCGTGCCTTCCAATGTCGGGAAAGTAAAGCTTGTAACGGCGGTCTTGGAGAACGCATTGTTTCCGATGCTGTTGACATTCGAATAGTACTTGCCGTCCTTTTCGTAGGTGGCAAAGGTGATCTTAGCAAGGCTCTTGCAGCTGTCAAAAGCACTCAGTCCGATGGTTTTGACCGTTGTGGGAATCGTCACGGAGGTCAGATTGCCGCACCCCTGGAACATACAGTTGCTGATCGTATCCAACCCTTCCGGCAACGTCACGCCGGAAATAGCGGTGTAAGAGAACAGGCTCGTTCCGCATTTCGGGTTTGCGCCCGCTTCGAAGGTAACCGTTGCAAGCGACGTGCAGCGGTTGAATACGTTGTTGCCGAGCATGCCGACCGCCTTCGGAATGACAATTTCCGTCAGACCCGACCAAGCGAATGCGTTGTTACCGATGCTGTAAGTCATTTCCGGATCTGCCGAGGTCGGAAGCACAATCGAAGTCAAAGAATTGCAGTAATAGAAAGCCATCGTCCCGATCGAGAAGGTCTTGCCGTCGCAGGCGTCCGCAAAGGTCGTGCCGGGAGCAAAGGTTACGGATTTGAGATTTCTCGCATTCTGGAACGCATATTCATGAATCTCTTTCAGCGTAGAAGGCAGCGAAATGCTCTCGATTGCCGTCACATAGGTCTCACCGTACATACCGGATACCAATCCGCCAAATGCAAATCTGCCGATTACGGTCAGACGCTCGGGAAGAACAACATGCTTCAGGCTTGTGCAGCCGTAGAAGGGGGACTTGGTATAGTTGGTGCTTCCGGAAGGCGCATCCAGAATGACCAACTCCACGGGGGTCTGTCCCTCCGGCGTAGCGGAGAAGGTCAGAGTCTCCAGTTTGGAGCAGCCGTAGAACGCCTGATTTCCGATGGACTTCACCGTGCTCGGAATGACAATCTCCTCAAGCGTCTGGCACAGGAAGAACATGGAAGCGGGGATTTCGTCGAGGCCTTCCGGCAGAGCGATCTTCGCAAGCACGGCACAGCTGCCGAACGCCTGGTTACCAACGGTAAGCGTATCGCCCTTTTTCAGTGTACCGAACCGGATCTCGGTTACCACCTGGTTGTAGAAGAATGCGTTTGCGGCAACGTTCGTCACCGTGTCGGGAACCGTCACCGTGGTGCTTCCCGCTTTTCTCTGCGGGCAGAAGAGCAGAGTGGAAATGACGTTCTCCGTTGTTTCCTTCCCTTCTGCGTCAAGCACCTTGTTTCCGTCTGCGTCAAGAACCGGCTTATCGGTTCTCTGATACAGGACGTTGTCAATGGCAGCAAAATTGGTGCTGTCGCTTGCAACCGTAATCTTTTCGAGCTTCGGGCAGGCAGAGAACATCGAAAACTCGCCCTTCTCGTTCAGATCCATCGTCTTGAGCGACTTCGGAAGAGAAATCTCGGTCAGCACGGAGCAGGTTGCAAACGCGCCGGAACCGATGTGGGTCACGCCTTCCGGAATGGTCAGGCTGGAAAGCTTGCGGCAGGATGCGAATGCGTTCGCTCCGATGTCCGTAAGACGTGCGGGAAGCTGAATTTCCTCCATGACGGAGCAGCCGTTGAATGCGTCATCCGCGATGGTCAGCTTCTCGGTGCTGTCCGCGAACCGGACGTACACCAGCTTGCTGCAGCTCTTGAATGCGCCGACGCCGATGGACTTGACATTCTTGCCGATGGTGATACCGGTCAGACCGGTCTTACCCTGGAACACACGGTCGCCGATTTCGGTAATCGTTTCGGGCAGCGTATAATCGCCGATACGGTCGGTCGGATAGTAGACAACCTTGGTTACCGCCTTATCAAAGAGCACGCCGTCGATTGCGGTGTAGTTCTGGTTTTTCTCGTCAACCTTCACGCTTTCGATCTTCTGACCGAACACGCCGGTGATCTCAAATTCGGGAACATCCGCACCCAGTTCCACATACGTCACGTAGAAGTTTGTCGTTGCGGTGGAAGAGGCCGGAATACTGCCGAACGCGTTGGTTGCAAAATCAACGGTTCTCTTGCCGTCCTCGCCTGCGGCAACACCCGCAGAGTTGACGGTAACGCTTGTCAGTTTGGAAGTGTAGCCAAACGAGTTGGCTTCCATCTTAACCAGACGCTTCGGAAGCGTCACGGAGGTCAGACCGGAGCAGCTGTAGAAAGCACTCTCGCGGATGGTAAGTGCGTAGCCCTCTTCTGTCAGGTCGATTTCTTCCAGACCGGAGCAGGACTTGAACGCTTCTTTCTGAATCTCGGTCACAAAGCCGGGAATCGTCACCTTGCTCAGCTTGTTGCAGCTCTGGAACGCATTTGCGGCAATGGTTGTAATGCCGTTCGGCACAGTGAACTCGCCGGACATTCCCTTCGGGCAGAAGATGATGGTGTCACCCGCCGCATTGCAAAGCACCTTACGGCCTGCCTCGCCCTTTGCGGTGTAATTTCCGCCTGTTCCGGCAACGTCAATGGAGGACAGTGCGGAACAGCTGTAAATGGTATTGACGCCAAACGAGGTCAGCCGTGCGGGAAGGGTGACCGATTCCAGCTTGGAGCAGGAATAAATCGCCTTGTCCTTGACGGTCAGCGGAACTTCCGCAACGCCTTCGGGCGCAACAAGGAACGTGATCTTCGTCAGGTTGGAGCAGCTCTGGAACGCGTTTGCGTGAATCTCCGTCACGGTGTGCGGTACAAGCACTTCGGTGAACTTCGCGTACTTGAACGCACCCGTCGGAATGATCGTCGTACCCTCTTCGATCTCCAAAGCGCCCGTCTTTGCGTACGGATATGCCTTGATTTCCATACCGGTGAACTCGTTGTCGTAGTAAAGAACGCCGTCTACCGAATGATAGCGAATGTCCTTTGCGCCCTCCACCGGATAAATGGTGATCGCCCGCAGGTTGTTACAACTCTGGAACGCAGAACCGACGCCGTTGATACCCTCCGAGCCGATCTCAATCAGCTTGATGGTATTCGGAATCCGGATTTCCCGCAACGTGTTGCAGGAAACGAACGCGGAAGCTTCCACCGTGGTAACGGGAAGTCCCTTATAAGAGGTCGGAATGGTGATTGTGGTCAGCGATCCGATACCGTAATCGCCCTGCGACACCGCATATGCAGTTCCGTTATCAATGGAGGTGAACTTCAGAGTCTCCGCGAAGTACGCATACAGCGTGGTTTCGGAAGGCAGATTCCAACGAATCAGCGCGTCGCCGTTCTCATCGGTATAACGGATGCCAACGCCGTTCGGCTCGGAGAACCAACCGATGAAGAGCTTTGTGGGGTCGGAGTTGACGGCAACAGGCAGTTTGTTGTACAGACCGTAAGTGACCGACGCCGTCTCGGAATCCACAGTTCCGCCCTCACCGGGAGTCAGGGTGACGCTGTATTTCTTTGCGGACCAGCCGGCATAGAGCACGGTGTCGCTGTTGCCCTCAAAACGGACATTGTCATATCTCTTTCCGCCGGAAAGCCCCGCAGGAGAGGTGAACCATCCCGCGAAATCATAGCCATCGCGGCTGGTTTCCGGCAGGCTGATCCCGTCGCCGAATGCCACGTAGACCGTCTTGACCGCCGCGCCGCCGCGGACGTCGAATTCAATACCGTAAACGTCTACCGTAATGGTCTTGCGCGCGGATTCATCCCCGTTTTCATTGATGAAGGAAACGGAAATGTCCGTTGTGCCGGCTTCCAGGAAGGTCACTTTGAACGTGTTGTTCTTCCCGTCCACCGTGTAGGTCTTTGTTCCGATTTTTACGCTGTATCTGCTTGCCGTAATGACCGGAGTCCAACGGAGAACACCGTTTTCATACACGACATCGCCCATGCCGGCGTAATTGACCGAAGCGGTCTCGGAATACGGAGAGTTGTTTGCTACATCGGCAGCTACCGCCTGCACGGATACCGAATACACGAGGGTTCCGGCGCTCATCATCTCTTCGGTAATGGTAAAGGTTGCGTCGGTCACGTCATAAACCGTGCCGTTGACGCTCACCTTATAACCGGTTGCGCCCTCAACCTTGTTCCAACGGATCACATTTCCCGTAGCGGCAATGCCGTCCGGACGTGCCAGCGTGGTCTTGGTAAAGCCGACTGCTTCGGCAGGCGCGCTGTAATAGCCGGCGCTAACCGGAGTCACCTTCACGGAAAGCACACCCGCATCCAGATCCGCAATGCTGTAGGAAGTTCCGCTGGTCACATATGCGTTTTTCAGGATCGAACCGCCCTTGGAAATCTCCACATAGTAGGCAGTGGCATTTTCCACCGGATACCATGTAATGTTTCCGTTGTCAACCGTAACGCCCGTTACCGCATCCAGGCCAAGGTAGTATGTATAGGAAGCAACAGACTCCATATACCCATCTGCCTTCGCCATCACAACGAACACGATACCGTCCGCCGGCATATCGCAGTTTGCAAAAACATAGTTGGTGGAATTTCCGTTGTTGACCGCGACGTGCGTATGGTCTGCATTCGCACATCTGACCGTGATCAGGTAGTTCTGAGCATTCGCCACAGGGTCAAACACCAGAACGCTTCCGGATACCACGCGGAAGTTGGACACACGGTCCAACGCCTTATTCTTATAGTATGCGGTAGCGGATTTTCCGTCACAGGACACGGTAACGGTATACTCGCCCGCCGCCCGATTGGAAAAATCAAACTTGAATTCGTTTGCACCGACGTTCTTGTCCTCCAGCACCTTGTCACCCATCTTGACGGTGACGCGGTAGCTTGCCGTAGGACCAAGTGCGTTCCAGCTGATCTTTTCCGCATCAACGGAAACGTTCGGAACGCCGGAGGTCTTGAACACCGCAAACAGAATCGTATCCTCGGTCAGCTTCTGACCGGTGTACTGATAGGTCAGTTTGTCGCCGGACTGATAGTCACTGACCCACCAGCCTGCAAACTCCGCCCCTTCCTTCACGGGAGTGGGAAGCCGATAAGCAACTCCGTTGACCGTGCGGATCGGGTCGTAAACAGCACCGTCGCAGGCGAAGGAAACCTGATACTCCGGCTTTCCTGCCGCGTGCTCCTCAAAGCGCGCATACACCGTTGTATCTCCGCTGATGACCGTGGTGTCGAAAGCGAACGCGTTTTTGTACTCTTTATCGGTATACCATCCGATAAACGCATACCCGTCCTTGGACGAATCCGCCGGCTTTGCGGCGGTATCGCCGTTGAGAACCTTCTGCGACTCGACCGCGCTTCCGCCGTCCACGTCAAAGCTGACGGTGTAGTAAGTTCTCAGCACCAGACGGTAAGTTCCGCCGTTATAGGTCAGCTTCAGCACGCCGTCCTCCAGAGTAGCGGACGCCTGTGTGTCGTCCCCCTCCTTGAACGTGAGCGTCAGCTCGCCGTCTGCATAAACAAACTTACCGGTCTGCTCACCGTTGAATCCGGAGAGCAGGAAGGAATCCCCTGTAATGGTGAACAGGTATTCTTTTCCGTCATCCTTTGCATAGTAGACGTTGTCTATCCCGTAATCCGCCTTACCGTCATCGGTCTGTGTCGGATCGCCCGGTTGCTTCTTCTTGCCGCATGCGGGCAGAAGAATCAGGGAGAGACAGAAAATTGCAAGCAATACTACGAACAATTTTCTTTTGTGTGTTTTCATAAGGCTTCCTCCTCATCTTTATTATATAAAAGGATGCATATAGTATAGCAGAGAAGCGCCGAAATTGCAAGATCTTTTTGAAAAAAATTTCATTTTATCCGTTGTGGATAAATGTTGCGCATCATAACCCGGGTTTATTTGTCACAATCACAACAAAAAGCCGTCACAGTCCCGTTTTTTCATCAACACTTAAATTCCATTCGCAAGAGAACCTATATGAAAATTGCTAATAAGCGTCATAAAAAATGTCTTTCGTCCATCGTTTCGATATGTTTTTCATGGCTTTTTGAATCGGCACGAGAAAAATCTTGCATTCACATTTCCCACAGAACAGGAAAAGCGCCCACGCCTCGGCATGAACGCTTTTCGTCTTTCGTCTGAGGGAAGACAACGTTTTTGCCGTCTCCCCTGCTTGTGGGAACTCAATTGTTGATTTCGTAAATCTGCTTGTCGTAGCTGTCCCAGTAAGGTGCCTGCCGATAGAAGGATGCGCCGTACACATAGATTGCCGGCACTTCAATGCCTTCAAACACGTTGTACGAAACCTGATCCTCGGAGGGCTGATACTGCACAAGCGTCGGAACATCGGCGGCATTTGTCACATTTTTGTAAATCGTAACGCGGTTCAATGCCGTACATCCGATGAAACAAGCCCCTCCGATCTGCGCCAGTGCAGAGCCTTCGGTTTTGTTTCCGAATGTGACGCTTGTAAGCTGGCGGCAGTTTGCAAAGCAGAGTTCTCCGAGCGTCCGCAGAGACGCAGGCAGATTCATCGTCTTGATTGCCGACATATAGAAGGCATTCTTCCCGATTTCGGTCAGTGCGTTTCCGGGAGTCATCACGAACTTCAGATCCGTAAACCGGGTGCTGTTCGCACCGGAGGTAACGGTTCCCGCATAAGCAAACGCAAGATCACCGATCTTTACCAGTGTGGAAGGCAGATACAGCTCCTCCAGCGCAGAGGAATAGGTCGTGTTGCCCGTAGTCCGATCATACGACGAATACGGATAGCACACCGCATTCGGAATGACCGTGACGCCTTCCTCAAAGCGGAGCACCTTCAGGTTTCTGTTTTCATAGAAAGCGGCAGTACCGAGTCCGGCGCCGACGCTGCCCGAAACCGTAACCGATTCCAGCGCGTCCATGGAGGCAAACGCATAATTACCGACCTTTTTCACGGTGGAAGGAATCACGACCTCCTTCAGACCCGTGTTATAAAAACCGTACATTCCGATGCTTTCCACATCTCCGGTGAGGACAAACTCCGCCACATTCTCCAGATATGCAAATGCAAAATCCGGAATTGCCGTGACAGAACCGGTGACGGTCAGCTTTCGGAGGGATGCAGGACCCGCACCGGAGTTGCTGACGCGGTATTCGGTCTCACCGTCCGTCTCCGTCTCGATGATAGTACCCCCGAAAATATAGAGCATATAGGTGTTTTCCGTTGCAGAACCGCCGATGAAAGGCACGGTAAGCGATTCCAGGCTGTCTGCGTTCGCAAACGCGGACGCCGCGATTTCCGTCACGCTGTCCGGAACGACCACGTTTCCGACGCAACTCTTGAAGAATGCGCCTGCCGCAATCTTACGGACACCCGAATGGAATTCAATGGTCTCCTTCTGTCTCGGTACAATCAGAAGTTCGGCGTAACTCTTGCTGTAAAGGCATCCGTCATAAACCGAATACGACGGGTTACCCGCTTCCGTTTCAAATGCCGAAAGCTTTTCGCAACGGCTGAACGCGCCTTCGCCGATCGCCGTAACGCCGGCAGGCAGTTTCAGCGTTTCCAGTGCGGTATATGCGAACGCATACGCCCCGATGGAACGGATTTTGGAGATTCCCTCCACGGTCTTCAACCCGGTGCAGCCGTAGAACGCATAGTCGGCAAGCGCGGTCGGTTCTGTGCGGAAGACAACCTTTTCGAGCGTGGACGGAACAAAAATTCCGGTCGCTCCGTTTGCCGAGCCGTTGGCAGCTCCGAAATAGTACGCAAGATACGGGTGCGCAGCAGGCAGGCTGTCGATCGTCAGATCCCGCACGCTCCGGAGTCCCGCGAGAGATCCCGCTTCCAGAGAATAGCCGGCAAGGTTGACGGTGGTCAGGTTGGTGTTTCCGTAGAAGGCGTTTGCGCCGATTGCGGTCACCCCGCTGGGCAGGCTCAGCGTCGTCTCATCCGGACTGCCGGGGAGATATTTGAGCAGTTTTTCCGCATTTCTTCCCGTCCGGCAATAGAGACTGCCGCCAATGGTATGGTAGGTATCGTTTCCTCCCGTAACGGTCAGCGTGGATGCGCATCCGATCAGCACACCGTTGCCGAACGATTCAAGCTTTGCGGGAAGATGGAATTCGGTAAGCGCCGCGCAGTCGGAGAAAGCATATTCGCCGATAGCGGTAATCCGATCCCCGAGGGCAACGGTCTTCAGAGACTTACAGCCGGAAAACGCATATGCCCCGACCGTTGTCACCGCCGCCGACAGATCGACCTCCGTCAGGCTCGCACAACCGAGGAAAGTCCCCTCCCCGATTGCGGTCAGCGATTCGAAGTTGCCGACTTCCGCCAGACGTCCGCATCCGCTGAAGGCATACGCGCCAACCGTCCCGCAGGCTGCGGTAAGATTGATCTTTGCAAGCTTTGCGCAGTCGGCAAACGCCGATACGCCGACGCTCCCGATCCCTTCCGGCAGACGGACGGTCTGCACCGTAAGGTTTCCTTTGAAAGCGCTGTCACCGATTGCCGTAACGGTTTCCCCGTCCCACTTTGCCGGCACAATAATGTGCTTGGCTCCGCCGGTATAGGAAATAACCGTTCCGTCGCGGATCTCAAGACCGGCGCTGTAAGCAATGCCGTAGAGTCGGACGGATTCGTTCACTGCCACCGAAAAATCATACGGGACAGTCATCGCGCTGTCGGTATACCACAGGTAGCTGTATTCGCCGTCCGGAGAAAGCGGCTTTACGGTTTCTCCTTTTTTAACGACGGCGGTCGCGGCAAGACTGCCGTCAATATAGCCGCTCACCTCCGCGTATCCTTCCGCAACCTTCCAACCGGCATAAAGCGTCATGTTTTCGCTCAGTTCCGTGGAGAAGGAAAATGCAGCAGTACACGCAACGTCGGTATACCACCCCGCGAAGTCATAGCCTTCCCGCGTGGGGTCGGCAGGAGCTGTGACCGCAGTCCCCTTTTCGGTTACCGCGCTTGCCACGGCGCTTCCGCCGCAGCTGTCAAACCGCACAAGGCACGCGGTATGCGAAACCCATGCGGCATAATAAGTGACGTCGGCTCTGACCGCCCCGAAGGAAGCGGCAACCGAGAGCGCCTCATCCTCGAACCAACCGCCGAAGCTGTAGCCGGGGCGGCTCGGAGCTTCGGGCTCCGAAACCGTCTCTCCGGCATCCAGCCGGAATACCACGGGGTCGCTGCCGTCGCGGTATTCAAATATGACTGTCAGTTTTTCGTCCGTCGGAACGGAGGATTCGGTCTCTTCGGCGGTATCGCCCGGATTGTTTTTCTTGCAGGATACCGCGCAGAAAACAGCGCACAGAAGCGCAAGAACGATCAGAATCAGATTGAGTTTACGCATCTGCGTTTCCTCCTTTTTTCTTCTTGAGCACAAGGATCACCGCAACTGCAGCAACCGACACCGCCGCAATCGGAATGATAATCCATACAACGCTGAAACCGGAATCTTTTTGTTCGGAGTTTCCGTTCTCTCCGGTAACGCCCTCTCCCGTTGTTTCGGAAGGATTCTTTGTTTCGGTCGAATCTCCCGTTTCGGAAGAATCTCCGGGATCGGACGGTTCGGGATTCGGAGTTTCCGGATCAACCGTCGGGTTGTCGTGCCGCAATTGCTCCGCAACCTTGACCGCCGCCTTCAGCTTTTCGCTGTTGGTGACAAAGGAAATCTGTTCCGAATCCATTGCGTTGTAAAGGCGGTTCAGGTACTCGACCTGTGCCACCTCCGCAAGCGTGATGGTATCGGGGAGTTCATCGATCATCCGGATCAGAAGCTCTGTGCTGTTGGTCATCGAAATCCGGTCGGTCTTTGCAACCTCGCCGATATAACGATCCCATGTGTAGCTGTCATAACGGACTGCGTTCTTCGGAGCAGTAACGGTCAGATTGACCCGGTTTTCGCCCTGCGCGGGAATGAAGTCCACAAAGTTGTTGTAGGTCCAACCGTCCGCGGAATTGGTGTAGTATCTGCTCTCAAGCACAGGTGCTTCCACCGACAGGAAATTGATCTTTTCCAGTGCGGAGCATCCGTAGAATGCCGCCGCGCCAACGTTGGTGACGGTTCTTGCAACCGTGATTTCCTTCAGGAACACGTTGGTAGAGAATGCCTCGTCGGCAATCCGCACAGTTCCTTCCAGAACCGTATAGCCCGTTTCCGCAGAACCGGACGGATATGCGACAAACTCGTACATTCCGTTTTCCAACTTGCGGTAGACCGCGCCGCGATCGTCCGTAAAGTAGGTCTCGCAGGCGTCGTCAATCGTGATTTCCGCGATCCGGAGAATGTTGACGTCGGTCGAATTGAACGCCTTGGTAATGAATGCGCCGGGAGCAATGCTCTCCACCGTGGCAGGGAGCGAAAGCTTTGTCAGTCTTGTGGAATAGAAGGCGTAAGTGCCGAGTTTTTCCAACTTTCCGAGGTTGATCTTTTCAAGAGAAGAAGCCAGCATAAATGCGTAATCTCCGATGTCCTTGCACGCCGGCAGGTTCAGTTCCCGGAGTTTCGCAGTGCGATAGAAGGCGGCAACCCCGACGGTTTCGGTTTTTTCCGCAGAGAATGCGGTCAGCTTTTCCATATTGGCAAAAGCGTAATCACCGATCACGGTCAGCTCCGGCAGGTTCAGAGAAGCGATTGCCGTGCCGAAGAACGTGTAGTTTCCGACCGTTTCCAACCGGTCTGCACGCAGAGTCTCGACAGCAGATCCGATCAGCGCATAAGAACCGAGCTCGCGGACATTGGCAAGGTCAAGATTCTTCAGAGCCGTGGTCTGATAGAAGGCAAAGTTGCCGACGCCGGTGACCGACGCGGGAACGGTAATCTCGGTCAGCGCGCGGTCTCCGTAGAAGCAGTAAGCGGGAATTTCGGAAAGCGCAGACGGAAGCGCGATCTTCTTCAGTCCCGTCTCGGCAAAGCACGCCTCGCCGATTGTTGTGACCGATTCGGGAAGAGCGATTTCTTCCAACGCCTCGCATTTCCGGAACGCATAGCCGCCGATTTCCGTCACATTGTCATGCAGCGTGACCTTTGTCAGGTTTTTGCACTGTGCGAACATTCCGTCCGCAATCGCGGTAAGCTGCGCGGGAACGGTAAAGCCCGTGATGCCGTAGTTTCCGCAGAATGCGTATTCCCCAACCGTCGTAACCGACGCGGGAAGCGTAAAGTCGCCCCATGTGATCGCAACGCAACCGTAGAAAGCATTTGCTCCGATGGTCTCCAGTCCGTCCGGCAGTTCAAAGACTACCAGATACGGGCAGTTGTAGAAGGCGCTGTCTCCGATCTCGGTCAGATTCCCGATGGAGGATACGCTGCGCACGGTGCAGTTCATAAAGGCATTTTTGCCGATTTTGCGCACACTCGGCAGGTAAACATTGTTGACGCCGCCCTTATAAGAGAACGCATAGTCACCGATCTCGCGGACAGAACCGGGCACTGTAAAGCCGCCGGCAATTTTTCCTGCGGGCATCAGAACCAGCTTGGTCATGTCTCTGGTGTAAAGAACGCCGTTTGAAACCGTCAGATATTTGCTTCCCGGCTCAACCGTAAATGCGGTCACGTCGTAGTCGCCGTAGAAAACGCCCTCGCCGATTTCGCGGACAACCGCGTCCGCGCTGAACGTAACGGCTTCCAGGGACGAGCAACTGCCGAAAGCAAAATTACCGAGGTACTCGCATCCCGCCGGAATGAGCACGGACGGCAGGCTTGAGCAACTTGCGAACGCATAGTCTCCCAGATATTGGAGAGAACCGTCGAAAACAAGGTTGACAAGCGACGAGCAGCCGTTGAAAGCGCCGTAGCCGATTTCGGTCACATCGGAGGTGAAGCGGACAGTGGTGATGCGGGAGCATCCGAGGAAGGCAAGTCTGCCGACAAACTGCGTGGACAGTTCAAGCTCCCGGATGGAAGAGCAGTTGGCAAAGCAGTATTCCGGAATGTAAATCCGTTCGCCGACCGTAAGGTCGCGGATACCGGAGCATCCGACGAACGAATACTCGCCAAGCTGTCCGACTCCGGTCAGATCCAACGATTCGATGGACTCGCAGAAGCCGAACGCATATTCGCAGATGGTGTGGCAGTTTTCCAGATTCACGGTTTTGAGGGAGGTGCATCCGTAGAAGGCAAGCCGCTGAATGGTCTGCACCTTTTCCAGATTGATGGTCTCCAACGCTTTGTTCTGACCGAAGCCCCACTCGTCAATCTGTTTGATGGTGGAAGGCAGAACAATCTCCTTCAGATTATCGCATCCGTAGAAAGCGGCGTACTGGATTTCCTCCACGCCCTCGGGGATAATGACCTTGGTAATATTCTCGTTGTTTGCGAATGCCAGACGGTAAATGGTGGTAATTCCCTTTTCGGCAGGAATTTCCACAACGCCGTTTTCATCTCCCCGTCCGGTATAGGACTTGAGGTAGATGCTTTCAATCGTAAACTCTTCCTTGACGCGGACGCGGCAGGTAGCAGAGAAGAGCTTTCCCTTTGCCGCCGCCGTCACATTGGCAGAACCGGATTCCTTTGCGTATACGGTGCAATGGAGCGGGTCATTCGGGTCAACGGTCAGCGTGACATAGGAGGACGCGGTTTTCCACTCGATCTCCGGGGTCTCCGTCATATTGTACGGGAACATTTCCACATACAATTCCAACGTTTCCCCGCGTTCCAACGTGACGGAGGTCTCGTTCAGCTGCAACCCGGACAGCGGAATGCCGGTACTGCTTGCAGTTCCCTTACAGGAAATCTCCACCGACGCGAAAGCACCGGTCGCGGATGTCGCCGTAATGGTTGCATTTCCCGCCTTGAGCGTCGTAACAATTCCGTCCTTGACGATTGCCACGCTCTCATCGGAGGAAGTCCACGTCATAGGAGCGGTATAAACATCCTTCGGCGTGGTTTCCAGATTTTCCAGAAGGTTCTTCTGGGCATAAGGAGCCATGGTAAAGGTGATAACCTTACCGTCTGCGGTCGAAGTCCGTCCGCTCTTGAACGCCACCGTCTCGGCATCGGTCTTTTTCAGCGTGTAGTACAGGCTGGTGCTGTGCTTTGCATAGTCATAAACCTGAATCCCGATGTTCTTTGAGCCTTCTTCCTCGCCGTCCTTGAGGCGATACCAGAGGTCGGTCAGATCCTGTGTAATCTTGTTGACCTTTCCGCCCTCAAAATCATCCACCGGAATCATGCCCTTGATGACAGGCTCGGCGTTGACGGGGTCTCCGTTCTCGTCCAGATAGTCATAGGTGTAGAGGAAATAGCCCTGCACATACTGGTTGTCGTAAATGTGCATATCCAACAGATAATCGGTCACGTTGCCCGCATTGTCGGTTTTGACGCGCAGGGTGTTGAGATCCTCGCGGATGACAGGCGCCTCGTCGTCCATAAAGAACGAAAAGCTGAACGTGTCCTTATCGTTGTGCTGTTCGCCCTCCCAATCCAGAGAGCAGGTCATGGTAAAGTCGTATTTGGTGTTGTTGGCAAGTCCTGCTTCCGATGCGTCGAAGTCGACCATCACGTAACCGCCGGTCTGCTGACCGTTGTAGTAGGACTTTCGGCAGTTCTGCGTTTCCTTCTCAAAGACAACCTCACCAGTCACGGAATCGGTAATCTTCATTTTGACGGTCTTTGCGTTCCGCAACAGACCTGCCGCAATGTAGTACAGCTTGAAGTTTCCGTCCTTGGAGGAGGTAAGCGCGCAATACTTCTCCAATGTTGCGGGCTGTTCGTAGCCGTCGGCGAGAATGAAGCCGATTTTGCCCATGTAGTAATAGCCGAAATCGTCCTCGGTTCTGCCAGTGCCGTTGTAGTAACCCACCATCGGAATGGTGGCGAACACATCCGGCTTCAGCTTTTCGTCTTCCAGAATGGAGCTGTCCTTCTGCTCCTTGCCGACCTCAAACTCGGTGACGTCCAGAAGCGGAGCTTTTGTCCAGTCGCCGTAGAAGCCGAGATACGGAATAACCAGGTCTGTATCGCAGTCCTGTGCGGTCAGCGTCACAAAGCCCTCGACATACATTCCGTTCTTGAACTTCCCGTCCAGATACTCACGATCCGCCTCGCTCAGCTTCACGGTTGCAGTAACGGTCACATCGCCGTAGCCGCTGACCGTTACCATGTTTCCGCGCAGAGTCCCGTTCGTCACCTCGTAGCTGACGGACGGAGAGAGCAGATACGCCTGCTCCGCCACGGTCTTGCCGTCGGAGGAAACGCCCTCCGTCATGGTAATGACGGAAAGTGCATAGGACAGGGTGGAAGCAGAGGTATTGATCAGATGGAAGGTCAGACGGTACTCGCCCGTCTTTTGCGGGTCATCTCCCAGAGAAAGCTTGGACTTGTCGTTCCCCTCTACCAGAAGGTATGCGGGGGTTTTGATGGCTCTCTCTGCGTCGGCAAGACCTGCTCCCTGTTTTCTCGGAGAATAGGGGTTGCCCGCTTCGTTCCGCAGGATGGAAGCCGTGGACATCAGAAGGCGGTTGACCATGATCATGGTCTCTTTTGCCGTCAGATCCGGGTGTTTCGCCTTAACGGATTCGCGGACGAGCGCCGCAGAACCTGCAAGGTTCGGGCACGCCATGGAAGTACCCGAAAGAATATCATAGCCGCCGCGTACCGCGGAATTGATGTCGCCGCCATAAGAGGTCACATCCGGGGAAAGTTCCAGATCGGAATTGGGTCCCCAGGAAGAGAAATCACTCATGAACGGGCCTGCCAGATTTTCGGCGTCCAACACCAGCGTTCCGGTGGGATGCGCTTCAAAATACTTTCCGGAATCCATCGAAACGGAGCATGCCGGCATGGTGGAAACACCGATCGTCATGCTGATCGTACCGGACACGTTGTTGTAAATAATGACGCCGATAGCACCGTGGTTCTTGGCGGTATCGACTTTTTCCTCAAAGGTGCTGACGCCGCGCTTGACGACGGCAATCTTTCCTTTGGCGTCAACGGTTTCGTAGTTTCCGTCGTTACCGATACCGGGAACAAGAACATAATCCAGTTCCGCAGTCTTTTTGCCGTTCAGCATCAGGTCGTAGAATTCGATTTCGTCGCCGTTATTCCGCTTTGCCTTTGTCAGGTAGATCGGCTGTTCGCCGTTGGCATAAAGATAGTGCGTCTTTGCACCCGTCACGGACGCAACCGCAACCGAAGACGGATAGGTTGCGGGAGAACCGATGGTTGCGGAATCCGGGTTGCCGACCAGGTTGGTGTCGCCGTTCGTAGACCCCTTTGCGGAGGACGAGGAGTTGGATGCCGCCACGATCAGGTTGATGCCTGCCTCGCGGACGGAATCGTAAATTTCGTTGATTCCCTCATCGTCTGCCGCGCGGGAAAATCCGCAGGAAGAACCGAGGGACATATTGATGACGTCCACACCGAGCAGAACCGAGTCGGAAAGACCCGCAAGGATGTCTTCCTGTTCGGCACCCTGATCCTCGTTTCCGAACACCTTCATGATCACCAGCTGTGCGTCAATCGCAACGCCGGTGATCACGTCATCCTTTCCGGCAATGATACCCGCAACGTGCGTACCGTGGTCGTTGACCGGGTATACGTCGGAATCCTTGTCGGCATAGTCAAAAGTATAGGGAACTTTGGTGCTGTGATAAGTGGACTGCCATCTTCCCTCTTCGTTCAGCGAGGACGCCACGAGATTGGGGAACAACTCCTCCACCGTGTCTGCCGACAGGGCAGGCGCGCAATCCGGCAGGCGTTGGAACGCGCTGTGCGTATAGTCCAGTCCCGTATCCAACACGGACACAACAATTCCCTTTCCGGTCAGTCCCGTTCCGGAAGAGTTGTAGATACCCGTTCCGTAAGCGTTCAGCGCATTGTCGGTCGCAGTCTCGGCAGGGTTGTACCGTTCCGAGATCATGACCGTGCGAACCTCGTCCGCTTTCTCCAGCTTGGCAAGATTCTTGTATTTGATTCTGCAGGAGAATCCGGGGAACAGCGTGGTGTAATGGTATTTGACCGAGAGGATTTCCTTTTCAAACGAAGCAATGACCCCGTTGATTCTGTCCTCGATCTCTGCAACGCACTGCTTTCCCGCTTCGGTCAGCACGAACGCAGAGGCATCCTTGCCGGCGGCTTCCGCCGCAGCCAGCAGGGATTCGCCCTTCAGACGTACAATCACGGTGATCTCGTCGTCAGACTTATACTGTTTTCCGATTGAGGCGTTCAACGCCGTCTTTCCGGAGGTGTCTGCCGACAGATTCCCTCCGCCGTTGCCTGTGTTCACGCCCGGCATAATGCCGGTTTCCGCGCTCAGCGGCAATACAAATCCACCGGCGACAAAAGTGAAGGCAAGCAGCAGACAAAGCAGTCGCTTGATGCTCTTTTTCATATCTTTCTCCCATTTCCGCCACTTGGCGGTACTTTTTGGTATTCCGACAATGTTTACTTCAGCCACAGGGCTGCCGCAACAAAAGCCAGTACAAGCCCCCCGATAGCGATCAGTGCATACGGCAGCATCGTTCGGTATGCTGCCCGAATCATTGCAAGAGTCTCTTTTCGGGTCGGCTTGTCAGGGTCATTCTTCTTTTTTTTCTTCTCCGGAAGATTCGGCTGATACCACGAAAACCCGTCCACATTCATGTTGACAATGGTTCTGCCGTCGTCCTCCGGAGTGATTTTCTTTTTCTCTTTACTTCGTTTCATTCTGCTCACTGCCTGTCTCCTCCGGCTCAGAGCCGCAGAGGAAGCATGCAACCTTGTGTCCGTCTCCCACATCCTTGAGTGCCGGGCGCTTTTCGCGGCAGACATCCATGCACTTCGGGCAACGGGTATGGAACTTACAGCCGGGCGGGCAATTGACCGGGGACGGCACGTCTCCGGTCAGCACAATCCGGTTGATCTGAGCGTGCGGATCCGGCACGGGCGCAGCCGACAGAAGCGATTGCGTGTACGGGTGCAACGGATTATCAAAAATCTGGTGCTTGGTTCCGATCTCCGCCATACTGCCGAGGTACATCACGCCGACATGGGTGGAAATGTGTTTTACCACCGACAGGTCGTGCGAAATGAAGAGATAGGTCAGCCCCATATCAAGCTGCAGCTTCTTGAGCAGGTTCACGATCTGCGCCTGAATGGAAACATCCAGCGCAGACACCGGCTCGTCGCAGACAACAAACTCCGGCTTGACCGCAAGCGCGCGGGCAATGCAGATCCGCTGTCTCTGACCGCCGGAAAACTCGTGCGGGTAACGCTCGTAATAGTAGTCGTGCAGACCGCATTTTTTCATGATGCCGAGCACATACTCTTTCAGTTCCTTATCCGGCACGATCTGATGTACCTTAACCGCCTCGGCGATGATATCCCCGATGGTCATCCGGGGGGGCAGAGAGGAATACGGATCCTGAAACACAATCTGCATCCGGGTACGCAGACCCTCGCGGCGCAACTTCGATGAATTGTAATCGGTGATGTCGACGCCGTTGTAAATGATCTGTCCGCCGGTGATCTCATGCAGATGGAGCACCGTGCGTCCGAGCGTTGTTTTTCCGCATCCGGACTCTCCGACAATACCCAGAGTAGAGCCACGCGGCACGGTGAACGAAACATCGTCCACCGCCTTCAGGAAGCTCTTCGGCTTGCCGAAGAAACTCTTGGATGCCGGAAAATATTTTTTCAGATGCCGGACATCCAAAAGAATGTCCTCTTTTTTCTGCTCCTCTGTCGGAGTCCCGTTCTGACCGACCGGAATATTATTCTGCTTTTCCATGGTTCTTTGAACGCGCCTCCTCAATCTCAGCCGCCCGATAGCAAGCGACGTAATGCGTATCCGAAAGTTTTACAAGCTCCGGATACGGTTGGTTGCAGGACTTGTTGCAGTACTGGCAACGGTCTTTGAAATAGCAGGTATTGGGCAGGTCAATCGGGTTCGGCACTCTGCCCGGAATGCTGTACAGCCACTCGGTATCCTTATTGACCACCGGCTTGGACTTTTGCAGACCGATGGTGTACGGATGGCAGGGATGATCGAAAATATCGAACACCGTTCCCTGCTCGATGATCCGACCGGCGTACATGATGACCACGTAATCCGCCATTCCGGCAATGACGCCGAGATCATGGGTAATCAGCATAATGGAACCGTTGATCCGGTTTTTCAGCTTTTTCAGAAGATCCAGAATCTGCGCCTGAATGGTCACATCCAGCGCCGTGGTCGGTTCGTCCGCAATAATCAGCTTGGGGTTGCAGGCAACCGCCATAGCGATCATAACGCGCTGACGCATTCCGCCGGACAACTCATGCGGATACTTTTTGTACACCGCCTCCGGCATAGCGATTCCGACTTCGTTCAGCATCTGAATGCTGCGGCGCTTGGCATCCTCGCGCGTAGCGCCGGGATTGTTGATGAGAATAACCTCGTCCAACTGGTATCCGATGGTAAAGACCGGGTTGAGACTGGTCATCGGCTCCTGAAAGATCATGGAAATTTCTCTTCCGCGGATCTTTCTCATATCGGCAATCGGCATCTTTGCAATGTCGAATACCTTTTCTTCCGTCCTGAACATCGGCAAGCCGTCCTCTCCGAGCTTCTGCACGGGAACTTCTTTCGTCTTGCCGCTCTTGGAGGTAATCTGCTTTGTTACGATCTTTTCGTTTCCGTCCGCCCCGGTCTCGGTTTCATAGATGGGAACAGCCTTGCCGGACGCGTCATAAACAATGTCGGAAGTGGAAAACCGGATAGAACCGGAGACAATCTGCCCCTGCGGTGCCTGCACCAACTGCATAACGGAAAGGGAGGTTACGCTCTTTCCGCAACCGGATTCTCCGACCACACCGACAATCTTTCCGCGCGGGATGCTGAAGGTAACGCCGTTGACCGACTTGACCGTACCCGCGTCGGTAAAGAAGAAGGTGTGCAGATCTTCGATTTCAAGAATGTTGTTCGGGTCTTTCATTTGGGTCGTATAGGTCTCGGGAGAAACCTTGCGGTGTTTTTTCTTCTCGTAAAGCTTTGTCTGCCGGCGGTTTTCCTTTGCGATCTTCCGCAATTCCCCGGAGGACAGATAGTGTTTGTTTTCAGCCATTTCTGCTCCTCCTTACCGTTTCATCTTCGGGTCAAGCGCATCGCGCAGACCGTCGCCGATGAAGTTGAATGCCAGAATCGCAAGCACAATGCAAACGCCGCTGGGAACCCAGATGTTGGGGTAAAAACTCAGAATATCCGTATTTTTGGCAAGGTAGATCATATTTCCCCACGATGCCTTCGGGTACGGAACGCCCAGATCCAGATATCCGAGGGTTGCCTCGTAAAGAATCATGCTTCCGAGCGACAGCGTCATGGAGACGATCAGCTGCGGCATCACATTCGGCACCAGATGCTTGAAAATCTTATGCCCGGTGGGAAGTCCGAGCGCCTCTGCCGCGGTCATATATTCCTGCTCGCGCAGATACAGAATCTGCCCGCGCACCAGTCTTGCAACGCCCGTCCAGCTGATGAGGGTCAGCGCCGCCATCAGAATGTAAATACGGGATTCCTTGGGAATGACTTTGCTGTAAGCGTCCAGAATAGCGCCGATAATCAACAGAATCGGCAGGGTCGGAATACAGTTGATGATATCTACGATCCGCATGATCAACATATCCACCCATTTGCCGAAAAATCCGGCAACGCCGCCGAGCAGAACGCCGAGCAGCGTATTGACAACCACCACCAGAAGCGAAAGCGAAAGCGAGACTCTTCCGCCGCACATCAGTCTGGTCAGCACGTCCATGCCCTTGTTGTCAGTGCCGAGAATATGATACCGGACTTTTCCGTTCGCGTCGGTAGACGAGGAAAAGCAGGGGGCGAAAATGTTCTGCTGTTGCTGATACTGATCCACATAGTAAACCGTATAGGTCTCGCCGTCGGAACCGGTGAAGGTTCTTTCCATCGGCGTGATGATGAAGTTTCCGGTGGAATTATCCACCTCGTCCTCACCCCACCCGACAAAGATCGGGCCGAGGAAGCAGAAGAGCAACAGCACAATCATGGTGCAGAGTCCGACCATACTCAGTTTGGAGCGGAAAAAGCGCCGCATAACCAACCGCATCGGAGAAACGATCTTGACGCTGTCGGAAAAGGATTCGCGTTCGCTTTCGCTTTCCTCTACGGGAGGAAGGATTTCTTCGTCAATGTCATCAATCCGGTTCATTTCTTCCGAAAAATTTTCGCTCATGAAAATCAGATCCTTCCTTTCGTTATTTGTTCAGTTTGACGCGCGGGTCAACCAGCATATAAGCAATATCGGTAAAGAACGTTCCGATCACCGTCAGAATGGCAAGGAACATATTGTACCCCATGATAAACGGAATATCGCCCGCCATCAGTGCCTGATATGCCTTTTGTCCGATTCCCTGCAGGGAGAAAATTTCCTCCGTAATCATCGCGCCGGAGAACAGGCTCGGCAGAATTCCCGCCATGGTGGTCACGAGCGGAATCATGGTATTGCGGAACACATGCTTATAGATAACCGTGTGCTCCGAAAGCCCCTTGGCGCGCGCAGTGCGGATGTAATCCGAGTTCAGCACCTCAAGCGTATTGGTTCGGGTATAACGCATCATGCCTCCCACGGAAAGCACCACCAGTGTAACCATCGGAAGAATGCAGTGACGCGCCATATCAAGCACTGCACGGAAGCCGACATAATCCTTTGTCGCGTCGGTCAGTCCCTGCATCGGAAGCCACCCGAGGTCCACGGAGAATACCTTGATGAGAAGAGAACCGAGGAAAAAGGAAGGCAATGAAATACCCACCATTGCAAATACCGTAACCACATAGTCCGAGACACCGTACTGATGCGTTGCGGAAATAACCCCCAACGGAATTGCAATGATGAACTCCAGAATCAATGCAACAAACGAAATGACGAAGGAAATCCACATATAAGTGGAAATGACGTCCGCCACCGGCTCATTGAATTTGAAAGAAATTCCGAGATCGCCGTGCAGCGCTTTGGAAAGCCACTTGAAGTAGCCCTTGATGATTCCCCCAAAGGAATTATCATCAAGACCATACAGTGCCTTCATATTATCGATGTATTCCTGTGTGACCGTCCCCTGCTCCAGCTGGGACTGAAACTTCTGATCCACATAATCGTTGGGCAGCATACGCACAAGCCCATAGATAATGAGTGACACAAAGAACAGGATCAGCACTGCAAGCAACAGTCGTTTGATGATATATTGAGCCATTTTACTCTCCCACACCGCACTTCATGGCGGCTTTTTTTGTTTTCGGAGCCTCAGCCCTCCGAAGGGAAATGCTTCTTACAAAACGCCCCTGCGGAGCCACCGTTTTTCCCGGGTTCTCATCCGGGAAAAGCGAAAGGGAGACCGCCGATCCGGTCGGCGCTCTCCTTTCGCCTGAGTATCAGTCAGGATTCTACCAGGCTGACCTCCCAGATTCTTGAAAGCGGAGACTGGTATGCTGTCGCTTCGCACAGCGTGCTCGAATCAATCACCGCCGAGTTCCAGATAAAGAGATTCTTTCTCTGATAGGTTGCCAGTTCTACGGCAAGCTCCATAACAATATCCAATGCCTGCGCATAGTCCTCTTTCCGCTTGTTCTGATCCATCGTGGCACGGGCTTCCTCGATCAGCAGCGCCAGTTCGTCCAACCACGCCTGCTCCTCGGAAGTTCCCTCCTCCATGATGTAGGGGAAGCCCCAGTTCTTAATGGAGGTTGCACTCGAATCCTTGTGGTAAACCTGATACATATCCGGGTCAATTGTGGACGACCACGCTGCAGCCCAGACCTCCAGACCGCCGGATGCCAGCTTGGAAAGCGCGCTTGCGTCCTTGGTCACGGTCACGTCAAAGCCGATGTCGTTGAGCAGGTTTGCCGCCTTCTGCATGGTAGCATATGCCGGGTGGTCATTGGAGTCGCCCGCGATGGTGAACGTAAAGGTCAGCGTATCGCCGTTGGCGTTCTTCAGTTTTCCGGTCTTGGGATCCAGCGTGTTGTAACCTGCTTCCGCAGCCGCCGCTTTCGCGGAATTCTTTGCCAGCTCATCGTTGAACTTGCCGACCTTGATGAGGTTGCCTTCACCGTCGTATTCGCAATCGTCGTAGGAATATTCGCCATAGTAGGGCTGGCATCCTTCCGGATATGCCCAGGAGTTCTTGGACATCGAACGGTTCAGAATGCTTGCAAAGGTGCTTCCGCCGTAGTAGTCCAGGCACAGTCCGACATCCATGCAGTACATAATGGCACGACGGATGTTGACATCCTTGACCTTGCCTGCGTTGATACCGATGTAACCGTAGCCCATGTTGTTTGCCAGCGCGTACTTGGTGTTGGCAACGTTCCCGAGTTTCGTGATATTGGTGCTGGTTGCCTGCGGCTCGGAGTAGTAGACCTCCGGGTTGGAACCGGTCACCGAGTTGAACATCTGGTCGGTGGAAATGACCTTATAACGAACCTTCTTGATCTTTGCGTTCTTGGAGGTATCGTTACCGAACACCGTGTAGAAGTTGTTGTTTCTCTCGTAGTAAACAATGTTGTTGGAGAAGAAGTCAGTCTTGGAAGGAATTGCCGACTCCGCTTCACAGGAAGTTTCCGCATTGGAAGCCTTGTAAGGACCTGCGCCCACAGGAACCTGCTTGACCTGCAGCTGATCGAAGAAATCCTGATTGGAGAACGCAACGCCGAAGTTGCCGTCCTCGATAGAGAACTTCTTGATCTCCGCCTCGGTGGAATAGTAACTCATAGGAGCCACGGTGAAGGAGAAGTTGTAGATTGCCTTGGGGTCAACGCCGTTGACAACGATCTTCAGGATATCGCACTCCTCGCCAAGGGCAATGTCTTCGCCGTCTGCGCCGGGAATGGATTCTGACTTATAGGTCGTGATACCGGAAATGCTCTTGATCTGCTTCTTGGAAGGATCGGCAAAGTACTTGGAAATCTCCACGCCCTTGAAGTATTCCTTCAGATTGGACGCCGTAGCCCATCCGCCGGCAACCACCGCCTTGAGTTTGGACTTGTACGACGACAAAGAGGTCACATTCATGTTGGCGTCATAAACGGTCTTGATCATGGCTTCCTCGGAGTGATCCGCCACCTTGTCATAGCCGTTCATGTCAACCTCGTAGGTGATCACGCCGGTCTCGCGATCCTTTTCGCTCTTGACCGTAATCAGGCCTTCTTTGTAAAGGAATACCTGCCACTGCTCGGTAAAGCCGTACTTTTTATAGGACTCGGTATCGCTGGAACTCGACCAGTCGCTCTGAAGCTCGCTCCGGAACAGTTCCTCTGCCTTTGCAATCACTTCTTTTTCCTCTGCGGTCAGCGCACTCTTTTCCGCCTTCTCGTCATCGCACCATGCCACAACAGCATTGATACGGTCTGCCGCCAACTTGAGGAAGTAGCTGTCCATCTCCTTCTGCTGATTCTCGTCCGCCGTCTGAGCGCGATATGCGCCAAGGCCGCGGATGTTGGTGGAATACAGCGTGGAGGAACCGGTATAAATCGGGTCAAGAAGGACATACAGATTGAACAGAACGTCTTTGATGCTCAGCGTTGCTCCGTTGGAGAACTTGATGCCGTTCTTGATTGCAAAATAATACGTGGTGTAGTAATTGTCATAATTGCCGCTGCTTTCGTGATCCGCAGCCGTTCCCGTGGTGATGTAGGAATAGTTGAGCGCCACGCTGTCCGTATCCTTACCGCAGGTAATATTGCCGTTCTTATCGGTGGTCAGCATGCCGATCTGGGTCAGACCGATCACGTTTCCGTCCGCACCGCTGGTGTAGTAAAAAGGATTGAATACGCCGTCCAGCGCCTCGCTGGCAATTGCCAGAGGCGTGTTCTCATTGGAAATGCCGGAAGGCGTTTTGTTGCCGTCACCGTTCCCCGTGCCGGTTCCGTCTCCGTCCTTGCCGCCCTTGCACGCCACTGCCAAAGGCAGGATTGTGCAGATCGAGAGCAGCAGACTGAGAATCCTCAAAAATTTCTTTTTCTTCATCGTGATTCTTCCTTTCTTCTCTTCTCTTTTTCTTGGTTTTGTTGATATATCTGTCCGGTCAATTATCCTCTTTGTACTCGTTGACCGCCGTAACCGTTACGGTAGAGGTCACCGCCGCGCTTGCCGCATCGGGTGCATCCCCGAAAATGCTGCTCACGCTTTCAATCTTCCCCGTCAGGTTCTGCCGGTTGTTGCAATCATAGGTAAACGTACCGCTCATCGTCACATTTTCAACCGTCACGTCATCATCGCAAAGTCCCGCAAGCGCGCCCAACTGCAGAAGCATCTGATTCTGCTGGTTGTTCAGGTTGACCTTCACCTGAAGGTTTTCAAAGGTCACGTCCCGAAGAACCGCACCGCCCGCCAACCGATTGAACAATCCGTAAGCAGTTCCGCTCTTGGTCTGATTTTTCTCCACAGTCAGATTCAGAATTTTATGTCCGTTTCCAAGGAATGTTCCGGAGTAAGTATCAGGGAAGCTGACCTTTCCGACCTCACTCATGTCAATGTCGTTCAGAAGGTAGTAGTTCGCGCCGGCGCTGACGCTCCTCAGATCCGACGGTTTGGAAACGACGCGGTAGTTTCCTTCGATAAATTTCGCATACACGGTTTCGGCAGGGTTCGCGTCATCATGCGCATGCGTGTACGGGAAGGTCACCGGTTGCGTATACGCTTCATCATAGTAATATCCGATCAGCGTATGTCCTTCCCATTTGGGAGCGGTGAATTTGGAAACCGAAGGATTTTCATCCGAAACAGATACATTCAGGATTTGTGCAAAATCCTCACCGTAACAAATCCGAACGCTGTAGTTCTTTGCCCAACGGCAGTAAAGCGTCAGATCCTCGGTGACGCGGTCTTTGTCAAAGTCCCATGCCCGTTCGGTCTCGCTGCCGTCCGCCGCTTCTTCCTTTATATAATATTCTTTTACATGGTAGCCGCTGCGGATCGGTCCTTCCGTATTGGTTCCGCTCGCTCCGGGCGTAAACATGAGCGAGTTTGCCTTGGTATAATACAGCTGCTTTTCGTTTCCGCCGGCAGTACCGCCGCAAAAATCGATCGTCACCTTGTAAACATACCCGTCCTGCTCCAACTGATCCAGCTTTTTCTGCTCCCGGTTCGAAGAACACGCAGAGAAAAGGAGCACAAAACTCAGAACCAATATTGCAAGCAACCCTGTTTTCTTTCCGTATAATTTCATCTGAACTCCCATACCCGCCACCGGCAGGCTTTGCTCCAAACAGATATTTTGCAAACGCAATTATTATACTTCATTCCGACGTAAAAATAAAGTGTATAATTATGAACATTTTACTTCTTTTTGCATTTTTCTTCCCGGACAATTGCAAAATCCCCCGAAAAAGCAGAACATTTTTCCGTTAAACGCCGCGCGGAAAGCATTTCTTTTTCTTTTTGCGGGACTCTCGACTTGCAAATTGCAGGTTGTTTTTTTCTTCTTGCAAAAGCGGCAGCCCGCCAAGGCAATAAAAGCTTTGGATAAAAGCGCCATAATATATAATATGATATCACATAATTCCGTTTTTGTCAATGCTTCGGGTGCAAAAATATCCACCAATATTATTATGACGATGTGATCAATTTTATAAAAAATGTATATATTCATCCACCCGATGAATATATACAGTCTGCTTTCCGGATTCTCCCGCGATTCCCGAGTAAAAAATCAATCCTTCCGAATGACTTCATGCGTTATATATCTAAAATGATTCTTGATTTCATTCTTGTTTCGCAGGTTTTGAACATCGGAAAGAAGTCGGTTGCCGCGTTCTGTACGGAAGCCAATCTCTGCAGGACATCTGCCCGGGCGATGCACTCCGGCATATACCGTTTACCGAATCCCTTGTCAAAAAGCCGCCCGATTCAGAAATCAGGCGGCTTTACCACGGGACAAAAAGTCGGTTTCGTCACAATTGCATCTTCAGGATTCCGACAGATACGGATACTCCGTCCCGTCTCCGAGAACAAAGTTGTACTTCTGG
>URHR01000007.1 GCA_900547725.1 uncultured Eubacteriales bacterium
GACAGACAGACAGACAGACAGACAGACAGACAGACAGACAGACCTGTTTGCGCCTCCGTAGCCATAGCGACGGGCGCTTTTTCGGCGCGCCGAGAGAACCGAATCACGCAAAAAGGCAGAAGTCTGCCGCATTCCGCTTGACGGGTGCGGCGGCTTCTGCCTTTATCTGATGGGTATTTCTCCGAAAAATCGGAGCGCAGATATACCGGAAAGGAACATTTTTATGAATATGAAGAAGTATGGACTGTTATGCGTACTGTTGGCGTTGCTGTTGGTTTTGCCGATTCTGGCGTCCTGCGGCAAAAAAGATCCCACGCCGACTCCGTCGGGGACAGCCCCAAAGACCGACGAGGCGACCGCGCCTTCAACCGCCGAGGAAGACCCCGAGCCGAACGTCAACTACGCAAAGGACGGCGTGCCGACCGACTTCACCATTGCGGTGCGGAATAACCGCTACCATTACCTCTACTGCGATGACGCGAACACGAAGGACACCGTGGAATACGACACCTTCCGCCGCAACGCGGGGATCGAGGATCAGTACGGCATCAAGTTCAAGCTGATGACTCTGAGCGACGCGGGCAGCGGCAAGGAGTTTTCCACCAAACTGGATACCGGTTCGGCAGGGGACATCGACCTGATGTGTTGGGACTTCTGGTGGGCGCTCGAGCAGAAGGGCGCGTTCGTCGACCTGCAGACCCTGCCCGAGATTGACCTGAACAAGGATTGGTACTACAGCGGTTGGAACAACAACGTTACCATCAACGGCATTACCTTCAGCTGCGCGGGCGACGCAACGTTGGAAGTGCTGGAAAACATCGAGGTGGTGTTCTTCAACAAGAACATCGCGGCGGCGCAGTCGCTGGATCTTTACAAGATCGTTGACGACAAGGAATGGACGATTGCGAAAATGCGGGAACTCATGGCGCAGGTCTCGCAGAATCTGGATGATGAAGACAAGACCAACGACGTCTGGGGTGCGATCTACGACCAGCACTCTCTCCGCACGGGGCTGTTTTCGGCGGGGCTGAAACTGGTTACCGTATCGCAGGAGAACGGTGCGATTGACATCACGCTCAACACGCCGAGAAACGTGAATATCACAGACGGTTTCACCGCGCTGATTCATGACGCCAATACCTATTATTCCAATACCACCGCGCGGAACTATGCCGACAAGGTTTCCAAGTTCATCGGCGGGCAGTCCTTCTTCTATGCAACCGCGCTTTATTGCGGCAAGCAGATCAAGAACGAGATGGATGCAAGCTTTGACTACGGTCTGATTCCGATGCCGAAATTTGACGCGGACTCCGAGTATGTCAGCACCACCTACGGCGCGTCGATTTTCTCGATTCCGAAGATCTGTCAGGATCGCAGTATGTCGGCAGTCATTCTGGACGTGATGAACCGCAGAAGTTCCGATACGATTGTCACCGCGTTCTATGACAACGTGCTCAAGCGCAAGGTTGCCGATAGCCCCACCGACGCGCGTATGGTGGACCTTGCGAGAAATTCGCTCTATGTCGACTTCGGATTTGTCTGCGAGAGCGACCGCTTCAACCTGTTCACCAAAGTGCAGGGGCAGGTGGTGAAGAACCAGAGCCTTTCCACGGTGATTGCCGAAATTGCAACCGCCGCAAGAAACCAGTTGGACTCCATTATCGAAATTTACCGTTGATACACTGATATCCGAAAGGAGACGCGTATGAAAACCTGTTGGAAACGGCTTGCGGCGGTTCTGTGTCTTGCGGCGTTGCTTCTGGTCGGTTGCGCCAAGGAAAACGGAACGGCAGATGACACCACCGCGCGACAGGCCGGGAGCGAGACCGAGGCGCCCGAAACCGATCTTCCGCTGACGTTGGTGGAAAAGGGCAAGAGCAGCTATACCGTTGTGTATCCCGAGGACGCGGACACCAAAGTTATCCGCGCGGCGCGGAGTCTTGCCGCGGCGCTGAAAAGCTACACCGGAGCGGACATCGGGAATCAGGACGATTACCTCAAAAAGGATGAAACCGCGCCCGAGCATGAAATTCTGGTCGGTCTGACCAACCGCCCGGAGAGCACCGGGGTCTACAAAGATCTTGCGGCGGGGGAGTACACCGTGCGCATGGTCGGCAAAAAACTTGTGATTCTCGGCGGCTCGGATAACGGAACTTCCAATGCGGCGGACTACTTTGTGGAGAAGGTTCTGAAAACAACCAAAGGGCTGTCCGCTGGGACAACCGACGGCACGTTGATCTTCACCGCCGGGCAGAATTTCACCCAGCGGAGCAAGTACAACATCCGCTCGCTGACCCTGAACGGCGTGGCGATGTCCTCCTTCCGCATGGTGATTCCCGCCGACGGGTCGCTTGAGAGCTACTTTGCAAAGCTGCTCAAGCGGCATCTTGCCAACTATGCGGGCATCAACATGGAGATTGTGACCGACGCCGGGGAAGCGGCGGAATACGAAATCCGGATCGGCAAGACCGCGCGCACAACGGGCGAAGCGCCGCAGGGCAAGGCGACCGTGACGGTTGGCGAGAAGTCGATGGAGATTCTCTGGTCGTCCGGTTTCGGATTTCTGGCGGCTTACGAGATGATCTGCGCGCAAGTGTTCAGCAATCTGCAGGCAAACATCGCACTGAAACCGGGGGACAGCTGGGAAGCGAACGAAAGCGTTCCCGCAAACGTGGAGAAGCGCGGAGAGATGCGCATCATGTACCATAACGTCTGGGGGTACATCAATGCGGACGGCAGCAATCCGATTTCCATGCGCCCGGATGTGGCGTTGTCCGTCTATCGGTCTTACCAACCCGATGTGCTGTGTCTGCAGGAGTGCTCCAACGCATACCGAACGGGCGGCAAGGCGCTCTTCCGTTGGTTGGGCGAGAACTACGCCGAGGTCTGCTTCCCGAATGACGGCGGCACGGGAAACCCGATCTTCTACAATAACACGCTGTTTGAAGCCGTGGAAACCGGCTACAACAAAGCGCGCTCGGGCGATAAGGGTACGACCTATGCGGTTCTCCGCCGCAAGAGCGACGGCAAGCTGTTTGGCGTGACCAACTCGCACTTTGCCGCGAACACCAACGCGGGGGACGATCCGGCGCTTGGCAACGAATACCGCGTGCAGGATGCCGCCTGCATGGCGCAGGTGGCGAAGTCGATTGTGGAGAAATACGGCAAGATCAGCGTGTTCTCGGGCGGCGACTTCAACACGAACAAAAGCGGCGACCCGTATCGGACGCTCACGGAAGCGGGACTGAACAACATCCGCGGCATTGCAGAGGATTGCACCACGCTCAGCCCGTACTATCAGACCTTCCCCTACAACGCGGATTATGACTTTTACAACCTCCAGAATTCGCTTTGGACGGATTCCGAATGGGCGATTGACCATCTGATGTACTGCGGTGCTACGCCGACCGTGTCGCGCTACGATGTGGTGAACTATTCGCTTGCACTGGTTGCGAGCGACCACGCGGCGCACTTTGCGGACGTGACCCTGCCCGACGTGCAGGACTTCCGCGAGGGCGACCCCGACGACCTGACCCGAATCGATTTTGACGACCTGTTCAACTGAAACGGTCGCAAATAATAAAACGAAAAGGAGAACCAGAAATGAAAACCCAGAATCGTGTCATTTCCCTTTTGCTCGTAGCCTGCATGATGCTCTCGCTGTGCGCCGCGTTACCCTTTGTTGCATCGGCTGAAGTTGTCTCCACATCCGGGTGGGACGGAAAAACGGCTACCCAACCCGAAGGGTCGGGAACGAAAGAAGATCCGTATCTGATTGCGGACGCGGCAAATCTGCTGTGGCTTCAGAAACAGATTCCGAGAGGGGATATCGTAAACGACCAGCATGCCGATGTTCTTGCCGGCAAATACACGGCAAAGTTTGCGGGAATGTACTTCCTCCAGACGCAGGACATCGACCTGAACGGCAAGAATTTTGCTTCCATCGGGTATTATTTCGCAAATGCCAAGAGAATGGGCGCATTCGGCGGAACTTACGACGGACAGGGCTTTGCCATCCGCAACGGTAAGATTACCAGTCAGAATACCGGGCACGGTCTGAATGTGAACTGGGGACACGGTCTGTTCGGTATGATTCACGGCGCTACCATCAAAAACATTGTTCTGGATAATGTGCAAGTGGAAGGACACGGTGTCACCGGCGCGATTGTCGGGCGTGCGGCTGCAACCGCAGACGATAAGGAAAAGGGCGAAACCCTGAACGTGATCGAAAACTGCGTGGTCAATGCGAACTGTACGGTAACCGCGAAGTACCCGACATCGGTTGATACAGCAAAGTTGTCGGCTGATTACGATCAGGCATCCCGCGCGGGCGGTATCGTCGGTATGGCATACGGAACAACGGTTCGTTACTGTGTCAACCATGCGGCAATCAATGTTCCCGGCAACTGGGTAATGACAGGCGGTGTTGTCGGCAGCGCAGGGTACAATACGACTGTGGAATACTGCGTCAATACCGGAAAGATCACCTACGATCTGGCAACCTATCAAAACAAAGCCGAATGTGCGGTCGGCGGCATTGTCGGGTTCATTTCCCCTTATTCTGCAGGAGTAGTTGACAAGACTTTGGTGGGCAATACTGTGATTCGGAATTGCTATAACAGCGGTATTTTCCATTTGAACATGGGAGAGAATGTGGCTGGAAACGCAATTTACTGGGGCGGAATTCTTGGCGGTGCAAACTCGCTGTCCAAAGCAACCAACAAGATTGATAATTGTTATAATCTGCACGCGCTCAGAAAAGGCGAAAACGGAATTGCGGCAAATGTTACCGGCAACAATTACCGCTTTGGTGGCTTGCTTGGTTCTTACTGGATCGGTAAAGGCGCTGATGTTGGAGTATTGGAAGTGCTGAATTCTGCTTCGGTAGATATTGACGAAAACGCATATGAAGGAACTAACCAGTGCCGTTATTGGAAGCGCAATAATAAAGAAGGTAAGCTCTGCGTTGAGGAATCTACTTCCGGACAAAAGACCGTCGAAGAGCTTGCTCCGTTGACCAAAGCAATTGACGACGCCATCAGTGCCTTCAACGCGACTGCAACCGCAAAGAAGGTTGGAAAGGTTGCGTTCCAGTGCTCGACCGGGGAGAACACCAATGCGGTTCGCTTCTCGGCGCAGATCGTCGGCAACGGGTATGAGCGCGTCGGCTTCAAGGTCTGGGCTTCCTATACCGAGGGCGACACGGTGAAGGTGTCCGAGGTCAGAGACGTGGTGCTGTATACCTATTACACCGCGCTCAAGGCGGACGGCGAGGATGTCACTCCCGACGCGGGCAATTATTTCATCGCATTTGTCATCGACAGCATTCCGACCGACAAGGGCAACGTCACCTTTACCCTGACGCCCTACGTGGTGGCAGAGGGCGGCACGTCCTTTGGAAACACCGTGTCCGTGACTTTCGATGCCGCAGGCAATGAAGTGAAATAAGGAGGGAATATCATGAAACGCTATCTCGCTCCCGAAATGAACCTTGTGATCCTCGCAACCGAGGATGTCATTGCAACTTCTGCTTTTCAGGAAGGCGACGCCACCAAACTGCCGACCATCGGTTTCGGCGATTTCAAATTCTGATCTTTCCGACACCCTGTCCCTCGGGGCGGGGTGTCGCACTTTTTTGCAAAGGAGTATTTTTATGAATCTGTCCGCAAACAGTATGCTGGAGGGAAAGTACGGCTACGAAAAAATGCACGAAATCTACGGCAAAGTGGGTTTTGAATGCAACGATTACAGTCTGGAACGTCTCAAAAACGACGAGGATGTGCTGAATTCCGAATCTTTCCGCACCGAGGCGGAGAACATCCGCAAAAGCGCCGAGCGCAACGGGCTGACCGTCAACCAGATTCACGCGCCTTTTTCGTGGTCAAACAAGCTGTGGCTGGATGACAGCTTCTTTGAAGAAACGATTTTCCCGCGCATTGTCCGCTCGCTTGAAATCGCGGGTATTTTCGGTGCAAAGGTCGCGGTGGTTCACCCTCTCCATCATTTCACCTATCCGGGACACGAGGAGGAAATTTTTGAGGTCAACATGAAGTACTACCGCCGCCTGATCCCTTACGCGAAAGAATTCGGCGTAAAAATCGGTGTGGAGAATATGTATCAGGTCGACCCGCGCCGCAAGCACATCATCGCCGACACCTGCGCGAAGATTCCCGAGTTCATCCGCTACATCGACACCTTGGACAGCGAGCAGATTACCGCCTGCCTTGACATCGGTCACACCACGCTTGTGGAGCAGTTGGACGAACCGTGGGATTTCGTCCGCGCACTGGGGCATGACCGTCTCGGCGCACTCCATGTTCACGACACCGACTACCGCGGCGACCTGCACACGCACCCCTACAACGGCATCATCAACTGGGGCGAGGTGACCCGCGCGCTGGGCGAGATCGACTATCAGGGCGATTTCACCTACGAAATCGGCGCACCGTGGGCAAAGTGGATGGATGACGGCATGGTGGAGATTCAGGCGCGCTACCTCTCCGAACTCGGACATCATCTCATTTCCGGAATCGACGCCGCAAGACCCGCCAAAGCCTGACTCGCGGAAAGCGACCGCCCAGACTGCCCTGCGGCTGTGAATGACCGAAACGGTTTTTCACAGCCGCGGGGCTTTTTTTGACGGCAACGGCAGGTCGGGTGTGCGTCAAAACGAATGCTTTTTCACTTTTTTTTGAAAATAATTTGTTTGCTATTGACAAATGAAGCCATCTGTGGTATACTAAATACAGTCAGATGATTGCTTATGAAATACGATCAAGAAAACAGACGGAGGAACAGGACACATGAAAGCATCGGAACTGTATGAAAAGCTGAAGGGCGAGATCGGCAAGGAGTTGTTCGGTAAGGAGGAAAGCATCCGCTATGTGGTAACGGCACTGCTGGCGGGCGGTCATGTCCTTCTGGAGGATGTCCCCGGGACAGGGAAGACCAGTCTGATCCGCGCGCTTGCCGCCGCACTGGGCGCCGAGAGCCGCCGCGTGCAGTTCACGCCCGATCTGCTTCCCTCGGATATTACCGGTATTCACTTCTACAATCAGCAGGAGGGAACTTTCACCCTGCGGCGCGGTCCGGTGTTCACCAACCTGCTGCTGGCAGACGAAATCAACCGTGCCACCCCGCGCACGCAGGCGGCACTTCTGGAATGCATGGAGGAGCGGCAGGTAACGCTGGACGGCGAAACGCTCCCGCTGCCGGAGGTCTTCTTCGTGATGGCGACCATGAACCCGATCGAATTTCAGGGCACATTCCCGCTGCCCGAGGCGCAGATTGACCGCTTCCTGATGAAGCTGCATCTTGGTTACCCCTCCGAGGCGGCAGAGCGGCAGGTGGTGGAGCGCGTTTGCGGCGGGGAAGACAGAGAGAAGCCACAGACGGTTGCGTCGCTTGACGATGTGGCGGCGGCAAGAGCCGAAGCCGACAAGGTGTATGTCAGCCCTGCCATGCGGGATTACATCGTGGCGTTGGTGCGGGCAACCCGCGAGCAGGAGAAGATCCGGCTCGGCGCCAGCCCGCGCGGCGTGGTTGCCATGACCAAGGCAGCCCGCGCCTATGCGGCAATTCTGGGGCGGGACTATGTGCTGCCGGATGATGTCAAGCAGCTTGCTGTTCCGGTGCTGGCGCATCGGCTGATGCTGCAGTCGCAAAGCAGCGTGCGCCTGTCGCAGTCCTCCGAGGCACTGATCGGAGTTCTGCTGTCGAAAATCCCGGTCCCGACCGAATGAGGTGGCGGTATGACATGGCTGATTCTCTTGTTCTTCGCGGCGTTCGGCGTGGCATATCTCCTTCGCCGCAGGCGCGGGAAGGCAGAGCTGGAGGCGGCGCTGGAATACCGGTTCTCGTTTGAGGCGGACGAGGTCTTTCGCGGGGAGTACCTGACCCTGTGCCAGACGGTGATCAACCGTTCCGCGCGCCCGATTCCGTTTCTCAAGCTGGAAACACTGATGCCGGAGGGGCTTGAGCTGGTGCTGGCGGGGGAGAAGACCGAAACGGTGCGCTCTGCCGAGAGCATCTGGACGCTTCGCCCGGAGGAACAGATCGAGCGCCGCTGGCGTGTGCTGGCAAAAAAGCGCGGCATTTATGCGGCGGAATCGGTGGAGCTTCACGCTGTCTCCAATGACCCGCTCGGCGCAAACGAGTTTTCACTCCTCCTGAAGCCGGCAGAGGGCGGGAAATCAACGCTTCGGGTTTTGCCCTGCGCAGTGGAGGAGATTCGGAATCTTGCCCTGACGGCGGCGCTGACCGGTGACGCGAGCCAGCCGCAGGGGATTTTGTGCGATCCGATGGCGTATGCGGGCGTGCGCGCCTACACGCCGTCAGACCCCCTCAACAGCGTGGACTGGAAGCAGTCTGCAAAGCTGGGCTATCCGGTTGTGCGGCAATGCGAGGCGGTGCGGAATGATGCCTATCAGGTGGTGCTGAATATGCAGACGGTGCTGATTGAGCCGCACCCGCCCGCGCTGACCTCCCCGCAGTATATCGAGGACTGCATCACGGTCTGCGCATCGCTTCTGGACTCCGCCGCTGGGCGGAACATTCCGGTGCGGCTGTTTGCCAACACCAACCCGGCAGGGCTGTCCTCCGGTTCGGCGGCAGGGGAGGACGGCATTGCCGCGAACATCTTTGCCAGCGAGGAATACCGCACCGGCGACAACCTGTTGGAGGCTTACCGCACGCTGGCAGAGCTGCCGCCTGCCATGTCGATTCCGGTGGAGCAGATGATGGATGAAATGCTTGCCGACCCGGGGCACTATACCGGCGGCGGCAACATGGTGTTCGTCACGACCTATCTGGACGGGAGGATGCTGAATTTTGCGGCTGCCATGCGGGAGAGCGGTGTGCGGGTGATCTTTTTCGTGCTGACCTCCGGGCAGAATGCGCCGCAGATTCCGGAGGAGATTCCGGTGTATTTCCGGCTGAGCAAATGGACGGGAGGTGTCGGCTATGGATGGTAAGGGAAACCGGAACGCGGGCTGGATGCGGTTTTACCAGTTGATCGCCTGCGCGGGCGTGGTGCTGGCGCTGATTCCGGCAACCGAATTTCTCGCACTGTTCTGTGCCCGGCAGCTCTCGGGTGTGGTGGCAATGCTTGCCGTGCCGGTGCTGGTGGCGCTTGGTTACGGCGTGCAGAAGCTGCTTCTCATCGGCTGGTGTGCGGGGGAGATGGATTTCTCGTTTGAGAGCCATACCGAGTTTCCGCCGCTCGGACGCCGGATTCCCGCATGGTGCATCAGTGCGCTGGCAGGTCTGCTTGCGGGCGCCGGAGTGCGCGATCTCATGGCGTGGCGGCTGGGCGCGGAATCCAACTCCGAGGTCGGCGGGGCGGTCGTCATGGTGACCTTTGCCGCGCTGGGCGTTGCAGGCTGTCTGATGGTGCCGTTCCGCTTCTTCCAGATGCTTTCCCGCCGGACGCTGCCCGGTTTTGCCGGCGTGTTTGCGCTGATTCTGGGAGTGGAGTTGTTTCTCAAGGACGGTGGACCGAGCGTGACGCTGTTCCTCTCGGTCGTGCTCTGGTTTCTCTGCTTTGCGTTGGCGGCGAATCAGGAGTATGTTATCAAGTACGCCTATGCTTCGCACACCTGCGTGGTCAGTTCCCGTGTGCGCCGCGCCGGACTGCGGAACGCGATGCGGGTCTGGCTGACGGCGGTCGGGATGTTCCTGCCTGCGGCGGGACTTCTGACGGTTGCGGTGACGGGAATCCGGATGCTGGTGCTCTCCGGCGAGGGTGTGCCGCCCGCCAAGCTGTTTCTGTTCCCGTTTGCGGGCGCGTGGGGACTGAATGCCGTGCTGTTCGGTTTTGGGATTCTCTGTATGGTCTTCGGGGCGGGCGTTCTGCTTTACCGGTTTGCCCATGACCCTGCCAAAACCCGCGCGATGCTGGCGGTGCTTTCGGCGCGGCTGTATGATTTTTTTGCGGGGATTCTCTATGTGTTTGGAATCTCCGTTGGCAGGCGGCGTGGGGGCGAGCCGGACGCGGACGAGGTGACCGAGCATTACCGCGACACCGTGACAAGGGTTCGCCGCGCCCCGCAGAGCGTGCCCTGCCGCGACCGCCGCGCACTGGAACGCGCCCTGCGGCGGGAGAAGGGGAACGATGCGAAATTCTGTCTTGCCTACCGCGCCCTGCTTGCGGCGCTGGCTGCGGACGGCATCGGACTGACCCCGACGATGACGCCCTATGAAGCGGCGGATGTGATTCGGGAGCGAACCGACATGGTGCAGATGGACGGATGGACTGCGCAGTTTGTTTCGCTCACGTATGCCAAAGGTGAGACGCATACGACCAATGCGGATCTGAAGAATCTTTGCGCCTGCCTGTATCGACGGATGCAGACCGCCGACGGCGAGGGAGCGTAAGCCCGTCCGCGCTTTCGGATTTCGATGACCCGGATGCGGATTACCTCCTGATCCGGGAGCTTATTTACAATGAAGAAACCGATGAATGGGGGCGGTTCGGTTGTTGTTTCGTTCCTTTCATGATTTCCTCAGGCAGGCTTCCACACGGTTGAAGAACGCGGTTCTCTCCTCCGGGGATAGGATGGCGTAGACCACGTAGTCGCCGTAAACGCGAACCTCCGCGTCGCGCAGTTTCGGGGTCTCGGCGGGAATATAGGAATCGTAAAAGGTGCGGTTCTGCTCGTAGGAGCGGGCGAGATAGTCGCGCAGGAGACGGGCGGCTTCCTCTGTGCCGATGTCCGAATGCAGAATGCCGAATTCGTCAATGCGGTCGCCGCCCGCGGCAAGTCGAACCGAGATCGAATAGCCCGCCTGCGGGAGCGTGACGTAATCGGTCAGATAGTCGGCATCGGCGGCGCGGAAGTCCTCCGAAAGGGCGTCGTCCGCGAGTTCCGCAAGCTCAGCGGCGGACAGGTCGTTCAGATATTTGCGCGGAGTCGGCTTCCCGCATCCCGCGAAAGACAGGAGGAAAAGCGCCGAGAAAAACAGCAGGAATCGTTTCATAATCAAAACCTCCGAAAAAAAACGGGTACACTGTATGGTCAGTGTACCCGTTCTTTTGATTTTTATGCGTTTACGGCTTGCCGCAGAACGCCCAGAAGCGCCGCGTATGCCGAAGCGGTCAGGTGGATGCCGTCGGTTGTGAATTCGGCGCGCAGGAATCCTGCGGGGTCGGTCAGCGCCGCGGCGGTATCGGCATAGGTCAGGGCGGGGTCGGAAGCGCAGAAGTCGCGCAGGCGACTGTTCAGTTCGGTCAGGCGGCGGTTGATCTCCCGGGGTGAGACCGAAAACTTCCAGTCGCGCTGATGCGCCGCTTCGGCAACCGGAGAGACCGACTGGATCACAATGCGCGTGTCGGGCGAGACCGCGCGAATCCCGTCAATCAGTTTGCGGTAGGCGCGGAAAAAAGGTTCGGGGCGCTCGGAGGTTGACAGAATGCCGTTGAGTCCGAACGACAGAACCAGAATTTCGGGGCGGTAAGCCGCCGCCATTTCCGCAGGCGTTACGCTCTTTCCCGTTGCATGATCGGTCAGCGTGCGCGAGAGAATGCCCGAATCCAAGCGCATCGTGCCCGAAGCGTTTGACCAGACCCGAATCGGGTCGATCCCGCCGCGCAGGGCGAGATGGGAGGTGGTCGACTCCCCGAAAAAGGTCATGTGCGCGATGGGGTCATCCGATTCCGCGCGGAGCGGGAGCGGAAAAAGCAGGACAAAAAGCCCGAGCAAAAGGGCAGTTACACAGAGTTTTTTCATAGCGCCACCGATGGCGCGTCAGTCCTCCTCCCGAATGCCGCGAATGCGTTTGCGCGTCAGCAGGACAACCGCAAAGACTGCGGCGTAGATCAGCGTGAAGAATACGATTGCAAGCAGATTCTTCACCGCCGTGCGCCCGCCTGCGGGAAGCCACAGGAAAAGGAAAAACGCGAGCATACAGAACAGATAATGAAGCAGGAGTCGCGCCCAACCCGCCAGAGCGGTGTTCCGATAGATTGTTCCCGCCGCCGCGAGGAACAGCCCGCAGGGCAGAAGCAGGAGAAAGCGGGGAATTTCAATGATTCCGTCGCCGCTTCCCTCGGCAATCAACCGAATGAGCATCAGCCCAACGGCAAGCAGAGTGAACCACAGACAGGTTCCCGAAAAAAGTCGTTTGATGAGTTGTTTCATATCGGTCGACTCCCCAAAAATAAGATTCCCACCTTATCATGATACTATACATTCGGTGACTTTGCAAGTGGTTTGGCAAAAAATTTACAAAAGCCGAGCCGCAAAATGAAAAACTTGCATAAAAAATGATTTTTATGCATTTTTGCTGTTGACTTTTCTTTTTTTTGCTGTATAATATAAGGTATACTATACTGGGGTACTGTGGCTGACAGCACGGTATCCGCAAGGAAAGGATCATTCCAAATGGCAGCAATAAAACGGCGTGACGCACGCGAGGAGGTTTTCCGCCTCCTGTTTGAGACCGAATTCCACGGAGAAATGTCTCCCGAGGAGATTTACCGCCTTGCGATGGAGGATCGCGACTTCGAGGATGACCGTTACATCCGCGAAACCTATTTCGGCGTGCGGGAGAAGCGAGAGGAGCTGGACGAGGTCATTGCCCGTCACGCAAACGGTTGGAGAACCGACCGCATCGCGCCCGTATCGCGGAACATCCTGCGCCTTTGCGTTTACGAGATGAAGTGGGGGCGGGACGTTCCCGTTGTGGTGGCACTCAACGAAGCGATTGAGCTGGACAAGAAGTTTGACGACCCGAAAGCAAAGGCGTTTGTCAACGGCGTGCTCAACGGCGTGAAGAACGAACTGGAAGCCGGGAAAACCGATGCTGCAGAACCCGCCGGGACTGCCGCGTCGGACGAAAACGGAGAGGGCGCGGCGGAATGAGCGAACCGCTCTTTGTCGGATTCGATACCAGTAACTACACCACCTCGGCGGCGGTCTGTGACGCAGACGGCGAAGTGCTTCTGAACGCGCGGACTCTGTTGCCCGTGCGCGAGGGAGAGCGGGGACTGCGGCAGAGCGACGCGGTGTTCTTCCATGTCCGCAATCTGCCCGATCTGTTAGGGCAGGTGCGCGAGACGGTGCGGGGGCGCGTTGTGCGGGCGGTTGGCTGTTCGGTCAGTCCCCGCCGCGCCGAAGGTTCTTATATGCCGTGCTTTCTCTCGGGCATCATGGCGGCGGAAGCGTTCGCGGCGGCGATTGACGTGCCCGTCCTGCGCTTTGCCCATCAGGAGGGGCATATCATGGCGGCGCTCCATTCGGCGGGCGCGGAGAGCCTGCTGACGGCGGAACGCTTTGCGGCGTTCCATGTCTCGGGCGGAACGACCGAGGTTCTGTTGGTTCGTCCGCGCGCGGACGGCTTTGACACGGAGATTGCAGGCGGTTCGCGCGATCTGCACGCGGGGCAGGCGATCGACCGCGCGGGCGTGATGATGGGCATGGGCTTCCCATGCGGAAAAGAGTTGGAGTCCGTTGCCGCCACTTATAAAGGCCGTGTTCCGACTCCGCGTGTGTGTGTAAAGGTGGACGGATGGTGCCACTTTTCGGGACTGGAAAATCAGGCGCGGAAACTGTGGGAGGAAACGGGAGACCGTGCCTGCGTTTCGGCGTATGTCCTGCGTTTCTGCGCGAAAACGCTGGAGGGACTGACCGCCGCACTGGACTTGAAGTACCCGGGCATTCCGATTGTTTACGCGGGCGGCGTGATGAGCAACCGCTACCTGCAGTCGGTGCTTGCAAAACGGGCGGAGACCTATTTTGCCGCGCCGGAATTCTCGGCGGACAATGCCGCAGGCGTGGCGTTGCTGACGCGGCGGAGCGAAATCGGAGGAACAGGCGCATGGCAATGAGCGCAAAGAACCCGCTGTCGGTTGCGCAACTGAACGAATACCTGCGGATGCAGATGGACAGCGACCCGATTCTTGCCAATGTGTTTGTACGCGGGGAACTGTCGAACTGCAGCATTCCGCGCTCGGGACATTTCTATTTTACGCTCAAGGACGCGGACGCGCAGCTGCGGGGCGTGATGTTCCGTTCCCGCTTCTCAGCCGTTCCGTTCAGACCGACCGACGGAATGCGGGTCATCGTGGGCGGTCGGGTCACCGTTTATTCCGCAGGCGGACAGTATCAGATTTATGCGGACGAGCTGATTCCCGACGGTGCGGGCAGTCTTGCCCTGCAGTTTGAGCAGCTGAAACGGAAGCTTGGTGCCGAAGGGCTGTTTGACGAGGCGCGCAAAAAGCCGCTTCCCGCCATGCCCGAGCGCGTGGGGGTGATTACCTCGCCGACCGGCGCGGCGGTGCAGGACATCCGCAGAATTCTCGGTCAGCGCTTCCCGTGCGCCGAAATGATTCTTTACCCCGCGCAGGTGCAGGGGGACGGAGCTGCCGAACAATTGGCAATGGGGATTCTCTTCTTCAATACCTACGACCTTGCCGACGTGATCATCATCGGGCGTGGCGGCGGATCGGCGGAGGATCTGTGGGCGTTCAATGACGAAAATCTGGCGCGCACGGTTGCCGGCAGCCGCGTCCCCGTGATTTCGGCGGTCGGGCATGAGAGCGATTTCACGATCTGCGACTTTGTGGCGGATCGCCGCGCGCCAACCCCGTCGGGGGCGGCGGAAATGGCAGTTCCCGACCGCAGGGAACTGAAAAAAACGCTCGGACATCTCGCGGCGCGGATGACGCACCGTGAGGAAGAACGGATCGAATATGAGCGCGGAATGCTGAAGCGGCTTGCGATGTCAAGAGCGCTCGGGCGACCCGAGGCACTTCTCGACCCGCTCCGCCAACGGTTGGATGAGCGGGCGGAACGGTTGGATCGCGCACTGTCGCGCGGATTGGAACGAAAGCGCGGGGAACTCGCGCACGCCTGCGCGGCACTCGAGGCGCGCAACCCGCTGACCGTGTTGGCGCGCGGCTATGCGGTGGTGACAAAGGACGGGCGAACCGTGACGCGGGCAGGCGACGTGCGGATCGGTGACCGTTTGCGAATCCGTCTTTCGGACGGAACGCTTGCGGCGCGGGTCGAGGCGGAGAACGGAAAGGAAGAAAACAATGGCAACAAAGCAACCGAAACAAACGGGACAAACGGGACAAACCGGACAAACCGGACAAACCGGACAAACCGGGCAGATGAAATTTGAGGATTGCATGGCGCGGATCGAAGAAATCGTGGCAACGCTTGACGCAGGCGAGGCGGATCTGGACGAATCACTGAAGCTCTACCGCGAGGGCGTTGAGCTGGTTCGCGACTGCACCAAACGTTTGGACGATGCGGCGCAGACCGTGAAAATGCTGCAGATGCAACCGGACGGCAACATGGTGCTGACCGATTTTGCGCCTGCGGGCGAAACGGGGGAGAAGGCATGACGAACGAGGCTCTGGAACTGCTGTTGCACCGCAACGCAACGCTGACCGAAAACGCCCTGCGCGAATACTATACCGACGATCCCGATCTGCAGGTTCTGCTGGACGCGGAGCGCTACAGTCTGTTCGCGGGCGGCAAACGCATCCGCCCCACGCTGACGTTGGAATTCTGCCGTCTGTTCGGCGGAGAGGAAGCGGCGGCTCTGCCGTTTGCCTGCGCCGTTGAAATGGTGCACACCTATTCGCTGATTCACGACGATCTGCCCTGCATGGACAACGACGATCTGCGGCGCGGCAAGCCGACCAATCACAAGGTGTTCGGCGAGGGCGTTGCGGTTCTCGCCGGGGACGCGCTTCTCACGGGTGCGTTCGAGGCGGCGGCAACCAACACGGCGGCGGGGGCGGAGATCTCCGCCATGGCGGTGGCGTACCTTGCGGGGTGCGCGGGTCGCTACGGCATGATCGGCGGTCAGATTATGGACATCGAGGGCGAGAAACGCAAGCTGTCGCAGGACGAGGTATTCCGCCTGCAATCGCTCAAAACCGGCGCGCTCATCAGCGCCGCTTCGGTCATGGGCGCTCTGGCGGCGGGGGTGCGGACGGACGATCCCGCAATGGAGCGGGTTGTGCGTTATGCGGAAAACATCGGACTGGTATTTCAGATTGTGGACGATCTTCTGGATCGCCGCGGAGACGAGGCGACCCTCGGCAAGCGCGTTCATGTGGACGAGGAACATCACAAAAACACATTTCTGTCGTTCTGCACCGAGGAGGAGGCATGGCTTTATGCCGAACGCCTGACCGCCGACGCGTGCCGTGCGATCCGTCTTTATCCGTCCTCGGAGATTCTGGTCTCTTTAGCGGAGTGGCTTTTGAAAAGGGAGAAATAATGGGACAGGCAATGAAAGATCTTTTTACGAATTACTGGGTTATCAGCGCGATCGTGGCTTGGTTCTCCGCGCAGTTCATCAAAATATTTACGGGCGTTTTCCGTCAGCGGAAGTTCTCGGTTCATGCCATGCTGTTCGGAACGGGTGGAATGCCGTCCTCCCACACGGCGTCGGTCTGCGCGCTCTGCACGGCGTTTGCCGTGAAGGACGGTTTCGGCTCGCGCGGATTTGCCATCAGCGCCCTGTTGTGCATTGTGGTGATTACCGACGCGGTCGGCGTGCGACGGGAGACCGGCAAGCAATCGCAGGCGCTGAACACACTTCTGGGGCGGGTCTTTACCGAAAAAGATAAAAAGCAACTGCCCGACCACTTCCGCGAACTGATCGGACATACCCCTCTGCAGGTTGCCTGCGGCGCGATTCTCGGTGTGGGCGTGGCACTGCTGGTTCATCTGATCCCGATTTTTCACGGTTGACGGGATGCGGGCGGATGTATTTCTTGCGTCGGGCGGCTATGCGCCGAGCCGGGAGCAGGCAAAGCGCCTGATTCTGGAAGGGCTTGTGACGGTGGACGGCAAGCCCCTGCGGCGCGCGGCGGAGGAGATCGGAGAAGGTGCGCACACCGTTACGGTATCCGGTCCCGAACGGTTTGTCAGCCGCGGCGGAAACAAACTGGAAGCGGCGCTCGCCGCATTCGGTCTGAACCCGTCGGGGTGGCGGGCGCTTGACATCGGCGCGTCCACGGGCGGCTTTACCGATTGCCTGCTTCGCCACGGCGTCGCAGAGGTTGTCGCGGTGGACTCGGGCGCGGGGCAGTTGGCGGAAGCGCTCCGGGGCGACCCGCGTGTGCGATCCCGCGAGCATTGCAACGCGCGGGATCTGACGGCGGAGACCATCGGCGGCAGGGTGCGGCTGATTGTGATGGATGTGTCGTTCATTTCCGCCACGCTGATTCTGCCGCGCTTTCCCGCACTGTTGGAATCGGTCGGCGATGCGGTCTGTCTCATCAAGCCGCAGTTTGAGGTGGGACGGGCGAATATCGGGAAAGGCGGAATCGTCCGCGACCCGCGCGCGCATCGGCTCGCCGTCGACCGGGTTCTGGACTGCGCCTCGGCGCTCGGGCTTTGCGCCGCAGGTCTGATTCCGTCGCCGATTCTCGGCGGGGACGGAAACCGCGAATTTCTCGTGCGTCTGACGGTGGGGCAAACGTTCCCGCCTCTGACAGCCAAACAGGTCGCGGCGGTGACCGCGAATGCTGCAAAAGGAGACGGATATGCTGAAAATTGCGTTGGTAACAAACTTTAACATTCCGGAAAAGCTGCGGGCGGCTGCCGACACGGCAGATAAGCTGATCGGCGAGGGCGGAACGGTTCTGATCGCCGCCTTCAACCGCGACAAGCTGATGCGCGCGCACCGAAACCGTCCCGAATTCCGCTATCTGCCGATTGACACGCTTTATGCCGAGGCGGACATCATCATCGTACTCGGCGGAGACGGGAGCATTCTGGAGGCGGCGCGGCGGGCGGCAACGCGCGGCACGCCGATTCTCGGAATCAATTTCGGCAGGCTCGGCTATATGGCGGAGTTGGAGGCGGGGGAAACGGACAGCCTGCATCAGCTGTTTACGGGAGACTATACGCTCGAGAAGCGTTCCATGCTCCGCGTGGATCTGCTCGGCACGGGCGGAGAACTGAAGTCTTTCTGCTATGCGCTCAACGACGCGGTGGTGTCAAACGGCTCGGTGGCGCGTGTGATCGATCTGGAACTGCGCGAGAACGGCGAGCCGGTAACGACCTACCGCGCGGACGGGCTGATTATCGCAACTCCGACCGGTTCTACGGCATATTCCATGTCGGCGGGCGGCGCGATTGTAGATCCGACCGTTCCGTGCTTCTGCGTGACCCCGATCTGCCCGCATTCGTTTGCGGCAAGACCGCTGATCTTTTCGGATCGTTCGGTGCTCGAGATCCGCAACATCTGCGTGCGGGAAAAACAGCTGTATCTGACGGTGGACGGCAAGATCAGCTTTGAAATGGGGCGCGGGCAATCGGTTCGCGTCACGCGATCCAAACCGGAAACCAAACTGGTGCGTTTCCGCAAGAACGGCTTTTATCGGGTTCTGTGCCAAAAGCTACAGGATTCGCATTTCTGATAAGGAGGGAGCGACATGAAACGAAACCGACAGGAAAAACTCTTGGAGTTGATTTCCCGCTATGAGATCGAAACGCAGGACGAACTGATCGAACGTCTGCGCGAGAACGGCTACAGCGCAACGCAGGCGACCATTTCGCGCGATATCCGCGAATTGCAGATTGCCAAAATGACCACGGGAAGAGGAACTTACCGCTATGTGCTTCCAAAGCACGCCGATCCTTCCCCCGCAGTCAATTTCAGCGCGGCGCTGATCGATTCGATCATCAATGTGCAGTACGCGCAGAATCTGGTGGTGCTGAAAACCTACCCGGGGCTTGCCTCGGCGGTTGCGGGGGGCATCGACCGGATGCAGGCGAACCAGATCCTCGGCTGTGTGGCGGGGGACGACACCATTCTGATCGTAACGCAGGACGAGGACTGCGCGCGGATGCTCTCGGAGCAGGTGCACGACCTCTTGCGGGGCATCTGATATGCTGCGATCCCTACATATTGAAAATATTGCGGTCATCCGCGAGATTGACGTGGAGTTTGACGGCGGTCTGTCGGTTCTGACCGGCGAAACGGGCGCGGGAAAATCCATCATCATCGACAGCATCAACCTCCTGCTCGGCAACCGCGTTCCGAAAGAGATTGTGCGCGCGGGGCAGGAGCAGGCGGTCATCGGCGCGGTGTTCGAGGATCTGTCGGACGCGGCGTGCGAAAGACTTGCAGAGTTGGGTTTTCCCTCGGAGGATCGCTCGCTGATGCTTCAACGCAGACTCTCGGCGGACGGCAGAACGCAGACCCGCCTGAACGGGCAGATCGTCACGCAGGCAATTCAGAAACAGATCGCACCTTATCTCATCAGCATTCACGGGCAGACCGACAGCCACAGGCTTCTGCAAAAGGCGTCGCACCGCGAACTGTTGGACGCATTCGCGCGGTCGGACGGCGAACTGGCGGCTTACCGCGAAGCTTACGGAAAATGGCGCGAGGCGGAGAAAAAACGCTCCTCGCTGACGCGCGACGAGTCCGAGCGGGTGCGGCTTCAGGAGATGCTCCGCTATCAGCTGGAGGACATCGACGCGGTGAAGCTCCACGACCCCGACGAGGAAGATCGTCTCACGCACGAGCGCGACCGATTGGCGAACCTTGAGAAAATCGGGCGGCAGATCGACCTTTGCTACCGTCTGCTGGCGGGCGGGGAAAAGACCGACGCGGCAGGACTGTTGCGCCGCGCGGAGAATGCGGTGCGGTCGCTCTCGGGGCTGATTGACGGCGCGGACGAACTGGCGGAGCGCCTTGCCTCGGCGGAATCCGAAATTGTGGACGTTGCCGAAACGGTTGCGGGATTTGCCGATACCGACCGCGAAGACCCGACCGTGCGGATCGACCGCATTGAGGGACGGTTGGACGCCATTGCAAAGCTGAAACGGAAGTACGGCGGGAGCGTGGCGGAGATCCTTGCCTTCCGTGCCCGTGCGGCGGAACAGTTGGAGTCGCTTGATTGCTCGGACGCGACCCGTGCGGAGGTCGAAAAGGCCTGCGCGGCTCTGCGGCAGGAGGTTGATGTCCGCGCGGGAGCTTTGCATGAGGTGCGGGTGCGCGCGGCGCATGACCTGGTGGAGCGCGTGACCGAGGCTTTGCGCTTTCTGGATATGCCGAAGGTGCGGATGGAGGTTCGCGTTGCCAACATGGCGCCGGGCGAGAACGGGGCGGACGACGTGGAATTCCTGATTGCCACCAACCCCGGAGAACCGGTTCAGCCACTGGCGCGGATTGCTTCGGGCGGCGAGCTGTCCCGTATGATGTTGGCGCTGCGCTCGGCTCTGGACGACCAAGACGGGGCAACCACCGTGATTTTTGACGAGATCGACACGGGCGTGTCGGGAAAGACCTCCCGCAAGATCGGGCTGAAGCTGAAGGAGACGGCAAGAGGTTCGCAGGTGCTGTGCGTCACGCATTCGGCGCAGATTGCATCGCTCGCGGACTGCCATTACCTGATTACCAAGACCGAACGCGACGGGCGCGCCGAAACGGCGGTCACGCGGCTGACGGGGGAGGCGCGGGTGGAAGAGATCGCGCGGATTCTCGGCGGCATTCACGTGACCGATACGCAGCGGAACGCCGCGCGGGAGATGATTGAAGGCAAGGATGCGGACGGAAGGGAGGAAGGATGCAGATGAAAACCAAAACCAATGCGATGCGGATGCTGGACGCCGCAAAAATTCCGTATGAGGTACTGGAATACCGCGTGGACGAGGAAGATCTGAGCGGTGTTCACATTGCCGAGGAGTTGGGCTTTCCGCCCGAACGGATGTTCAAAACGCTGGTGGCAAAAGGGGATAAGACAGGTCCTGTGGTGTTCTGCATTCCCGTGGCGGAGGAGATCGACCTGCGCCCTGCGGCGGCGCTGACGGGGAACAAGAAAATCGAAATGGTTCATGTCAAAGATCTGCTCGGACTGACGGGCTATATCCGCGGCGGCTGTTCGCCCATCGGAATGAAGAAGAAATTCCCAACATGGTTTGACGAAAGCGTGTTGAATTTTGACTGCGTTACGGTCAGTTCCGGCACGCGCGGCGCACAGCTTTTGTTGGATCGCGCGGCGCTTTTGCAATTCGTTGGCGCGCAGATCGCCCCGCTGACCGCGAAGAAATGAGCGAAAACCGCCGAAAATGAAAAAATCCTCTTGCAAACGGCGGGGAAAAGTAGTATAATAATATAGTTATTGTAATTTGACGAGGTATTGAAATGCAAACCATCAAAAAGAGAATTGCGGAGCGGATTCTTGCGGGCGTGCGGAAGGTCAACCCCGATACGGCGCTGACGGCGGACGAGATCGCAGGAATGCTCGAGTATCCGCCCGACCCCGCAATGGGCGACCTTGCCTTTCCCTGCTTCAGACTCAGCCGCGAGTTGCGCCGCTCTCCGATTCAGATCGCAACTGCGCTGAAGGAGGATCTGGCGGATGAGACGATCGGCTCGGTCGAGGTTGCGGGCGGGTATCTGAATATCCGCATCGCAAATGCGTATCTCGGCGGCACGGTAGTCCCCGAAATTCTGGAAAAAGGGGAGCGGTACGGCGCGCAGACCTTCGGGTGCGGCAAAAAGGTGGTGCTGGACTATTCCTCGCCGAACGTTGCAAAGCCCTTTCACATTGGGCATCTCGGAACTACGGTTATCGGGCATTCCCTGCGCAAACTGCATGAGTTCGCGGGATACGAATGCTACGGCATCAACTACCTCGGCGACTGGGGCACGCAGTTCGGTAAGCTGATTGCGGCGTATCACCACTGGGGAAGCCGCGAAATGATCGAAAAAGGCGGCATCGACAAACTGGTGGAACTGTATGTCCGCGTAAACAACGAGATCAAGGGCGATCCCGAGAACGGCATCCCCGCGAATACGGCGCTTGCGGACGAGGCGAGAGCCGAATTCCATAAGCTGGAAACGGGAGACGAGGAAAACCTCGCGCTCTGGCGGTGGTTCGTGCAGATCAGTCTTGCGGAGTACGAAAAGACTTACAAGCAGCTTGGTATTACCTTCGACTCCTATCGCGGCGAGAGCTTTTATACCGATAAAATGCCCGCACAGATCGAGATTCTGCGCGAAAAGGGACTTCTCAAGCTGGACGACGGCGCGTCAATCGTCGACCTTTCCGAATACAATATGCCGCCTTGCCTGATCCTCAAGCGGGACGGTTCCACGCTCTATCCCACGCGCGACATCGCGGCGGCGGTCTACCGCAAGGAGACGCTTCACTTTGATAAAATGATCTACGTCACAAGCGCGCAGCAGTGCCTGCATTTTGCGCAGTGGTTCAAGGTTGTGGAGCTGATGGGGTATCCGTGGTACAACGAACTGGTTCATGTGCCTTACGGAACGGTGTCGCTCAACGGCGAGAAGCTGGCAACGCGTACCGGTAACGTGGTGCTTCTGCGCGACCTGTTCGCCCTTGCCATCGACAAGGTCAAGGGAATTATGAAAGAGAAGAACCCCGACAGGCAGGAGGATGACGCGGCGGCGGAAGCAGTCGGCGTTGGCGCGGTGGTGTTCTACTATCTGTCGAATACCCGCATGAAGGATATCAACTTCGTCATGGATGAAGCGCTGAACTTCGACGGCAACACCGGTCCTTATGTTCAGTACACCTATGCGCGCGCCTGCTCGGTTCTGGAGCGCGCGGGCGCTGTCTCGGCGGGGCCTGTGACCGTCACGACCGATGAGGAAGCGGCGCTCATCAAAACGCTTTGCCGTTACGGCGAACGGGTGACGGCGGCGATTGCCGACTATGAGCCGAGTTATATTACGCGGTTCATTCTGGACGTGGCGGCAGGCTTCAACCGCTTTTACCACAACTGCCGGATTCTCTCGGCGGAGGATTCTGCGGTTCGCGAAAGCAGAGTGCGCCTGACAGCCGCTGTAAAGAACGTGCTTGGCAGCGCGTTTGAATTGATTTGTCTGAAAAAGACCGAAAAGGTCTGAACCATAGAAGAGTGAGGTAAGAAACAATGTCCGGACACAGCAAATGGGCTAACATCAAGCACAAGAAAGAAAAGACCGACGCCGCAAGAGGCAAGGTCTTTACCAAGATCGGCAAGGAGATTACCATTGCCGTCAAAGAGGGCGGCGGAGATCCCGCGTCGAACTCCAAGTTGCGCGACCTGATCCAGAAGGCGAAGGCGAACAACGTTCCGAACGATAACATCGAGCGTTGCATCAAGAAGGCGCTCGGCTCTACGGGCGAGACCTACGAGGAAGTCTCCTACGAAGGCTACGGACCTGCGGGCATCGCGGTTCTGGTCACGGCGACCACCGACAACCGCAACCGCACGGCAGGCAATGTGCGCGCGTACTTCTCCAAGTACCACGGCAACATGGGGCAGACGGGTTGCGTCGGCTACCTCTTTACCGACATCGGAGAGATCGTTGTGGACAACGAGGATGGCGACGTGGACGAGGACAAGCTGATGGAAACTGCGCTCGAGGCGGGTGCGACCGACTTCAAGTCGGACGGCGACGTGTTCGTCATCACCACCGAGCCGGACGATGTGTACGCCATTCAGGAGGATCTTGCAAAGGCGGGGTATGAGATCCTGTCGGCGGAAAAGACCAAGCGCGCGTCCACAGGTGTGACGCTTGAGAACGAGGACGACATCAAGTTCATGAACCTCCTGATCGAAAAGCTCGAAGAGGATGACGACGTGATGGACGTTTACCACAACTGGGAGAACTGCGACGACTGATACCGTATGGAACTGACAGCTATCCTCTGCGGACTGACCGGCTTGGGTGTATTTCTGTCGGTGCTTCTGAAACCGGAGTTTACGATCGGTAAACTCCGGTTTGGCACGTATTGGGTCATTTCGCTGGCGGGCGTGCTTCTGCTTATCCCGCTGTGCGGAATTCCGCTCTCCTACATCGGGCGGGAACTGACAGCCGATTCATCGGTCAACCCCATTAAAATTCTGTTGCTGTTCTTCAGTATGACCTTCCTGTCCGTGTATCTGGACGAGGTGGGCTTTTTCCGTTATCTCGCCTCGGCGGCGTTGCGCAGAGCGGGCGGAAGCCAGACCGCGCTGTTTTTGGCGCTTTATCTCACCGTTGCGGTGCTGACAGTCTTTACCTCCAACGACATCGTGATTCTGACCTTCACGCCCTTTATCTGCTTTTTTGCGCGGCGGGCGAAGATTGACCCGCTTCCGTATCTGATTGCCGAATTTGTGGCGGCGAACACATGGAGTCTGCTGTTCGTCATCGGCAACCCGACCAACATTTACCTTGCCACGGCGGCGGGAATCGGGTTTGTCCCATACCTTGCGGTTATGGCGTTGCCGACCTGCATGGCGGGGGTCACCTCGCTTTGCGTTCTGTGGATTCTGTTCCGTCGGAAGCTGCGGGAACCGATGGGGGACGGGGAGACAGAGGCGGAAAAGATTGCAGATCCGCACGAACTGGAACTCGGCGTGTTCCATCTTGCGGGTGCGACGTTGCTGCTGGCGCTCAGTTCCTATCTGCATCTGGAAATGGTCTGGGCGGCGCTCGGTTTTGCGCTTTCGCTGGCGGTTCTGACCGTTCTGCTGTTCCTGCACCGCCACGCAAGACCGACGGTTCTTTTCTCGGCGGTCAGACGTTTGCCGTTTGAGCTGATCCCGTTTGTTCTGTCGATGTTTGTACTGGTACTCGGAATGAACTATTCGGGGCTGACCGAGCGCCTCGCGGCGGTGCTTGTGACAGACCGCCCGATTCTCAGCGTCGGGATCTCTTCTTTCTTTGCGGCAAATCTCATCAACAATATTCCCATGAGCGTGCTGTTCAGCTCGGTACTGGAGACCGTGACCGACCCGGAGGTTTACCGGCAAGGCGTTTTTGCGGCGGTGGTCGGTTCCAATATCGGAGCGTATCTGACTCCTGTCGGCGCGTTGGCGGGCATCATGTGGTCATCCATTCTGCGGCGTTTCGGAATACGGTTTTCTTTCCGCAGATTCCTGCTTTACGGAGTGGCAGTCGCAATTCCCACGCTTTTTGCGGCGCTCGCGGGATTGTGGATCGTGCTCGGATGATGTTCTTGACATTTTCTCTGCGATGTGTTATAATAATATGAATCGGATTCTTTGCGGAAAGGCGGTGTGAAACCAAGCGATGGAGTTTTTTGATATCCGCGATCTGTTTCGGATCGATAAACGCCGCAGGCTTCGTCTGGGGCTTTGGCTGATCGCAGTGATTGCGCTGACGCTCTGGCTGTTCTATCAGAAATATCGGGATGCGGAGCAGTCGGTATACTATGCCAGTATGATCGCTTCGTTGGTTCTCTTTGGGGCGGAACTTGTCTGGATTTTCCTGTGCTCCGACCGCAGGATTACGCCGCTGATCCTTTTTCTGGCGGCGTTCTATCTGGTGCGCAACAGCCAGTTTTTGCTGATGCTGCTCGGCGTATCATTTGACGTGCACCATCTGGTGATAATGAAGGCGGAGCTGAAAAGCGCGATTACCCTGACCTCGGTCGGGAATATCTGGGCGGGCTTTGCGGGTATCGTTGCAACCGTTCCGCAGGCGGAACTGCCGTCCGCAGGCACGACGGAGCAGGACTGCGCCGACAGCCGACGGCTGTTCGTTTTCCTCTGTGTCGGCGGGCTTCTTTCGGGCGCAGTTGCGTATGCGTTGGCGATTCTTCGCTTTTCGCAGTTCCTGTCCGGCGGCATGGCGGCGGTTGACGCGCTGGGGGGGCAGTTGCCTGCGATTCTTCCGTGGGTGGAAGCGCTGTTCGTGCCGTTCGGCATGGCGGCGGTTGCGTTTTACGGAAAGGAACGCTTTGGCGCTTCGGCGATCGGTGCACTGACGGGATATTTCCTGCTGGCGCTCTTTTGCGGCAATCTCCCGCTCGGCGCTGCGGGGCTGTTCGTCACGGTATTTCTGATCTGCCTGCAGTCGCAAACAACCGGCAACCGCGCGCGAACCCATGTGGCGTTGGCGGCAACCGGGGTGCTGGTGTTGCTTCTTTCCCTGCTTGCAACGGTTCTGCGGAATCTGAAGGGGGGAGAGTTTCTCTCCCTGCCGAGTATCGCGGTGAACGCTTTTTCGGACATCGGGTACGGTTGCTTCGCTTTGCTTGCCGCATTGCGGATTGTTCCGAATACGGAGTCGTTCCGATTCGGTCTTTCCTATGCGGAAAATCTGCTCGGAGGCATTCTGCCGCCCGAACTCGACCCGAGCGGGATACTGGAGCGCCTGACCGCCGACACGCGAATTTACGAGACATGGGGGGCGCGCTATTTCAGCGAGGTGACCGCCAAGGTCGGGTTTTCCCCCGACGCGGAGGCATATCTCAATTTCGGTCGGTTCGGTTTTCTGGCGATTTTCGTGATCTGCACGCTGATTGCCTTTTTCCTGAACCGATACCGCCGATACGGACAGGACAGCCGTTTTCCGAAGTATGCGGCGTGCGTGCTTCTGTATGCCTGTCTGATGATACCGACAGGGGACAGCTCCGCAGTCCTGCGGATGTTCCTCTGGGGCGTGCTTCTGATGGCGCTTGCAATCCGCGCGTGCAGGAAGCGGAACTGAATACAAAAAGGGATTCCTCGGAGGGAATCCCTTTTTGTATTACTTTTTCCCGCGTGCGGCGGGGGATTTTGCCGCAGACGCTGACGAATCGGCGGTAGAATGCGGTATTGCCTTAAGCCGCGGTCTTATTTTCCCTCTTCCAACAAATCCTTGCGGTAGGTGAACTTGCAGTCACCCGTCTTGCGGATGCATGCGGGCGTGACCTCAACCGCGGCAATGTCGCGGCGGGAGGGAACTTCGTACATCAGCTTCGTCATCGCGCTTTCCAGTATCGCGCGCAGACCGCGTGCGCCTGTATTGCGTTCCAGTGCCAATTCCGCAACCGTGTCCAACGCCTCGGGAGAGAAGCGCAACTCCACGCCGTCCATCGCAAACAGCTTTTCGTATTGCTTGGTCAGCGAGTTTTTCGGCTCGGTCAGAATCTGCACCAGTGCGCTTTTGTCCAGATCAGACAGCGCCACGATGACGGGGATACGTCCCACCAACTCGGGAATCATACCGTACTTTACAATGTCGTGCGGGATGACATCCTTGAAAATTCCGCTGCTCTTTTTCTCGGATTTCGTGCGGATCTCGCCGCCGAAGCCGATGGTCTGGTTGCCCTCGCGCTTTTCGATGATGTCCTCAAGACCGTCAAATGCGCCGCCACAGATGAACAGAATGTTCTTGGTGTTGATCTGGATGAACTCCTGATTCGGGTGCTTTCTGCCGCCCTGCGGGGGAACGTTGGAAACCGTGCCTTCCAGAATTTTCAGAAGCGCCTGCTGAACGCCCTCACCCGATACGTCGCGCGTGATCGAACGGTTTTCGCTCTTGCGGGCAATCTTGTCGATTTCATCAATATAAATGATACCGCGCTCGGCAAGCTCCACATCGTAGTCCGCCGCCTGAATCAGCCGGAGCAGAATGTTCTCCACATCCTCACCGACATACCCCGCCTCGGTCAGCGTGGTCGCGTCCGCAATCGCGAAAGGAACCTTCATGGTTCGCGCCAACGTCTGCGCAAGGTAGGTTTTTCCGACACCGGTCGGACCGATCAGAAGCACATTGCTCTTCTGCAGTTCCACATCTTCCTGCGCGGTCTCGACCTCCGCTTCAGCGGCTTTTTTCTTGCCCTTTCCCGCCGCAGACTTTGCGGGGGTGTTGGTCAGAATGCGCTTGTAGTGGTTGTAAACCGCCACCGAGAGCGCAACCTTTGCCTCGTCCTGCCCGATGACATAGCGATCCAGCGTTTCCTTGATCTGCATGGGGCGGGGGAGTTCCTCAAGCGTCAGCTTCCCTCCGTTTTTCTTCTTCCGCGGCGTTTCCTCGTCAATGCTGTCAACCAACTGGTTGCAGGCGTCCAGACAGTAGTCGCAGATAAAAACCGGGCTTGTGGGGGAGGGAATCAGAAAATCGACCTCTTTTTCGCTTCTGCCGCAGAAAGAACAGTAGTGCATACCGTTTTTGTTACTTGCCATGCTGTTAAAATCCTTTCTTCGGTCCGCTCAGGCTCTCTTTTCGATCACGCGGTCAATCAGACCGTATTCCATAGCCTCCTGCGCGGTCATATAGTTGTCGCGGTCGGTGTCGCGCTCGATGATCTCAAGCGGCTTTCCCGTGTTCGCGGCAAGAATGCCGTTCAGCGTTTTTTTGATGTGCAGAATCTGCTCTGCCTGAATCTGAATGTCGGTTGCCTGACCCTTTGCGCCGCCGAGGGGCTGATGGATCATGATTTCGCTGTGCGGCAGCGCCAACCGCTTGCCCTTTGCGCCGGACGAGAGCAGAAACGCGCCCATGCTTGCCGCCATGCCGATGCAGATGGTGGAAACGTCACACTTGATGAACTGCATGGTGTCGTAAATCGCCATGCCCGCGCTGACCGAGCCGCCGGGGGAATTGATATAAAAGGAAATTTCCTTGTCGGGATCCTGCGCTTCGAGGAACAGCATCTGTGCCACGACCAACGACGCGGTGGTATCGTTCACTTCATCCGCGAGGAATACGATGCGGTCATTGAGCAGGCGCGAGAAAATGTCATAGGAGCGCTCGCCGCGGTTGGTTTGTTCCACCACCATCGGGACGAGTGCGGCACGGGTAAAATCTCTTGCGTCAAGCATTGTTTGTACCTCTCTTTCGGAATTTCGGATAATTTGAACCGGAAACGCCGACGGGCTTCCGGTTCATAATGGATTACTTCTTGATAACAGCCTTTTCCTTGACCAGATCCATTGCCTTCTTGACCTTCATGTCCTCGGCAACGGAATCGAGCGGAACAGCCTTGCGAACGTCCTCTTCCTTCATCTGGTAAGCGTCCGCAATCCGCTTGATCTCGCCGTTGATGTCCTCTTCGGTGGCTTCCAGCTTCTCAAGCTCTGCGATCTTCTCGAGCGCCAGACGCAGTTTCACCTGCTTCTCTGCCTGCGGGCGGAGCTGTGCGCGGAGCTTGTCGAGATCCAGACCGGTGTACTGGAAGTAGGTTTTGAGATCCAGACCCTGCATCCGCAGACGGTTGTCGTAGTCGCGCACGAAGTTCTCGGTTTCGGCAACATACATCGCCTCGGGAATCTCCGCTTCCACCTTTTCAATCAGCGTATCGAGCACGGCGCTTTCGAATGCGGAATCGGCTTCGTCCTCATGTCTCTTAGCGATTTTCGCCTTGACATCCTTCTTATATTCATCAAAGGTGTCGAATTCGGTGAAATCCTTTGCAAAATCGTTGTCCAGAGCGGGCAGTTCAATGTGCTGGATCTTGTGAATGGTGGTCTTGAAGACTGCGGGCTTGCCTGCCAGTTCCTTGACATGGTAGTCGGCAGGGAAGGAGACCTTCACGTCGAACGTCTCGTTCAGGGTGTGTCCCGCAACCTGCTCCTCATAGCCGGGGATGAAGTTTCCCGAGCCGAGCTTGAGCGGGTAATCGCTGCCCTTGCCGCCGTCGAAGGGAACGCCGTCGATCGAGCCGTCGAAATCAATGGTGCAGATATCGCCCATTTCCGCCTTGCCGCCTTCGTCGAGGTCGGTCTCGCGGGAGTTGCGCTCCTGAAGGGTTTTGATCTCCTGATCGACTTCCTCGTCGGTAACCGGAGCAACGGTCTTTTCGGCTTCGATGCCGAAGTAGTTCTCGATCTTGACCTCGGGTCTGACCGCAACCTTTGCGGAGAAGACCACGCCGTCTTCGTCGCTGACCGACACGACGTCGAAATCGGGCTGACCGACCGTGTCAAGTTTGCTTTCCTTCAGCGCTTCCTCGTAAGCGGCGGGCAGAACCGCGTTGAACGCGTCCTCATAGAAATAGCCCTTGCCGTACATCTTTTCCACGACCGCGCGCGGCGCTTTTCCCTTGCGGAAGCCGGGAACGGTGATCTTTCCGGAATTCTTGCGGAAAGAGTCGCTTACCGCCTTGGCAAAGGTGTCCTTATCAACCGAAAACTGCAAGGTCCATACGCCTTTGTCGGTCTTTTCGGATTTGATGAGATTCATTTTACTATCCTCCAAACATGATATTGGTTCTGATTTTACATACAGAATATATTATATAATTTTTTGTGCTTTTTGTCAATAGGTTTTTGAACTTTCGGCTTTTTGACCAAAAAGGTTAGAGTTCAATCGGCAGGGGTGCAAAATTCAGATAGTCGGCGGCACAGTTTGTAAAACGGATGCCCTCATAAATCAGGGTCGGCGGGGCAGAATATGCGCCGTGGATATGCCCGAACCAGCAGTCGCGGATTCCGTACTCGTGCAGCACTTCCGTAATTTCGCGGCAGACGAAATCGCCCCAGACCGGCGGAAAATGGAAAAACACGCAAATCGGCGCCTGCGGCGCTTCGGTCTGTCGCAGTCTTACCGCCGCGTCCAGACTCATCCGCAGGCGGATCACCTCGCGGTTGATGATTTTTGCGTAGTCGACCTCGCCCACCGTCCGCTGCTGTTCCTCGTCAAGAAACCATCCGCGCGTTCCCGCGATCAGCACGCCTTCGCGCAGAAAGGCGTTGTTGGAGAGCAGATGCAGGCTCATCGCGCCGATGCGATTCCAGAATTCCTCGGTCTTTCGTTGCGTCGACCACCAGAAATCGTGGTTTCCTTTTCCGATGAGCTTTTCCCCGGGCAGGGAATCGAGAAAGCGGAAATCCTCCGCCGTGTCCTCCAGACGCAGTCCCCAAGAAACGTCGCCGGGGACAATGACCGTATCGGTCGGCTTCACGGCGGCGCACCAGTTTTTTTGCATTTTTTCGGTATAGCCCGCCCAACGCGCGCCGAAAACCTCCATGGATTTGGAGCGGTCGGAGGACAGATGCAGATCCGCCATGACGAAAAGCGACATAATGGGTCTCCTTTTTTCGGAATAAATCCCGCCGTTGCGGGGCATCATAAGGACACCGGTTCATCCGGAATCGTTTTTTTGGAAAGAGGACAGGAAAATGGAAGATCGGAAGCAAGAATGCGGTTGCAAGCACATCAAGGGAATTCACTGCGACGTTCAGAACTGCTACTACCATGACGCGCAGACTTACTGCACGGCGGGACAGATCGCCGTTGGACCCAACAACGCGGGTTGCTCGGGCGAGACGCTCTGCGTGACCTTCAAGCCGAAGGAAAACAACTAAGCAAGACAAGACCCCGGGCTTTGCCCGAACCCACTCAGGGGACTTCTTTCGGGAAGTCCCCTGAGAACCTTCAATAAGGGGAGATTCGGTTGGATTTTACCTCGTGCGGATTTTTGGCACGTTACTTCTTTTTTACGAATTCCATGACCACGTCGCGCATTTCGTTCACTTCGCAGACGCGGGTGAAGCGGACGGGGCGCTTGGCAAGTCCGGCAAGCGGATAGGGGATGCGGGCTTTGGTCAGGGCGGCAAGCTGATTGAGCGCGTCCGCGTCCGAAGCCGCGTTTTCGCCCGTCAGCGCGCGATAAACCGTTCCCGCAAATTTGAAGGGGCTTGCGGTGGAATCCACAACCATCGGGATGCCGTCGGTGAATTCGCTCATGTAGGCTTTTGCCGCATGAATTGCAACTGCAGTGTGCGGATCTGCGAGGTAGTCGCCGTCCCGCCATGTCCGGCGGATGGTTGCGATGGTGTCCTCTTCGTTCGTGTAATAGCCGACGAAATGCTTGCGGATTTCGCGGAAGGTATCCGCGTCCACCGTATATTTGCCGGTTTCCTTCAGCTCCCGCATCCATTCCGCCGTTTTTTTGCTTCCCGCGATAAAGTAGAGCAGACGTTCCAGATTGCTCGAGATCAGAATATCCATCGAGGGGGAGACGGTCATATGGAAGTCGCGGTTGCGGTCGTAAGTTCCCGTGCGCAGGAAATCGGTCAGAACATTGTTGGCGTTTGATGCGCAGATCAGCTTTGCGATGGGAAGCCCCATCTGCTTTGCGAGGTACGCCGCAAAAATGTTGCCGAAGTTCCCCGTGGGAACGCAGACATTGAAGCGCGAGCCGGGCTTGCACTTGCCCGCGTTGATGAGGTCGCAGTACGCCGAGACATAGTAGACGATCTGCGGAACGAGTCTGCCCCAGTTGATGGAGTTTGCGCTGGAGAACAGGATACCGCGCACGCGGGCGCGGGTGACCATTTCGGGGCTGTTGAGAATCGATTTGACCCCGTTCTGTGCGTCGTCGAAGTTGCCTCGGATGCCGCAGACCTCCACGTTCGAGCCTTGTTGGGTTGCCATCTGCAGCTTCTGCACCTGACTGACCCCTTCGGACGGATAAAAGACGAGTATCCGCACGCGGTCAATGTCGCGGTAGCCCTCGAGCGCCGCCTTTCCCGTGTCGCCCGAGGTGGCAACAAGGATCATGGCGTCTTTCTTTTCGCCCGTTTTGACCAGCGCGCGGGAAAGGAGTCTCGGCATGATCTGGAGCGCCATGTCTTTGAATGCTGCGGTAGGACCGTGCCACAGTTCCAGAACCGCCATGGGATATTCGGTGTGCAGTCCGATCAGCGGTGCGACCCCGCCCACAAAATGCTCCCGGCTGTACGCGGCGCAGCAGTCCTCCGACAATTCCTCGTGCGTGTAGTCGGTCAGAAAACGCGCGAGAATGTCTGCGGCGCGCTCGGGATAGGACTGTTTGCTCAGCAGCTCGATCTCGGGGAGCGTCAGGGTCGGGATGCTCTCGGGGACATACAGTCCGCCGTCGGGTGCAAGTCCTTCCTTGATGACCTCGGCGGAGGTCAGACTTGCCTCCGCAGTGCTTCTGGTGCTTTTGTAAAGCATGGTGTGTCTCCTTTTGCGTGTTATCGGGTGGGCTTCAGCGCGTCGCGGAGAACGCGGTACGCGTTGTCGAAAAAGATGCTCCGAACCAATGTTTCGGGGTAATTGTGCCGCAGGAAACATTCCGCAAGCACGGGAAGCGCGGCAAGGTCGCGCAGATCCTGCGGCAGATCCGCGCCGTCCATATCACAGCCGAGCGCAAGCGCGCGTTCCGCGCCGAGCGACAGAAAATGTTCGGCATGGCGCAGGACGTCCTCTGCGGTTGCAGGGTGATCGGAAGCGAGGAACGCCGTGTAAAGGTTCAGCCCGATCAAGCCGCCGCAGTTCACGATTGCGCGAATCTGTCCGTCCCGCAGATTGCGCGAAACGGGCGTGACGGCATAAGCGTTCGAATGGGAGGCGAGAACGGGGCGGCTGTATTCGGCGGCAAGATCGAATATTTCGGCCGCCGACGCAACCGACGCGTGCGAGATGTCGGGAAGCATACCGAGTTCCAATGCGCGCCGCACCGCGAGTTCTCCGAAGTCGGAAAGCCCCTCGTCGGTATCGTGCGCGCCGCCGATGCAGGTCACTCCGCGCCAGAGCGGCGTGAAGATGCGAACGCCCATTTCAAACAACTCGTCCACGCGCTCGGGGTGCAGTTCCAGCACCCGCGCGTCCTCAAGCCCGAGCAAAAGGGAGATGCCGTCCGCACGCTCGGGGCAGACCGTCGCCAGCCCAACGGTTCCGTCTGCCACGGCGGGATCGTTTTTCAGGTTCAGCGCCATGCGGCGAACCTGTTGCCACCCCTCCGCGTCGGAAAGACGGTTGTTCGCCCAAAGTGCCATGACCTGCACGTACTGGCGGAATGCCGCAGCCTTGGAAAGCGAGACGGCAAGGCTGTTTTCGCCGAGCGGCTGACCCGTGGCAAGCATTTCGCCCGCCGTGTCGCAATGTAAATCAAACAGAGATAAATTTTCCATAATGTGTTTCCTCAATAAGCGCCTGCGAGATGCCGGATTTTGCGCACCCGCGGACGTTTTCCGGGGTCGGCGGGGGAGAGCAGAACCTCAATTACATCCATGCGCGGCTTGCGCCATGTGGGATGCAGGGCAAGGTATTTCTGCGCCGCCTGCCGTGTAAAGCGCCGCTTGTCGGCATTGACTGCGTGGCGCGGCGGCGGCAGGACGCCGATGGTTTCTTCCGTGTAGGTTCTTGTTTTGACCTCTACAAACGCGATCACGCCGAAGCGAACCGCGATCAGGTCGATTTCATGTCGGTCGATATGCAGATTCCGATCCGTAACGCGGTAACCGTGCCTGCGCAGATAGCGCGCCGCGACCGACTCGCCGTAATCTCCGACGGTTTGTTCAGCGGTTCTCATCGTCAAGAAACCGAATGAATTTGGTTCTGTGAATCGGGGACGGCCCGTACTGCCGCAGGGCGTCCATATGCGCTTTTGTGCCGTAGCCCTTGTGTTTGGCAATGCCGTATTGCGGGTAAAGGCGATCCAGTTCCAGACATTCGCGATCCCGCGTGACCTTGGCAAGAATCGACGCGGCGGCAATGGATGCGGAGATTGCGTCCCCGTGGATGACGGCGCGGGCGGGAATCGGAAAATCCCGCGCGATGTTGCCGTCGATCAGCGCATAGTCGGCGGGAATCTGCAAGCCCGCAATCGCGCGGCGCATGGCAAGCAGATCGGCTTCGAGAATGTTCAGCTCGTTGATTTCCTCCACGCTCGCCTCGGCGATGCAGTAAGCCACCGCCACACGCCTGATTTCGTCAAACAGCGCGTCGCGCCGCTTGGCGGTCAGCTTTTTGGAGTCGTTCAGCCCCTCGGGGATCACGCCTTCGGGCAGAATGCAGGCAGCCGCCACAACAGGACCGCAAAGAGGACCGCGTCCCGCTTCGTCCACGCCGCAGATTGCCCCAAACCCCGCTGCGCGCAATTCGTTTTCAATGGTTTGTTCCGGCTGAGCCATATCCGTTCTCCTTTGTCGGTTTTTCCACGCGGTCGAGCGTGATTCTGCCGATCTTTGCGCCGCGGAATTCGTCAAGCAGCAGGTTTGCCACCCGCTCGGTGTTCACCTCGCCGCCCGCAATCAGGCATCCGCGCTTGCGCCCGACCGTCAGAAACAGGTCGTAGTCGCTCATGTCCTCCGGAATTTCCGTCAGCTTGTAACGCTCGCAGAACAGCGCGGGGTAGAGCACCCGCATTCTACGGCAGAGCAGGACTCCGAGCGCCTCGGTGTCGAGGATATCGTCCTTAATCGCGCCCGTCAGCGCCAGATTTTCCCCGACCCGTTTTTCTTCAAACTTCGGCCAGAGAATCCCCGGCATATCCAGCAGGTCGATTCCCTGTGAGGTTGTGACCCATTGTTTGTCGCGCGTGACGCCGGGGCGATCCTCGACGCGCGCTTTCCTGTTTCCGCAGAGGCGGTTGATGAGCGAGGATTTTCCGACGTTCGGAATTCCCACCACCATCGCGCGCAATTGCTTGCCCTGCATCCCCTTGGCTTCCCAACGGGCAAGCTTTTCGGCGCACAGTTCCCGCACGGCGGGGGCAAGTCGGTTCAGTCCCGCGCCGCTCGTACAGTCGGTGAGAATACAGCGGGTGTTTGCGCCGCAAAGCTGTGCCTGCCAGACCGCGTTCTGCGCGGGGTCGGCGAGCGAGGCTTTGTTCAGAAGAAGCAGGCGCGGCTTGTCGCCGCACAGCTTCGCAATTTCGGGATTTGCCGAGCTGTAGGGAATCCGCGCGTCGCGCAGTTCCAGAACAAGATCGACGTTTCCGAGGTTTTCCGCAATCAGACGGCGGGTTTTCGCCATGTGACCGGGAAACCATTGAATATTTTCGGATGGCATAGGCAGTACCTCAGTGGAATACGGTGAAGGGGGAGAGCCGCAGAACCGCGCGCCCCAGAACGCAGCGCGCGTCAACGAATCCCACGTCCGGGTTGCGGCTGTCCTTGGAGTTATTGCGGTTGTCTCCCATGACGAACAGATATCCGTCGGGAACGGTTGCGCGGAAGATGCCGGTTTCCCAGTCGTAGCCGTAGCTGAACAGCGAGGCGTAGTACCGACCGATCTCAATGTCGGTTGAGGGGTTTTTCAGAACGCTGTGTTCATCGGCATATTCGATGCCGTCTACGGTGATCTTTCCGGTCAGCGTGTTGATTTCCACGGTCTGTCCGCCCGTGGCGATGACACGCTTGACCAAGGTTTTTTCCAGATTCTTTTCGGGGTCGGTCAGATGAAAGACAACGATATCGTCCTGCCGCGGGGTGTAGCCCGCGCTGAACAGGAGCAGGCGTTCGCCGTTGTGAAGCGAGTTCTCCATCGACTGTCCGTCCACCTGACAGAGGCGGAAGCCGAACGTAAAGATCAGGAGAACCGCAAAAACCGACCACGCGAACATTTCCACGTAGTCAAACAGCACCGCGCCGACCGTCCGCCGCTTTTTCGGCGGAACTTCGGGCGTTTCGGGGGCGTCCGGCGTTTCGGGCGTTTGGGACGTGTCGGATGTTTGGGGCGTTTCGGGCGTTACCGGCATTTCTTCATTCATGCGTGTTCACCTCACTGTCGGGATTCAGGAGCAGATCCATCAGACGATACCCATAGGGGAGATAGAACTGCTTTTTTGCCGCCGTTTCTTCGGTAAAGCGCTCCGCGCCGTCGCGCCGCTTGTCGGAGGACCAGATGAAGAACGGAACGGGCAGGGACGTATGTGTGCGCAGCCGCACGGGGGTCGGGTGGTCGGGCAGAACCATCACGCGGAAGTCCTCGCCCGTCCCCGAGAGATAGTCAAACACGGGGCGGAGAATCTCCGCGTCGATCTTTTCCACCGACAGTACCTTGTTTTCGGTTTCCGCGCGGTGTCCGCACTCGTCGGGGGCTTCCACATGGACATATACATAGTCGTAGCCGTCGCGGAACGCGCCGATTGCCGCTTCCGCCTTGCCGCGGTAGTTGGTGTGAACGTTTCCCGTCGCGCCTTCCACGTCAATCGATTTCATGCCCGCGCAAAGCCCGATGCCCTTGATGAGATCCACGGCGGAAATGACCGCGCCGCGCAGACCCCACCGTTTGCCGAAATCGGGCAGTTGCGGCTTTTTTCCGGGACTCCAGAGCCATGCCGAGTTTGCGGGCTTCAGTCCGCGCGCCCGCCGCGCCTCGTTCACGGGATGATGATTCAGAATCTCAAAGCTTTCACGCATCAGGTCGTAGAATTCTCCGCCGCCGTCCCCGCGTTTCGGCAGGTATTCTCCGATCCTTTTGCCGAGAATATCGTGCGGGCGCATAAAGGGATAGGTATCGTTGCCGCCGCGGATCATCAGGCAGTGGCGGTAGCTGACGCCGGGGTAGAACCGCCGTGTATCGTTGCCGAGTTTTTCCTCCAGCGCGGCAATCAGTTCGGCTGCCTCGGGGGTGGAAATTTCGTCGGCGCTGTGGTCGAGCATGATTTTGTCGTCGTAGTCCTCGCCCTCATCGGAGAGCGTGACCACATTGCAACGGTAGGCGGTGTCATCGGGCGACATTTCAAGACCCATGCTCACCGCCTCCAACGGGGAGCGCCCCTTGGAGTAGATGCGCGGATTGAAAGAGAGGATCGCCATGTTTGCGGTGTCGCTTTCCGGAACCATGCCCTCAGGAACATTGGAAACGGTTCCCACCAATGCGTCCTTGGCAAGACGGTCCATCATCGGCTTTTCTGCGGCTTCCATCGGCGTCCGGTTTCCGAGCGCGGGAATTTTTTCATCCGCCATGCCGTCGGGAATCAGTACAAAATATTTCATATCGCGATCCTCCCTGTTCGGTTGCTGACTTCTTTATATTATAGCACATTGTGGGAGAAAGTACAAGAAGATTTTCCCCATTTTTTTGAAAGTTTTTGTGAAGCCGCCGCAAATCGGTTGACAGGAGCGGAAAAATCGTGTATAATGACGGGGAGAGAATCCGGAGGTGATGACGTGAATTACGGGGAGAAAACGAGGGCGCGCAAGAGAGAACAGGGCAGTCCGCGCGCGGAGACAATTGCTGTGAGAAAGGAATTGGGGTAAGATGCGGAAAAACAAAAGGTTACAAATCGCGCTGCTTGTCTGCGGCGGGGTCGTTTTGCTCGCGATTCTGACGGTTGTGCTTCTGTCGGTTCTGCTCCCGAAGGACGAGCCTGCGCAACCTTCGCAGGGCGATGCCGGAACGCTCCGCTTCTATCTGCCCTATGAGGGGGATATCCGCACCGCCGCAATCTATACCGATCTGGACAGGCAGTTCTACTTCTGCGACGCGAACTACGGCTCGACGGAAGCATTATCGCGAGAAGAGGTGTCGGCAAATCCCGAGTGGGAGGTGCTGTGGAACTATTTCGACTGCCTGATTGACGGAAACCCGGAGGGACTGCGCGCCCTGCTTGCCCGGGATGCAAACGGAATTCCGATTCCCGATTTTGCCCAACAAATGGTGTATGAAATGAAGGTGACGCGGGTCGGCGAGGAGACGGCAAACGGCGCTTTGCGTGTGACCTATCGGCTGGAATACAGGATTCACCGGAACAACGGGACGTACCGCCGCGATGTCGGTAGCGATGCCGTGCGCCCCGAATACCTGACGCTGACGAAGGAAGAAAACGGCAATTTCCGCATTTTTGACATTCAAAGATAGCGGATTCTGACAAAAAACGCCGGAAGACAGCGGAAAACGTCTGAAAACGCAGAATATGAACTGATTTTATTCTGAAAAGCCGACATCAAACAGAACCGCCCGTTCGGTTCTGTTTTTCTTTCCGCCCGCATACAATGGAACATCAAATGACGGAAAGGCGGTAAAAAACATGAAATCGGGAATTCGGAAACGGCTGGCGGGATTGCTCTGCGCGGCAATGCTGATCGGCGCGATTGCGGCGTTGCCCGTTTGCGCCGAAGAATCGGGCGGGGCGGATGCGAAGATCTTTTCGCACGGCACGGAAGTGCTCAGCGCGCGCACGGATCTGGCGCTGTATACCATGAAAGGGAACGACTTGGTCTTTACGAAGGACGCGGTGGAGCGCGGCATGAATCTCTCCGAGGTTCGGTATCTGACGGTTCTCACGCTCCCGCCCGTGACCGACGGCGAACTGCTGCTCGGCTCTTCCCGTGTGGCGGCGGGGCAGACGCTTTCGGGCGAACATCTGGATCAGCTCTGTTTCCATCCCGCGCGGGAGGATCTGGTGACCTCCGCGTTCCGATTTGCGGTCAACGGCGCGGAATGCGGCATGACCTGCTCCATTCTGATGGCGGACGAAAAGAACGGCGCGCCCACGGTTGCCATGGCACCCGTGCTCTCCCTGAAGCTGAAAACCTATAAGGGTCTGGCGGCTTACGGAACGCTCAGCGCCAATGATCCCGAGGGCGACGCGATTTCCTTTGAGGTGGTCTCCTATCCGCAGAACGGCTCGCTGGAGCTGACCGACGCGAAAACGGGAAGCTATGTTTACCGCCCGTTTGCGGAGTATGTGGGAACTGACGCGTTCTCCTATGTTGCGCGGGATCGCTACGGTAATTACAGTGCCTCCGCAAAGGTTTCGCTGACGGTCGACCGCCTCGGAACTTCGGTCACCTATGCGGATATGAAAGGTTCACGCGAAGAGGGCGCGGCGCTGACCGTGACCGAAAAAGCGATTATGAGCGGTTCGCAGGTGGGGGAGAACTACTATTTCTACCCCGAACGCACGGTCAACCGCGCGGAATTTCTGGTCATGGCGATGAATGCCGCGGGAATCACGGGCGTTCCCGAATGCGAAAAGACCGTGTTTGCGGATGATGCGGAGATTCCCGCGAGCATGAAGGGCTATGTCGCGGCGGCGTATCGGCTCGGCTATATCACGGGCAGTCAGAAGGACGGACAGCTTTGCTTCCTGCCGGACGACGCGCTGACCCGAGCGCAGGCGGCGGTCATCCTCGACCGTATCACAGCCCCCGGCAAGGCGGCGGTGATTCCGACCTTTGCGGATCAGAGCGAGATTCCCGTCTGGGCGGCGGACGCCATCTATTCGCTCAGCGCGGTCGGTATCCTGACCCCCACGGGCGACCGTATCACCCCCGCCGACACCGTGACCCGCGCGCAGGCGGCGCAAATGCTCTCTGCGCTGATGCGGTATCGGGAGGAATAATCGCACGGAACAAGTCCGGAACAAGTCGCGGAACAAGTCGCGGAACAAGTCGCGGAACAAGTCCGGAACAAGTTGCAGGCAGGTCGGAAGAGGCAGATTTTCCGACCTGCCTGCGAAAATATGTGGATTGCAGGACTTTTTTTCGAAAACCTCTTGCAAAACGGGAAAAAATCTGGTATAATAGAAACGTACGGTATCAGACTGTAAAACGAGGCCATACCAGCCGGGGGAGTAGCGGAGCCCTGAACCTGAAATCCGCTGTAGCAGGGGTGGATTCCTCTTCTGAGGGACGATCCTTGGCGAATGAAGCGTTGTCGCTGTGTTGAGAAATGGGTCTTGCGCAATCGGAAGCTGTGAATCATGTCAGGTGGGGAACCAAGCAGCATTAAGCAGTCAACCCGATGTGCCGCGAGGAAGCCTGTTTTGAGCAGAGGCAACGAAGCTCGCGCGGAGGTGACTTTCGATTTTGAGGTGTATGGTCTTGTTTTGCAGTCCGGTGCCGTCATTTTGTTGCAGAATTTGCCGACCGCGTGCCGATTCCCAAGGGAATTTTGCATTGCGGCGTTTTTTGTTGCGGGAGGAGTGACGGAATGCACCAAGCGCTTTACCGGAAGTGGCGACCGAAAACCTTTGACGATGTCTGCGGACAGGAGCAGGTGACCTCTGTCTTGAAATACGAGACGGAACATCGGGCATTCAGCCATGCTTATCTGTTCTGCGGTTCGCGCGGGACGGGAAAAACGACCTGCGCGAAGATTCTTGCCAAGGCGGTCAACTGCGAGCATCCCGTAAACGGAAGCCCGTGCGGAACGTGCGCCGCCTGCCGCGCGATTGAGGACGGCAGTGCGACCGATGTGCTGGAGATGGACGCGGCGTCCAACAACGGCGTGGACAACATCCGCGACATCCGCGACGAGGTGGTCTATGCGCCGTCGTCGCTCCGCTACCGCGTGTATATCATCGACGAGGTGCATATGCTGTCGGTCAGCGCGTTCAACGCCCTGCTCAAAACGTTGGAAGAGCCGCCTGAGCACGTTGTGTTCATTCTGGCAACCACCGAGTTGCAGAAACTGCCCGCAACCATCATTTCCCGCTGTCAGCGGTTCGATTTCCGACGGATTTCGCTCGACGCGCTGACGGGGCGGCTGACTTATATCGCGGAGCAGGAGAAGATCGGACTGGAATCGGAAGCCGCGCGGATGCTCGCCAAACTGGCGCAGGGCGGAATGCGCGACGCCATCAGTCTGCTTGAACTCTGCGCGGGCTATCATTGTAAGATCACGCCGCAGGTCGTGACCGACGCGGTCGGTATGACGGGACGGGACGCGATGCTCCGCACCGCGCAGGCAATCGCGGAGCGCGACTACGACAGCCTGTTTGCGCAGGTGGACGAGGTGGTTCGCTCGTCAAAGGATCTGATTGTGTTCTGGCAGGATCTGATTTCGCTGTGGCGGGATATGCTGGTTGTCAAAGCGACCGCGCGGGCGGGGGCATACCTCGATCTGACCGACAGCGAAGAGGAACAATTGCGCGCGGCGGCCGGAAAATTCCCCCGCGAAACCCTGCTTTACCACTGTAAACTGCTTGAGGACGCGCTGTTTGCCATGCAGAAGGCGAATGCGGTCAAGCGGATTGTTGCGGAGCTGACGCTGACGAGAATGTGCGATGAGGCGATGGACACCTCCAACGAGGCGCTTCTCTCCCGCATCGCAAAACTGGAGGATCGCGTGGCGCTCGGCGGCGTTGCAGTGCCGTCCCCCGCGGCGGAGACGGTGCAAGAGCCTGCGCCGGGGCAGGCGACGAAGCCTGTTGCCCCGCAAAAATCCTCGCCGACAGCGGCATCCGGGAAAACTGTCGCCGAAAACGACGGAAAGCGGGTTCTTAAGCCCTTCCGCGCATGGCGGGAGCTGATCGAACGCGTGGCGCAGAGCGACCCGATGCTGTCGTCTTTCTGTCGGAACGCGGAAGCATATACGACCGACGGGGGCGATTTTATCGTTCGGTTTCCCTCGGATTTTGCAAAGAACATGACCGAAAAGGGCGGCGGACGGGAAAAGCTGCGCGCGGCGCTGATCGCCACGGCAGGCAAGGATGTTCCCGACAGTCAATTGCTGCTGGAAGTCAAAGGAAAAACGCAGGCTTCGGTGCTGGATGAAATCATCGCGGCGGCGGATGAAGAATGAAGAAAGACGAATCCGGAAAGGATCAATATAAAGGAGAATTTACCATGAGAGCAAACATTCCGAAGGGACTGGGCGGTGGCCCGCAGAATATGCAGGCGCTGATGCGTCAGGTGCAGAAGGCGCAGGAAGAAGTTGCGCAGAAGCAGGAGGAACTCGACGCACGGGAATACGATATTTCCGCCGGCGGCGGTGTGGTCAACGTGAAGATCAACGGCAAGCGGGAGATTCTTGCAATCGACCTCAAGCCCGAGATTGTCGACCCGGACGACATCGAAACGCTGTCGGATATTCTGGTTGCGGCGGTCAACGAGGCAATCAAGCGCGTGGACACCACCAACGCCGACGAGCTGAACCGCATCACGGGACAGGTCAACCTGCCGAATATCCCGGGACTGATGTGAGGACATGGCGGAATACATTGAATCCCTCCAGAATCTGGCGGAGCAGTTCGGCAGACTGAACGGGGTCGGCAGAAAAAGCGCCATGCGCATGGCGTTTTCGGTTCTGGATTGGACCGATGCCGACGCGGAAGCCTTTGCCGCCGCGATTCTCGATGCCAAACGGAAAATTCATCTCTGCCCGATCTGTCAGAACCTGACCGACCGCGAGGTCTGCCCGATCTGCGCCGACGAAAACCGCGACCGTTCCACGGTCTGCGTGGTGACCGACGTGCGCGCGGTACTGGCAATGGAGCGGGTGCGCGAATACCGCGGCGTGTATCACGTCCTGCACGGGCTGATTTCCCCGATGAACGGGGTTACGCCGGACAAGCTGAAGATCAAAGAGCTGTTGGAGCGCGTGGGAAAAGGCGACGTGGAGGAAGTCATTGTGGCAACCGACCCGAATGTGGAAGGGGAGGCAACCGCAATGTACCTTTCGCGCCTTTTGAAGCCGCTCGGCGTGCGTGTGACAAGGCTTGCCTACGGTGTTCCCGTTGGCGGAGACCTTGAATATGCCGATGAAGTCACCCTCTTCCGTGCCCTGCAGGGGCGGCGGGATGTGGAGTAATCCTTCCGCCGTTACCTGCTGCGGAACGAAATCCCCCTGTCGGAGCGCCGACGAGGGGACTCTGTTTCTATAGGAAGGAGAAGTTTGCATGAAACTGTTATTCCGTCAGCGGATCTTTTCGTGGTTTGACAGCTACGATATTTACGATGAGTGGGGAAACACGGTTTACACGGTTCGCGGGCAGTTGTCGTGGGGGCATCTTTTGAAAATTTACGACGCGCGGGGCTATGCGGTCGGCACGGTGCGGGAGCGGGTTCTGACCTTCCTGCCGAAATTCGAGATGTATCTCGGGGATCGTTACATGGGGTGCGTCCGCAAGCGGTTTTCCTTCTTCCGTCCGGTTTTCGATCTGGACTGCAACGGCTGGCAGGTGGAGGGCGACTGGTTCGAATGGGATTATGACATCCGTTCTGCGCGCGGCGCGCGGGTGGCTACGATATCCAAACAGCTTTTCCGTTGGTCCGATACCTATGTGATCGACGTTGCCGACCCAAACCACGCACTGTGCGCTCTGATGGTGGTTCTGGCGATCGATGCGGAGAAATGCTCCCGCAACAGCTGATTTTCCGATAAAAAATCGCGGAAATTCGCGAAAAAAATGCGGAAACCTCTTGCAATCCGGGAAAAAGTATGCTATAATATCTGTTGTGTGCCGCCGACGGCGGCTTGTTCTTGCGGAATGATGTCAAAGAACATCAAATCAAACGAAAGAGGTAAACTGTCATGAAAAACGGAATCCATCCCAACTACGAAAAATGCACCATTCGGTGCGCTTGCGGCGAGGTCGTTGAGACCAGATCCACCAAGGGCGGAGAAATCAGAGTTGATATCTGCTCCAAGTGCCACCCCTTCTTCACCGGAAAGCAGAAATTCGTTGATGCGGGCGGTCGCGTGGATAAGTTCAAGAAGAGAATCGCTTCCTTCCAGAAGTGATTGTTCGGGCAAGCTGCAAAAACGGCTTGCCCTTTCTCTATCAAAGGAGGTAGCTTCATGACAGAACAAAATCATATTGCGGTCACGCAGGCGATTCTGGTTGGGCTCTGCCTGCCCGAGGGTGACCCGGAGGAGACCGAAAAAAGCCTTGACGAGTTGGAGCGCCTGTTGGAAACGGCGGGCGGAAGCTGTTTTGCAAAGGTTGTGCAGAACAAGGATCATCCCGACCCGCGCACTTGCGTGGGAAGCGGCAAGGTGGCGGAGATCCGCGACCTTTGCGCGCGTTGCGGGATCGACCTGGTTATATTCGATACCGAACTTTCGCCCGCGCAGATCCGGAATCTGGAGGACGGGATCGGCGATGAGGTGCGGGTGATTGACCGCTCCATGCTGATTCTCGACATTTTCGCGCTCCACGCCGTGACGGGCGAGGGAAAACTGCAGGTGGAGCTGGCGCAGCTGAAATACACCGCGCCGCGCCTGATCGGCAAGGGGGCGGAACTGTCCCGTCTGGGCGGCGGCATCGGAACGCGCGGACCGGGCGAATCGAAACTGGAATCCGACCGCCGCCACATGAAGCGCAGAATCGCCGCGCTGGAAGCCGAGTTGGAAGCATTGGAGCGCAGTCGGCGAACCATTCGCGCGGCGCGGGATCGGAGCGGGTTGTCTAAGGTTGCAATTGTCGGTTACACCAACGCGGGCAAGTCGACATTGCTCAACCGTCTGACCGACGCGGGCATTCTTGCCGAGGACAAGCTGTTTGCCACGCTTGATCCGACCACGCGCAAGCTGGAGTTGCCGGACGGAACCGATGTGCTTCTGACCGATACGGTCGGTTTCATCCGCAAACTGCCGCACCATCTGGTGCACGCGTTCCGTTCGACTTTGGAAGAGGCGGTATCGGCGGACGTTCTGGCGGTGGTTGTGGACGCGTCCGACCCCGAATACCGCGCGCAGCTGGAGACGACCGAGGCGCTTCTCGAAGAGCTTGGCGCGTCGGGCAAGCCGACGCTTTATGTGTTCAACAAGTGCGACAAGGGTGCTGCCGAGAGTTTCCGTGCGATCGGAACCTATGCGGAAAACCGCCGCACGGTCTGCATTTCCGCCGCGACGGGGCAGGGAATTGATCTGATGCTCGGCGAATTACAGGATCTGATTCACGAGGGCAAAAAACGGGTGGTCTTTGTGATTCCGAACGCGGAGGCGGGAGTATTGAGCCGTCTTTACGCGCAGGCGGTGGTGGAGAATGTTGACTACGGCGACGAGGCGATGACGGTGACTGCGGTTGTGGACGCGAAAACGCGCGGGATGTACCGCAAATACGACCCGTCGTGGGTGGAAGCCGATGAATGACGCTCTGACAACGCTCGGTCGCGAAGCCGAGGCGGAATTTGAGGAAAAAAAGTCGGTTTTTATTGCGCACGTCTGCCCTGTTTCGGACGAAGCGGCGGCGCAGGACTATATCAGGCGGAAGAAAGCCGAGTTTGCTGACGCGCGGCACAATGTGTGGGGCTATCGGATGGCGGGGGATATCATTGTCCGCTGTTCGGATGACGGCGAGCCGCAGGGGAGCGCGGGGATACCGACGCTTGACGTTTTGCGAAAGTCGGGCGTGAGCAATGCGGTGATTGTGACCACGCGGTATTTCGGCGGCATCCTGCTCGGCGCGGGCGGTCTGGTACGGGCTTACTCGACTGCGGCGCGGATGGCGGTTGAAGCGGCGGGGATTGTGACCTACACGCGCTTTGAGGAGTTCCGTTTGGTCTGCTCCTATGCCAACTATCAGCGCTATCTTGCGGAATTGCCGAAGTTCGGCGCTCCCGTGGACGGCACTGATTTTGCCGATCGGGTTACGCTTCGGTTTGCTGTTCCCGCCGAGCGCTCTGCCGCCCTTTGCCGCCGCATAACCGAGATGAGCAACGGTGCGGACGTTCCCGCACGGACGGGGGAGCGGTTTGACCGGGGGTAAGACCTTGGGACTCTGTCCCAAACCCTGCTTGAAAACTTCATTTCAAGAAGTTTTCAAGCAGGGTTCGGGGAGGCGCCCCGAGGTCTTCTGAACCATTTCTATCCGGTAGCGGAGAGAGGCGACAGCCGCACAAATCCCGCTGGTCGGGATTTGGCTCGGAGCAGCCGGAATTCGTAGC
>URHR01000008.1 GCA_900547725.1 uncultured Eubacteriales bacterium
TCCACCACATGGAGAAGAAAAAGGAAACGAGCATGAAGGAATTGCTCTCGGACGCCGTCTCGCTTCCCGATCTGATTGCCATTTTCCTCGGCATTCTGGAACTGGTGAAGGTGCGCAGAATTCTGATCGACGATGGCGAGTACCTCGACGCGGTGCACGGAACAAACACCTGCTTCTCGGTCAACGAAAAAACACCTGAGGAAGAGGAAGAAGAGCGCAAAAAGAGCCCGTCTCTGGCACTCTCCAAAGATCCGATTCCCCTCTCTTCCAAAGCGGAAATGCACCGCGAACAGCGCCGCATCATCCGCGAGCGGAAACTCGAGGAAAAGAAGCGGTTGCGGGCGGAAGAACGCGCCAGACGCGCCGAGGAACGCAGGCTTGCCGCAGAGGAAGCCGCAAGGCTCGGAGAGAACGCGGACGACCTGTTGCCGCGTGAGGAAGCGCTCCCCGCCGACGACAGCGACCTTGACGCGGAAGAACGCGTGGAGGCAATGCTGGAAGATCGCCTTTCCGAAGAGGACGAGGATATGCTCGACGACCTCGGGTTGGATATGAACGAGATTGTCGATCATATGGCAAAGGAAGCAGTCCGCATGGATCGCGACAAGCATACCGAGGAGGGACAGTAATATATTATGGAAGAAAAAAAGCAGACCGAACCGGTGCTCGAACCGCTTGGCAGCGCGCAGGAGGTTGAGCAGGCAATTGAAGCCATCCTCTTCGCGGCGGGTCATCCGATGCGCTACGACAAGTTGGCGGAGGTGCTTTCCCTGACGGTCAAGGACGTGCGCGCAATGGTGCGGGAGATCGGGAAGAAATTCGAAGCCGAGGACACCTTCCACGGAATTCAGCTTCTGCAATACCCCACCGCCTGCCAACTGGCAACCAAGGAAAAGTACGCCCCCTACATCCGCGAAGCGCTCGGCATCCGCCGGGGCGGAAACCTTTCCGCTTCCACGATGGAAGCGTTGGCGGTGGTCGCCTACAATCAGCCCGTAACGCGAACCTTTGTGGACGATGTGCGCGGCGTGGACAGTTCCTATGCGGTCACCTCTCTGATCGACAAGGGGCTGATCGAAGCCGCCGGGCGACTGGAAGCCCCGGGACGACCGATGCTCTATGTTACAACCGATAAATTCCTGCGGGTGTTCGGCATCAACTCTCTGGACGAGTTGCCGCAGACCGAAGCGCTCAGCGTCTCGGCGGCGGCGCAAAGTCAGGCGGAAAACGCCGAACAGATCGAAATGGATCTCGGAAGCGAGAATCTGCCCGACAGCGACGAACCGCTTTCCCCCGACGCACAGGACTACCGTCCCGTTGAGGAGGACGACGACGGCAATGTGATTTTTGAGGACGGAAACGCCGACGGCGACCGTCCGGAAGGAGCGTGATGGCATGAGCGGATGGTTGATCGCACTGATTGCGGTCGGCGGTGTTCTTCTGTTGCTTCTCCTGCTTCTGCTGTTCGGCATGGCGCGCCTGCGCGTGACCTGCCGCGAGGACGTATGGGTCAGCCTGCGGGTTCTCGGATTGCGTTTCCGCCTGTACCCGCGCGATGACGGATCGGTCGAGCCGAAACGCTTCTGCCGGAATCCGAACCGGGCACTGGCGCGCGAGTTGCGGCGACAGAAAAAAGCAATCAGGCGGGCAGAAAAAAAGCGGTTGAAGAAGCAGAAAAAAGCGGCTGAAACCGCGAATCGCCCAAAGCCCAACCTGCCGGAGAATCTTTCGATGATCCTTGCCCTGCTCAAGGACTTCTACCGCGTGGCAAACGGGAAGCTCCGTCTCCGCACCCTGCGGATGCAGATTGTGGTGGCAACCGACAACGCGGCGCAGACCGCGCTGATCTGGGGCAGCGTCACCGCAAGCGCGTCTCTTCTCCTGAACTGGATGGACGAACATTTCCTCCCGATCGAGCACTACCGCGGCGAGGTGGACATCCGCCCGGATTTTGCAGGCGGTGACGCGGGCGCGGACATTGATCTTGTGCTGTCGGTTCGCCTGTGGTCGGCTCTGCGCATCGCAATGGCAATGCGGGGGCACTACACCGAGGAAAAGGAAAAAGCACAGAAGAAAGCAATCCGTCGAATCCGGCGCAAAGCCGAACGGAAAGCCAAAAAAGCCAATCAAAAATCATCTCAGATGTGAAAGGATACAATTATCATGGAAAACGAAAGCTCTATCAAGCAGATGATCCACAATTCTATGCAACAGATCCGCGAAATCATGGACGCGGACACCGTAACGGGTCAGCCGATCAAACTTGACAACGGCGTTACCATCATCCCCTTCTCCAAAGTCTCGCTCGGCTTCGCGTCTGGCGGTCTGGATCTCCCCGCAAAGCAGGAAAAGATGCGCAAGAACTTCGGCGGCGCGGGCGGAACGGGTGTGACCGTTAACCCCATCGGCTTCCTTGTCACCTATCCGGACGGCAAAGTGGAAATGCTTCCGGTTACAGGTCCTGAAGAGGTCGGTCCGCTGGAACAGATTGCGGAAATTCTCAACCGTGCGCCTGAGGTGGTCGGCAAACTCAAGGAACTGTTTGACGACGTAGACGCCGCGCGCAACGAAAACTGATTCCGCAAGACATAAAACGAACTCCGGAAAAATATACATGAATGAATCAGTATGTTTTTCCGGAGGTTTTATCATGTGCAAAAAAGTCCTTGCCGTTCTGCTTGTCATGACCCTGTCTCTCTCCCTTTTCCCGCTTTCCGTCGCGGCGGAGCAGACCGGAAACGTCAGCCCGCCAACCGTTTCGGCGGAAAGCGCGGTGCTGATGGATGCCGGGCACGGCCTTGTGTGCTATGAAAAGAATGCAGACAAGCGACTCCCGATGGCAAGCACAACCAAGATCATGACCGCACTGACGGCGCTTGCAAATGCCGAACCGGATCGCGTGATCTGCATACCGCGCGAAGCGGTTGGCGTGGAAGGTTCTTCGGTCTACCTTGCCGAGGGCGAGAAACTGACGCTTTGCGACCTGCTGTATGCCCTGCTGTTGCAGTCGGCAAACGACGCCGCGGCAGCAATCGCCATCGACATCGGCGGGAGCATTGCGGGTTTTGCCGACCTCATGAACGCCGAGGCGGAAAAGTTGGGACTGACCGACACGCATTTCTGCAACCCGCACGGTCTGGATAACGAGGAACACTACACCACGGCGCGCGAACTGGCAACCGTCACCCGCGCGGCGCTTGCCGACCCGCTGATCCGCAAAATCGTGGGAACGGTCAAGGCAACGATCCCGCAGGGTGACAATCCCGACGCGCGCCTGCTCGTCAACCACAACCGCCTTCTGCGATCCTACAGCGGCGCAATCGGGGTCAAAACCGGCTTTACCAAACGGAGCGGGCGCTGTCTGGTCTCCGCCGCCGAGCGGAACGGGGTCACGCTCATTGCCGTAACGCTGAATGCACCCGACGATTGGCGCGACCATGCCGCCATGCTGGACTACGGCTTTACACGCTATCGAAGCGTCACGCTGTGCGGCACGGGAGACCGCGCCTGCGACCTGCCCGTTACGGGCGGAACGGTAGATTCGGTTGCCCTGCGCTATGCCGCCGACCTGACCGTCGCACTTCCGATCGGTCACGCGCCGCTGAACTGTACCATCGAAGCCCCGCACTTTCTCTATGCCCCCGTCCCCCCCGACCGGGAGGTTGGCTATGCCGTTTTCACCTGCGACCTCGACGGTGACGGCAAACAGGAGGAAATCGGGCGCGTCCCGCTTGTCACGGGAGAAAAAGCAGACCGCAAACCGTTGCAAAAACGCGGCTTTTTCGCGTGGCTCTGCGGAATTTTCAAAAGAAACAAATAGGAATGAAACCATGACGGAAGACATCAGACTGCAAAAATATTTTTCGGACTGCGGCGTCCTTTCCCGTCGCGCCGCCGAGGCGGAAATCCTCGCGGGGCACGTGCGAGTCAACGGATGCCGCGCCGTCCTCGGGGATCGCGTGATTCCCGGGACTGACCGCGTGGAGTGGAACGGCAAGCCCATTCTCCCCCGCGCGGACAAGCCCTACCGCTATATCCTTCTCAATAAACCGCGCGGCTATGTCTGCACGGCAAAGGACGAAAAGGGACGGCGGAACGTGACCGAGCTGGTTCGGATCACCGATACCCGCCTCTACCCCGTCGGGCGGCTCGATATGGATTCGGACGGACTTCTGCTCCTGACCGACGACGGCGCGTTCGCCAATCACCTGACCCACCCGCGCCATGAAATCGCCAAACGCTACCGCGTGACCGTCTCCCCAGCCCCCACCAACGCGCAACTGGAAGCCCTCCGCGCCCCTATGGTACTGGACGGCTACCGCCTGCTCCCCGTCGGCGTGCGCCGCCTTGACAACGCCGTTTTGGAAATGGAACTGCACGAGGGCAGAAACCGACAGATCCGACGGATGTGCGAAGCCGTCGGTCTGCGCGTGACCGAGCTGACCCGCATCGCCATCGGTTCTCTTACCCTGACAGACCTCCCCACCGGAAAGTGGCGCGACCTGACCCCCGAAGAGGTTCAATATTTGGTGCAGGAGAAAGACTGACGCGAACCTACTCGTTGCAAGGTTACATTCAACCGATACGGAACGACACACAGTTCGTTCCGCTTCAGTCATTAACTAACTTGAACTTTTTCTATCCGGTAGCGGAGAGAGCACAAGCCTTAGCAGCCGGAACTTGTAGCATGGAACATGGCTACACCAAAATTTGTACGACCAAAGAAAGGGGCAAAATCCCCTTCGTTAAAGTTCTTGAAAGTCTTGAAATTGGATTGCAAGCAATCCAATTTTAACTTCATTTTAAGAAGTTTTCAAGTAGGGTTCGGGGCAAAGCCCCGAGGTCTTAGGGCTTGGGACAGAGTCCCAAGGTCTTACAGCTCTTATATCTTATAATAGAAAGGAAGCACCTATGCTGGAAGTATTGCCGATACAAACGAAAGCCGAGCAGGAAGCACTCTGCGCGAGATGCGGAGTCCCGTTCAAAACCGAAATGCTCGCCTATCAGGCATTGGTAGACGGCGACCTGCGCGGCATCTGCCAGTTCACCATGGGACCGGACGGCGGCAGAATCGTCGACTTCGCCCCTCTCGGAACGCCCGAATTCGAGCCGCTGTTCGTCATGGGACGAGCCGCTCTGAATTTTATCGACCTTTGCGGCGTCCACCGCGCATTTTTTGACGCGGAATTTGAAAATGAGACGCTCATCAAAGCCGTCGGATTTGAGCGAAACGCGCAAGGAAGATGGGAAATGGATCTTACCGATTTCTTCAAAGAGCCCTGCAAACATTCCAAAGCAAGCAAATAAAGGAAAAAATTGTAAAAAGTGCACATCTTTTCGCCGTTATTTTTGTATACCATTTTTTAGGAAAAGTACTTGCAAATTCTTACAAAATATGGTAAAATATTACTGTACAGAAAATGACAACAAACCGATACGGAGGAAAAGAATATGGAGTACACTACAAAGCTGTTGATTGCCGACGAAAGCCCTGCAAGCCGCGCAAATCTGCGCGAGGGACTGGTTCGGATGGGATACAGAAACGTGGACGAGGCGGTGAACGGCGAGGAAGCGTTGCAGAAGATCAACCGGAATCGCCCCGACGTGGTGCTGATGGACGTCTGGCTGTCAAAGCTCGACGGCATCGGTGTCCTACGAAGCTGCCAGAGCGCGGGCATCGGCAAAGACGGCACGCCGATCTTCATTATTATATCGTCGGTGTCGAACCAGAACCTGTTCATTCAGGCAACCGAAGCAGGCGCGGAACTGTGCCTGCTGAAGCCGGTCAACCTAAACAGCCTTTGCGAGCACATTCAGAGCATTCTGTCAAGACGAAGCCGCGAAGCTTCTGTGGCGGTCATGAAAACCGAGGAGAAAACGCCCGACATTGAGTCGCAGGTGACGCAGATCATTCACCAGATCGGTGTTCCCGCGCATATCAAGGGGTATCAGTACCTGCGGACGGCAATTCTGCTGACGGTACAGGACAGCGACATCATCAATTCGGTGACAAAGGTGCTTTACCCGTCGGTTGCAAAGAAGTACAGCACGACAACCAGCCGCGTGGAACGTGCAATCCGCCACGCGATTGAGGTTGCGTGGGATCGCGGCGATGTGGACACTTTGAACAGTTATTTCGGCTACACGATTCAGCAAGGCAGGGGCAAGCCGACCAACAGCGAGTTCATTGCGATGATTGCAGACAACCTCCGCTTGAAGTACAAGTTGTTTTGAGGGAAAGACCTTGGAGGGAGAGGGACCCCCTTGAAAGACGGGCTTAACGCGGCAAAGCCGCTATTGACAAGATTTTGCGTTGCAAAATCTGTCACCTACCCTCCAAACCTCCCTCACCTCCCTGAACTTCCCCCACGCCCCCGCCATTTACAAAATGAAAATTTGATTCGCTTTGAATAATGTCGGGGTCATGGGGAAGTTTCTGGTATTTAGGGCGGTATGGAATCGTTTGAAAGTGCGGCTATCGCACTTTTTCGGGGAGCAGAAAACTGAACGGTATCAGACAATAATATTTTTGAAGGGTAGAGAAAAATATGCGAACAAAAGATGCGGTAGCGATCCGGATTCAGCAGTTATGTGCGGAAAAAGGAATCGCGGTGCATGAGTTGGCAATGCTTTCGGGCGTTGCGCCGTCAACCGTTTACAGTATGCTGAACCGTAAAAGCCAAAATCCGGGAGTGGTATCGCTCAAAAAGCTATGCGACGGGCTTGGAATTACGATCCGCCAATTTTTTGATTGCGAACTGTTTGATGACACGGAGCAGGAAATCCAATAATACAAAATGCCCCGCGCCCGAACGGTTTCCGTTCGGGCGCGGGTATTTTATGAGCCTTCCACAACATCGGGACGGTCGAAATCCGATGACGGTGCGGGCATCGGTTCGGGTTCGGGTTCGGGTGTTGGTTCGGGTGTTGGTTCAGGCTCGGGTTCTTGCGGCAAATCCGGCGCGGGCGGGGTTGGAATCTCCTCGCCGCCGCTGATGAGATAGGCAAAGCAATCGTCGTCGGTCACCTCAAAGCGAACGCCGAGGAAATGCAGAAAACGCGCGGTTGCGAAACGGTAGGAGGAAAGCGGTCGGTCGAGCGCGTTGTCCGACTGCGCGCAGACGTAAATCTCCCCGTTTTCGATCTTGCTGATGATAACGGTATGATACCAGTCGCCATCGTTGTTGGCGTATTGCACGGCGTCCCCTACCCTTGCCATCCTGCGCGGAACTTCTGCGGCATAAGGACCTACTCCGCCGTTGCGCGAGGCGAACTCGGGAGTCCCCGTCATGAAGTCGTAAAAATACTCCACGCCGCTCCATGCCGGCGCGCGATCCGCATCCGAGTTATAGTACCATCCGTAATCGGGGGTTCGGTTCATCACGCAACTGCCCGCCAGCACGCACTGGGAGACAAAATTTGTGCAGTTGCCGCCCCTTCCCGTGAAATCCACAAACAGCGGATTGCGGTCAAGCGCCCAACGTCTCGCATACGCCACCGCGCGTTCCGCTTCATACGGCTTTGTCAATAACATAACCTTAAACTCTCTCCTTTCGACACGTACTCCCCAACAGTATATGCGAAAAGGAGAAAACCGCCGCAGGATTTTCCCCGCAGCGGCTTTTTTCAGTTGATGTAATTGTCATAGATCGTTTTTGCGTCCTTCATGACTTCAGACCCGCCGCTTGTTTCACCCGTTACGCAAATGTAGGTTTTGCTTTTATCTGCAGTCTGGGCAAAGCTGACAAGCGAATACACGTAATTCGAACCTGAGCCGAGCGTTCCCGTCTTTCCGCCGCCGAGCGACAGCGAAGCAAGCTTGAACGTTCCGTACTTTTTCTCGTATGCGGCAATCCGCCCCGATCCGTTCACATTGAACAGCGTACTGTAAAATTGACTGTTATACGCGGGGACGAAATCCCCGTTCTTGTTATAGCCGAACGCGCTAAACTTGCGCGACTGCGTGGAAAGAATCTCACGGATCAGTTCGCATTGCAGCGCGCGCATCATGATTGCCGCCATGTCCGAAGCGGTTGAATAATTGTTCTCGCTGTCATATCCGACCGGGTTGTCAAAATGCGTGTTCTGCAACCCCATTTTCTCAACCTCGGCGTTCATCAGGTCAACAAAAGCGGCTTCGTTCTCGGCAGGCGTAGCCTTTTTACAGATGTAGGAAGCCACCATCATCACGCAGTCCGCTGCCGAGACCACACCGATCCCGTACAACTGATCTGACAATTTCGCGCCGTCTCCGACATCTGCCCAGTGTACCGTCAGACCGCGGTATTTTCCCGCACGGACATAGTTATGAATTTCTTCCGTGTTGGTCACGTTCTGTGACAGATCTCCTTCTTTCAGGTTCTCGCAAGCCACCAACAGCGTCATGACCTTTGTCATGGAAGCGGGAGAAAAGCGCGTGTCTGCGTCCTTCCCCGCGAGGATTTCCCCCGTTTGCGCATCGACAAGGACTGCATAATTCGAGTTGATTCCGCTGATACTCTTTGTGATTGTGCCGCTCTTCGGCAAAACCGCCGCGCCGGGGGTAAAGAGAATCGCACCCGGATCGGACGGGGTCAGCTCGGTTGTTCCTGCGTTCGTCCCGTTCGGCTTGCCGTTTCCGTGCGACGGCAACGCTGTCCGAACGGTCATCACCGCCACCAACAGGCAGGCCAACAACGCAACCGCCGCAACGGTCACGGAAAAGACAACGGTCGCAATTCCCGCGCGGCGCTCTTCCTCCGCCAATGATTCGGGACGGCGGCGCAACTGCGGCTCTTCGGGGATATCATCGACCCGCCCCATATAGATCGACTGCCTGTCCTGCGGCGCGTTCCCCGTGCGCGGCTTGGTATTCCGGTTGCGCTCCGGAGTCATCGGATTTTTTTGGTTCATGGACTTCCTCCGTGAAAAATGCTCTACCTATATTTTACCGCAAAATCCGCTTCCTGTCAACCGCTTTTCGTCAGATTCTCCCATAAAAAATTTTTTACGGAATTTTTCAAAAAGTTATTGACATATGACGAAAACTGTGATATAATAAAAGCGTCAAAGGAAAGGAGGCAGACACCGACAATGGCAAGACCGAAAAAGGAACGCGTCATCTGTGCCATGCCCCGCTTCCGCGACTTTTCACCGACCGAACAGGCGAAAGCCGACGCGCAGTTAATGTGCTTTGACGAATACGAAGTCATCCGTCTGCACGATCTGGAACACTTCTCGCAGGAAGAAACGGCAAGACAAATGCTGATCTCCCGCCCCACCGTTACCGAACTGCTTGCCTCGGCGCATGAAAAGCTTGCGCGGATGCTGGTAAACGGCAACCGGCTGGAACTGCGCGGAAGCAGCTGTGTGGTTTGTGAGATCGGAAAAAACTGTCCCAAATCAGCGGGGAACGACTGCCCCACCAAGCATTGCTGCCGTGCGGAATGTCGGAAACGCTGTCAAAAACAAAAACAAAAAGAATCTGAAAGTAGAAAGGAAACACTGTCATGAAAAAATGGAGATGCACAATTTGCGGAGAAATCGTTGAATCCGAAACCAGACCCGAGAGCTGCCCGCTCTGCCATGCGTCGGGCGATAAGTTCGAGGAAGTTGTTGAGGAAGGCGTGACTTGGGCAACCGAGCACGTGGTTGGCATTGCGAAAGACGCACCCGCAGAAATCGTGGAGGGTCTGCGCGCCAACTTCCAGGGCGAGTGCACCGAAGTCGGGATGTACCTTGCCATGTCCCGCGTTGCGGCAAGAGAGGGCTACCCCGAGATCGCGCTTTACTGGAAGGAAGCCGCGTTGGAAGAGGCGGAGCATGCGGCAAAGTTTGCGGAACTGCTCGGCGAATGCGTCAGTGATTCCACCGAAAAGAACCTGTCCGTCCGCGTTGCGGCGGAGAACGGCGCAACCGTCGGCAAGTTCGAGCTTGCAAAGATGGCGAAGGCGGCAAATCTGGACGCGATCCACGACACCGTGCATGAAATGGCAAAGGACGAGGCGCGCCACGGCAGAGCGTTTGCAGGTCTGCTGAAGCGTTATTTCGGAAAATAAGGAAACAAAGAAAAAGTGGGGGCAATCCCCCGCTTTTTCTGCTTTTCTGGCAAGAAAATTCCGCAAAACGGTTGACAAAACGCAAAAACTGTGCTACAATTAATGTAGAATGTTTATTGCATGGAGGGTGTATTATGGGATTGTTCAAGCTGTTCAGAAAAGACAAGAAAAAGAATGAGCAGGCGGCGTCTGCCGAGCCGGTAACACCGGAGATCAAGAAGGAAGAGCCTATCGCCCAACCGCCCGAGACAGTTGCCGAAACACCGAAAACCGCTCCTGCCGTACCCGCGACGGCAGCGGAAAAGGCGTCCGAAAAGACGGCTGAAAAGTCTGCGACGAAGCCTGCCGCAAAGAAGCCGACAGCCGCAAAAGCGCCTGCCAAGGCGACATCTGCCGGAACTACAGTTCCGAAGAAGCCGACCGCCGCGCCTTCAGCTGCAACAAAGAAAACGACTGCCGCGCCCAAAGCAACTGCCGCCAAGCCTGCCTTTTCCAAAGCGCCCGCAGCAGTCCGTACATCGTCTACCCCCGTCCGTCAGGTCGGTCGCCCCTTCTTCGTAACCACAGAAGAGGACATCCGCATCGCGTTTGACGAAGCCATTGCCGCCGCAGAAGCCGAGATCGCCGCAAACGGTGCAAAGGCAGTCGGTAAATACGAGTTCAATCTGGAAGTTGACGGCTATCACTTCTATCTGATTGCCAACAACGGACAGGTTCTGTTCGACAGCCCCAGTTTTACCACCCTGCTCGGCGCGCTCAACGGCATCAAGACCTTCAAGAAAACCGTTGCGAACACCGAATTCGCCATCAAAAAGGACAAATACGGTCGTTTCCGCTTCATCCTTGCCAACAAGTACTACGGCGAGAACTACAGCACCAAGGATCAGTGCCAGAAATGCGCGGAATCGGTCAAGAACTTTGCAAACAACTCCCGCATCACGCGCTATAAGCCCGACAGCGAGTCCATCGCCGCGTTTGAAGCCGCCAAGAGCACCAAGCGCACGCCGGACAGCCTGAACTGGGAGCAGATTGCCAAGGCAGAAGCCGCCGCAGTCAAAATGGGCAAGTTCGAAATCGTCAAGGAAGAGGACGGCGAATACAGCTTCTATCTCCTCGCAAACAACGGGCAGATTCTCTACTCCAGCCGCTACTATGCAAGCGAGGTTGCCTGCCGCAAGGGTGTGGAATCCTTCAAGCGCGCCGCTTATGTCGGAAACTTCTTTGTTGACCGCGATAAGTTCGGCAACTATCGGTATGTGCTGAAGAACATCGGCTCTGCGCCGAGCTTCATCGGGGAATCCTACGATAACAAGCCCCAATGCGAAAAGGTCATCGACTCCGTAAAGAACTTCATCGTCACCGCGACGATTGAGGTAGAGGATGCCGATACCGCTGAAAACTGATTTTCTTCTCCTTTTTCAGCTCACCCCGCTGCCGTTTGGCAGCGGGGCTTTTTTCGACGCATTCACATCTTTTCCGACGTCGAATACACTGGTATCAGCGGTAAGAACCGCAAGAGGAAAGGAAAACGGTATGAACAGAAGTTATCTGAACAACACCTACCGGGCGGGCTGTCGAGCGCCCGTCGGTCAGGCAATCCCAACCATGTCGGGCGGCGCTTCCTGTCCGTGCAGGAAACCCGACCCCGACAAAACGCTGTCCCCCGCGTTGGCGATCGCGTATGTACCGAGCCAACGCTTTGAAAAACTGTATGCGGCGGGAGAGGCGCTGCGGCACGGCACATTGTTTGCCGACCTCGATCTCCCCTACTGCGCGGGAGGCGGAAGATGATGGGGAATCTGTGCAACGCGGGCAACCGCGACGAACGCTCCGCACTGTTCGGGCAAATCGGAGAGGTCAGCTTTGTAATGGATGAGCTTCGCCTCTTTCTTGACACGCACCCCGACTGTCGGGAAGCGCTTGCAATGTACGAAACAAACCGCGCACGGCGGCGGGAACTGATTGACAGCTATACGGCAAAATACGGTCCGATCGAAGCATACAGTGCGGGCGGCGAAACCGAGTGGAACTGGACCGACGCGCCGATGCCGTGGGAAAGCGAGGCAAACTGATGTGGGAATATGAAAAGAGACTGCAGTTTCCGGTTAAAATCAAGAATCCGGACGCACGGGCGGCAAAGGTCATCATCAGCCAGTACGGTGGCCCGGACGGCGAGTTGGGCGCGTCATTGCGCTATCTCTCCCAACGGTTTGCCATGCCCTACAACCGCGTTGCGGGGCTTCTGACCGATATCGGCACAGAGGAACTGGCGCACCTTGAAATGATCGGCGCGATCGTGTATCAGCTGACGCGCAATCTGACCCCGGAGCAGATCAAGGCGCAGGGCTTTGACGCGTACTTTGTGGATTTCACCACGGGAGTTTACCCGCAGTCGGCGGGCGGTACCCCCTTCAGCGCAATGGCAATTGCCTCAAAGGGCGACCCGATTACCGATCTGACCGAGGACATGGCGGCGGAGCAAAAGGCGCGCACGACCTACGACAACATTCTCAAATTGGTGGATGACCCCGATATCATCGCGCCGATCCGTTTCCTGCGGGAGCGCGAAATCGTCCACTTCCAACGCTTCGGCGAAGCACTCGGAATGGTTCGCGAGCATCTGGACTCCAAGAATTACTACTATTACAACCCCGCCTATCCAAACGGCTGTCGCAATCGGTAAACAGGCGCAAACGGAAAGCACCCACGCAATCTGCATGGGTGCTTTCGGCTTGCTTTCCGTGTTTTCTTCTTATACCCGCGAAACCGCCCAAGGCAAGGGGATATTCGCGGTTGAAATCGGACGCGGCGCCCGCGTAACGGCGCGAGCCGTTCCATCATCCTCTTCAAACGCTCCGACAAGATTTTTCCGGAACGACCTGCCAACCGGTGCCCTCCTTCCGCTCGGTGTTCCGATGTCTTCATCGGGTTTTCCTCCGTTGCGCAACCGGTTAGCAATCTCTCCCCTTCTTCGGCAACAGTATCCCGCATTGTCGGAACTTTTGTAAGGGTTTTGGGCAAGTTTGCGGGAAAAGGATTGCATTCCGGCGCGGTCTGTGCTATAATAAAAGCAGAACATTCCCATGGAGGTATCGCCGTGCTGACACACCAGACGCAGAATACCGTTCCCGGCGAGACTTACAATGTCTATCGCTATCGGGAACGGTTCTTCTATCCGCATTTTCACAAAAGCTTTGAGGTGGCATACCTGACGGGCGGCACAGCCTGTTTCACCGTTGGCGGGCGGGACTTTTCCCTTTGCACGGGAGACTTCGTGATGGTGCTCCCCTTCGAGCCGCACAGTTTTACCGTTCGGGGAGACGGCGAACTGACGGTCACCGTATTCTCCGCAGGGCTTGCGCCCGCCTTTTCGCGGATGACGCAGGGTATGCGGGGAGAGAGCGCCGTGTTCCGTTGCGGTGACGCAACCCGCGCGTTTTTTGAAGCAGGCATTTCGGCAACAGCCGAAGCGCCGGTTACCGAAGTCCCACGCGGCGCGGAACTGCTGGAGGTCGGAGCGCGGCTTTCGGCGGTCTGCGCGGACTATATCCGGGCAGTCCCCCTGCATCCCTGCGAATCAGGCACCGCAATCCTTGCCCGCATTCCGGAATACATCGACCGTCATTTCCGAGAGGACATCTCGGTCGGGAGCGCCGCAAAGGCGCTCGGCTACAGCGAAAGCCGCCTGTCCGCCGTCATTCGGGATCAATTGCGCATTCCCTTCAAGACCTTGGTCAATCAGGCGCGGTTTGAATACGCAAGCCGCCTGTTGGCAGACGGCACGGCGAGCATCACCGAAATCGCGTTGGAGAGCGGATTTCAGAGCGTTCGCACCTTCAACCGCGTATTCAGAGAACTGTCGGGGGGACTGTCGCCCCGTCAGTGCTTTGCGCCGAACCAAGCTGTGCCCGAACCAGCATCACCGCCGCAGGCGGAATGACCAAACGCTCCGGATTTTCCATTGCAACCGCACGCGGAATGACGGTTTCGGGGCATTCGAAGGTGTTGTGCGAATTCATGCGCTCGCCCGCAAGCAGATACGCTTCCGCTTCCCCGCCCCATTCCGCGCCGAGCAGAACGGGATTGACCGTAACCGTCTCCTCGCAGGAGCAGTTCGCAAGCGTCATGGTCAGCACGCCGTCCCGCACCGATGCGGATACCGACAGGCGCGCGGCGGGGTCGCCGTTGTCCTCCACAACCGTGCGGACCGCCTCGGCATTCTGATGATGCCGGTACATCTCAAACACATAGAAATTCGGCGTGGCAACACAGTGCGCCCCCTCGGTCAGAAACAGAGAATGGAGATTGTTGCACAGCTGTGCGACATTCGCCATTCTGACCTTGTCGCAATGGTTGTTGAAGAGGTTCAGCGTGAGCGCAGCAATCACCGCGTCGCGCATGGTGGACTGCTGCTCGTACAGGTTCTTCCCGGCGCTCGGTCCTGAACCTTCGGGATGCCAACAGCCCCATTCGTCGATGACCAACTTCATGCGATCCTCCATCCCGCGCCCGCGGGCAATCGCATAGTGGCGGCAGATCAGCTCCTCCATGCGCGCCGCTTTTTCGATCAGCGTATCCCACTCCTCGCGCGTAAACTCCACCGCGTCCCCGCCTTTTCCGCAGTAGTAGTGGAAGCTCATGCCGTCCACGGGCGCGTGACCGTCCTGCAAGCCCGCCGTCAGCGCCTCGGTCCATGCGTAGTCCGCGCCGTTTGCGCCGCCGCAGATCAGTTCGCCCCCGCCCTGCTTTCCGAGCAGATTTTTAACCACCGTGGCAAACCGACGGTATTCCGACACGTAAAATTCGGGCGTCATATTTCCCCCGCCGCCCCAGTTCTCGTTGCCAATCCCCCAATAGGGAATGTCAAACGGCTCGGGACTGCCGTTTTTTTCGCGTTCACACGCCAGAGTCGTGCTTCCGCGCGGTGCGGTGCAATATTCCACCCAATCGCGGATCTCCATCGGCGAAACCGAGGTCACATTCACGGCAAAATACGGCTTTGCGCCCACCATGCCGCAGAAATCCATGAATTCGTGCGTTCCCACCTCGTTTGTCTCAACCCTGCCGTCATAGGATGTCCACCAGCCCGCGCGGATCGGGCGATTCCCGCCGATACCGTCGCGCCAACGGTAGGTTTCGGCGAAGCACCCGCCCGGCCAACGGATAACAGGCGGCGCGATCCGACGGAGTTTTTCGACGATCTCGCGGCGAAATCCGCGAATGTTTGGAATCGGAGAATCCTTTCCGACCCAAAGCCCGTCCCGCATCACACCGCCAATGTGCTCGGCAAAATGCCCGTACAGTTCGGGCGCAATCCTGCCAAGCTTTTCCGGGTATACCAGATAAACGGTTTTCATACAATTCCTCCTTTGACCCAATCCGGATCTTTTTGTATTTCCATCATACCACAACCGCGCCCGGAAGTCTCGCCAAAATCCAACCTCTGTCGGTCATTTTCCGCTTTTCCGCACCGTACAAAAATTGATTTCCTCTTGACATTCCACTGTTGACAGAGTATAATAATATCGGATATTCGGTATCGGATGTAACCGAAAGATCCTGCCCGACCGCATGAAGGCAACACTGCACAGATACCGAAAGCAAAGGAGTCCTCCAATGAAGCAAACCCAACGCAACCTGATTCCGGATTGCCCCAACCCATCCCCCGACTATTACTGCACGTGGCAAACGCAGCTTTACGCCACCTCTGACGGGAAACCCGAAGCGCAACGCCGCATCCTCGGAGAAAAAGCGCTGTTCGGCGAAGAATTTCCGTTCGGCTGGAGCGCCTTTTATGAAAACGCCCGCCGCGACCTGCTGTTCATAATGGACGACAGCTGGGATGTCCCGCAGGACGGCGACAGCACCCGCTACGGCAGTCTGCTCCTTGACAGCGGGAAATTTCCGGAAGCAACGCGGGGCGACGTTCCGAACCGGGAAGCTCTCGGGCGGTTGGTGGAACGGATGCGCGCGCTCGGTTGGAAAGGGTTGGGCGGTTGGATCTGCGCAAAGGAAGCGCCGCATTCCCTCACCGACGAAGCGGAGATCCGCCGCTACTGGACGGCACGTCTGGCGGACGCGAATGCCTCGGATTTCGCCTACTGGAAAGTGGACTGGGGCAAACGGGCGGGCGACGCGGAATTCCGCAGACTTCTGACCGACCTCGGCAGACAGTTTGCCCCGCGCCTGACGGTTGAACACGCCATCACGCCCGCGGTTTTGCCCTATTCGGACGTTTATCGCACCTACGATGTCCCCGCCATTCTCTCCATCCCCATGACCCTGCGGAAACTGAAGGAACTGTTACCGGGCAGCCGCGCGGCGGCTGGCTATGCGGGACTGTTGAACTGCGAGGATGAAGCGTACATCGCGGCGGCGGGCGGCTTCACCATGGGCATTATGCGACACCCGATGGCGGGTACACTCCCAGACGGGCGTGCGGATATGTCTTTCCCCGCGCTCCACCGGAATCTGAAAACCAAACAGCAGGAAATCACGCGCGCCGTCCGTTGGCATCGGATTGCCCCCGCATTCGGAGTCGGGACAGGCAAGGTCTGCATTGACTCCGCCGAGCTGTGCGACAATTGGCGCTTTGAGAATTCCGCCGCAGAGATTGAAGAATGGTGGCTGACCAATCCCCTGCTCGGCGGCGTTCGGGAGAACGTCTGCTCGGTCTCCGCCCCTGCGCGGATCTCCCGCGGATGCGACCTGCCGACGGTCGCCCCCGACGAGAGCGGGCGCGTGCCGTTCGCGGTTGCGGCGCGGAATCCGAACGGTGCCTGCTCGGTTGCAACGCTCGGTAGAACCGAGGGCAGAAGCTACGGAATCCCGCGCTGTGAGGTCACGCTCGACATTGGGAACGCCCGCACGGTTGCCGCCTTCGGCGATTACCGGAATCTGATTCTGCGCGGAGAGATACCCGACGGCTGTACCGTCCTCATGCAGGATCTTGCGGGAGAGACCGCCTATGATATCACCGACACGGTTCTGCGCACGGTCGACCGACTCGTCATTCCCGGGCAGTGCGTCCGCGAAATCGGCACAGAAGCGCAACCCGCAAACGATACCTCCGAACCGGGCGTTGTGATCCGGATTGAAGAAAACTGACCAACCGGCTCAAAGCCCTCCGAAACCAAACGGGAAGCACGTTTTATGGTGCTTCCCGTTTGGTTTTATCGTTTTTTTCAGTTGTTTTCCTCTCCGAAGACGCGCCGGATCGCTTCCAGATAACCATAGCCGTTGAGCGTATCCGGCTCGAGATAACTGGTCTCGGTCCACTCGTTCCAGCTGTTGACGGTCACCAAGCGGTGCTGTTCGGGGTGGCGATCCAGATAGTCTTTTGCAAGGCGGAGCGCAACCTCAAAGTTTTCGGGCGTGTTGTTCCGCGTCACCGAACCGATGCGGGTTCGGAATCGCGGGCTGTTGTCCCAACCGATGGACACATGCGGAAAATAGGTCGGCGAATTCTGCTCCATCAGCGCGTACTGCGCCCTGACATCCTCCAATATCTCGGTATAATCCCGATTCATATTGGCAAAATGCGCAAACTGATAATGCGTTACGCTGTCAAAGTGCATCCGCTCAAACTGCTCGCGGGTAATGCCGCCGTTCGAATCCACGCCGCTGAGGTTGTTGCCGTTCATCCCCCAAGCCGCCGCCTGCAGGTGCAGTCCCGCAAAGCCCGCGCGAACCGTTTCCTCGCGAAACCATTCCAACGCCTCCGCCGCCGCGTCCGCTCCGCCCAGTCCTTTTGCAAGGTTGACCAGATCGTAGATCATGAACACGGGCTTGCCGTCAATCCGGTAATAGGACGGATGCCTGAAATACTTTTCAATCACGCGATTTGCGATCCGCTCGAATTCCTCGCGCGACTGCATCCCCTCCCAGACCACGGTTTGCTTGTAGTCATCCGAGAGGTCGATATTCCAGACGTAATTCGCGTCATGATTCGCCCACATCAGGTAGAATTTGACCAGATCGTTGTTCTTCGCGCCGAGGTATCCGTTGTCAAGACACTGCTCGAGGAAGGGACGGTGGTCATACCAATACCAGTCATAGATCAAAACGTTGACCCCGTGTTCGCGCGCGCAGGCAATCTGGCTTTCCATCACATAAGGGTCAGCCTCGTTGACATAGCCCCAGAGCGGCTTCCGATTCCAAAAATACGCAGGGGTTTTCGGTACGGAATTTTTGACCGTTTGCCATTCCCCGATGCCTTCCTTCCAAAAAATCCGCGCCCGCGGCTCGTCGCCTGTGTAAGCAGGCCAGATGTATGCCGCAACATCATACCGACTCATATTTTTTCTCTCTTTCGGTGTTTTGATCCCAACGGAAAAACGGAAAAACTGTTCCCCTTTATTATACCCGATTCGGCAGGCGTTGTCAAGCCCTTAAGAAACCATTCGGCAAGCTTCCGGTTTTTTTCTTACTTCCTCGGCAATTCCACCGTAAAGCAAGAACCGCAGCCCTCGCGGCTCTTGACCGAGACAGACCCTTCCATAAGATCCACCACCCGTTTGACAAGGGCAAGCCCCACGCCATAGCCCGCGTGCGCGTGGGAGGGGTCTCCCTGATAGAACTTCTCAAACACCCGCGCCCGCACCTCGTCGCTCATGCCGATGCCGTTGTCCGCAACCGAAACCGTTACCGTCTGTTCGGTTACCTCCATCCGCACCTCGATCCTGCCGCCCTGCGGCGTGAACTTGATCGCGTTGCTCAGCAGATTCCGCCACACCAGCGCCAGCATCTCCTCGTTGCCGCGATACAGCAACAGCTCCAGTTCGGGAACGATCTCCAGCTCCTTCTCCGACCACTCGCTCTCCAGAAGCAGAATGCACTGCCGGATCTGTTCGTCCAGATAGAATTCCGTCCGCCCCGTTACGATCTGTTGGCTCTCCAGTTTGGAAAGCGTCAGCACATTCGCCGAAAGCCGCGCCAGCCGGTCGGACTCCTCCTCGATGATCTTCGCGTATTCGTTTCTCTGCTCGTCGGTCAGTCCCTCCTGTCGCAACTCATGCGCAAAACCGCGGATGGAAATGATCGGCGTTTTGAATTCGTGCGAGAAATTGTTGATAAAATCGTTGCGGAACAACTCGATCCCCCGCAATTCCTCCGCCATCTCGTTAAAATTCCGGATCAGATCCTGCAACTCGGAAACCATATAATACGGATGCTTTTTGTCCTCCTGCACGTGAATGTCAAAATGTCCCTCTCTGATTTCCTTCGTCGCGCGGATCAGCCGCTTGAGGGGTTGCAGATAATATTTGCTCAAAAGCGCAAACAAAAGCGTTGAGATCAACGCGCATGCCCCCAGAAGCAACGCGGCAATAAAGGTCGGACTGGCTGCCAGACGAAGTCCGAGCGCACTGTTTCCGAGCAGGGTCAGCACCAACCAGTAAATCAGCACGATGAGCGTAACCGAAAGCATCATAACCGAAAAGACAAACCCTGTCAGTTTCCACCGCAGGGTTTGTCTGCCTGTCCGCTCGCGCGCCGCGCTTTCCTTTCGCCGTCTCGCGGGGTTCATTTTCCGAGTACCGCCTTGTAGCCAAGTCCGCGAACCGTGTGAATCGAAAAATCCGAATTATTCCGGAAACGGTCGCGGATGCGGCTGATATGTACGTCCACCGTCCGCTCGTCGCTCTCGCTGTCCATGTCCCAGATCTCGTCCATCAGCTGACGGCGCGTGAAAATCTTGTTCGGATAAGACAACAGCTTAAAAAGAAGCAAAAACTCCTTTTGCGGCAGTTCCAGCGTTCCCGCAGGAGAGGTTACCGTCATGGAATCGTATTGCAGGGTGGTAGAACCGACCGTCAGTTTCCGCTCCCCCGCAATGCGCGACCGCCGCAGGAGCGCGGCAATGCGCAGAATCATTTCTTCCTCGTCCACGGGCTTGACCATGTAGTCGTCCGCACCGATGATAAAGCCGCGCTTCTTGTCCTCGGTGGTCTCGCGCGCCGTCACCATCAGAATCGGCAGCATACAGCCCGCCTTCCGAAGCGTATTGGTAAATTCGTAGCCGTCCATGCGCGGCATCATCACATCCAGCAAAATCAGGTCAATATGGGTCTTGTCCAGAATCGCCAACGCTTCCTGACCGTCCCCCGCAGTAACCGGCTCATAGCCGTAACGTGTCAGAACCGCCGCCATCAGCTTTCTTGTATTGGTATCATCCTCAACCACCAGAATCCGGAACATCTGCTCATCCCCTTTCGTTGTCCTGAAAGTGTAACACAGGATTGTGAACCCTACGTCAACAATTTGCAGAAAACATGAAAAATTTACAAATTGGATTCTTTTGTTGCAAGAATCCCCGCAACCGCGCCGTCCGCCGCTGCAGTCACCAACTGCCGCACCGCTCCCGCGCGACAGTCTCCCACGGCAAACACCCCGGGGAGCGCGGTTCGGCATTCCCCGTCGGTCACAATCCCGCCGTCGGGCGCGAGCGGCAGAAGCGAGGCAACCAGCGCCGTGTCAGGAACTGTTCCCACCGCCTCGAACACGCCGGACACCGCCTGCACCGTCTCCTTCCCGTCCTGTTCCACGCGTACCCCCGTCACCGTCTCCCCGCCGAGGATTTCCGTCACGCGGCTTCCCGGCATCCGTACCAGATTCGGCAGCCTCTCCGCGCGAGAGAGAACCGATCGCTCCGCGCGCGGCTCGTCCGAGCGGTACAGCACCGTGACCGTCCGACAGATCGCCGCCAGCCCGATCGCCTCGGAAAACGCAGTGTTCCCGCCGCCGATTACCGCAACGTCCAGCCCGCGAAAGAAATTCCCGTCGCAGGTTGCGCACCACGAAACCCCATGCCCCGCAAGACGGTCTTCCCCGGGAACACCGAGCCTGCGCCGCTTCGCGCCCACGGCAAGAATCAGCGCACGGCAGGTCACGTCTCCCGATTCGGTTTGCAAAAGCCATCCCATCCCCTCGCGCGCAATCCCTGTCACCGCAGCCTGCCGAATCTCCGCGCCTGCCGCGCGCACCTGCTCACCAAGCCGTCCCGCAAGCGCCACGCCGTCCGTTTCTCCAAGCGCGGGATAGTTCTCCACGCGCGACGCAGTCAGAATCTGACCGCCCTCTGCCGCCTTTTCAAAAAGCGTCACGCGCGCCCCCGCCCGCGCGGCATACAGCGCCGCCGTCATGCCCGCAAAACCCGCGCCGATCACCGCGATATCCATGTTTTCCATCTCTCGCCGATTCCTCCATCCTTTTCTGCTTATTCTTCCCCGCACAGGGGCGATTCAGTCGCCGAAATTCTGCGCACATCTGCGCATTCTTGCGCAAATGGCAACCCGAACATGATTTTTTGCCGATTTGCGCGGACTTCTTGACAGCCGCATTTTTTTCCTTTATAATATATCTGCTATTCGGACCGCGGGCGGAGGGCGTTTGCCCCTCTCTCGGTCCGATTTGTCCGATAATCTTTCTGCAAAAAGGAGAAGATGGTATGTTTGATGTTGCTGTCATCGGTGCCGGTGTTGTCGGCGGAATGATTGCAAGAACCCTTTCGGCTTACGATCTCAGGATCTGTATTCTGGAACGGAAAAACGATGTCGCCACGGGCGCAAGCTGTGCGAACTCCGCAATCGTTCACGCAGGCTTTGACGCGCTTGAGGGCTCTCTCAAGGCGAAGCTGAATGTGCGCGGTTCCGAACTCATGGCAGGAGTCTGCCGCGAGTTGGGGGTCAAGTATAAGAACAACGGTTCGCTTGTCATCGCCTTCAACGACGAGGACATGGCGGAGGTCGGAAACCTCTACCGTCGCGGCGTTGCGAACGGAGTCAAGGGCTTGGAAGTCATTGACGCCGCTCGCCTGCGCGAACTCGAACCGAACATTTCCAAAAACGCCGTCGGCGCACTTTGGGCGCCCACGGGCGCGATCGTCTGCCCGTATGAGCTGACGATTGCCGCTGTCGGAAACGCGATGGACAACGGCGCGGAACTGCGCCTGAATTCCGAGGTCACGGCAATTGCCGACAACGGAGAATTCTACACACTGACCACCGCGGGCGGAACTGTGGAAGCCAGATACATCATCAATGCGGCGGGCGTTTATTCCGATGCGGTTGCAAAAATGATCGGCGACGACAGCTTCACCGTTCATCCGCGCAGAGGCGAATACGTCCTGCTCGACAAGGAGAGCGGCGGACTGGTCAGGCACACCATCTTCCGCACGCCTTCCAAAATGGGCAAAGGCATTCTGGTCACCCCGACCGTTGACGGCAACCTGCTGACAGGTCCGACCTCGGTTGACATGGAGGACAAGGACGACAAGTCCACCACCGCCGAGGGGCTTGCATTGGTCATGAAGCAGGCAGGCGAGAACGTCGAAGGCATCCGCTTCAACCAGACCATCACCTCCTTCTGCGGTCTGCGCGCCGTTGGCAGCACGGGCGACTTCATCATCAATATGCCGCGCACGCGTTTTGTCAACGTTGCGGGCATCGAATCCCCCGGACTTTCCTCCGCGCCCGCAATTGCGGAGTATGTGGAGAAGCTGTTGCTTGACGCAGGCATGAAGGCGACGAAGAAGGCGGACTTCAATCCGACCCGTCCCGCCTACCACGCCTTCCGCGAGATGAGCACGGAAGAGAAGAACGAGGTCATCCGCCGCGACCCGACCTACGGGCGGATCATCTGCCGTTGCGAAACCGTGACCGAGGGCGAAATTCTGGCGGCAATCCGCACCAACCCGAAACCCACCGATCTGGACGGCGTGAAGCGCAGAACCCGTGCGCAGATGGGCAGATGTCAGGGCGGCTTCTGCTCCCCCTACATTGTGGAACTGCTTGCTAAAGAGCAAGGCATTCCCTATGAGGCTGTCACCAAGTGCGGCGGCAAATCGCTTGTCAATGTCGGCAGGACCAAGGAGGTAAAATAAGATGAAACAGGTCGATCTGGTAATCGTCGGCGGCGGTCCTGCAGGCATGAGTGCCGCAGTCGCGGCTTATGAGAACGGCGTGCACGACATCCTGATTCTGGAGCGTGACGCGCATCTGGGCGGCATTCTGCAACAGTGCATTCACAACGGCTTCGGTCTGCACCGCTTCGGCGAAGAGCTGACCGGACCGGAGTACGCATGGCGCTATGAAAAGCTCGTGCGCGAGCACAATATCCCCTTCCTGCTCAACACGATGGTTCTGGACATCACCCCCGATAAGGTGATTACGGCAACCAACCCCGAATCCGGCGTGTTCCAACTGCAGGCAAAGGCTGTGATTCTCGCCATGGGTTGCCGCGAACGCTCCAAGGGCGCTTTGAACATTGCGGGCACGCGCCCCGCAGGCATTTACAGCGCGGGCACTGCACAGAAGTACGTCAACATGAAGGGCTATATGCCCGGTAAAAACGTGGTGATCCTCGGCTCGGGCGACATCGGTCTGATTATGGCGCGCCGCATGACGCTTGAGGGGGCGAAGGTTCACGCAGTCTGCGAACTGATGCCCTATTCGGGCGGTCTGGCGCGGAACATTGAGCAGTGCCTGCACGATTTCAACATCCCGCTCAAGCTCAGCCACACGGTGGTGGAGATTCACGGGCGCGAGCGTCTGGAGGGTGTGACCATTGCGAAGGTGGACGAGCGCCGCCGTCCGATTCCCGAAACGCGGGAATACATCCCCTGCGACACGTTGCTTCTCTCGGTGGGTCTGATCCCCGAAAACGAGCTTTCCAAAACGGCGGGCGTTCCGCTTGACCGCGTGACGAACGGCGCGACGGTCGATCAGGACCGTCAGACCGAGGTTGAGGGCATTTACGCCTGCGGAAACGTGCTTCACGTGCACGATCTGGTCGACTTCGTATCCGAGGAAGCCGATATTGCAGGCAAGAGCGCGGCGGCTTACATTCACGGCGAGCGCGCCGAGGCGGTTGACATTCCCCTGCACACCGACGGCAAGATCCGCTACACAGTCCCCCAGCGCATCACGGCAAAGAAGGACGTAACGGTATTCTTCCGCGTTGCGGACGTTTACCGCAATGTGACCATCAAGGTAAAGGACGGCGACCGCGTGATTTTCAGCAAGAAGAAGCCGAAGGTTGCGCCTGGCGAAATGGAGAGCATTACCCTGCGCCCCGAGCAGTTTGCGGGCGCGGCGGCGCTGGACTTTGAACTGGAGGTACAGTAAGATGACAAGAAATTTAACCTGTATCGTTTGTCCGCGCGGCTGTCAGCTGGCGGTGGAACTGGGTGCGGACGGCGCTGTTCTCTCGGTAACGGGCAACACCTGTCCCCGCGGAAAGCAATACGCGATTGACGAATGCACACATCCGATGCGGACGGTGACCTCCACGGTTCGGACGTCTGACGGCGGCGTGATCCCCGTCAAGACCGACCGCACGATTCCGAAGGAACTGATGTTCGACTGCATGAAGCAGATCAACGGCGCTGTTGCGACGCTCCCCGCTCACATCGGCGACGTGGTCATCGGGAATCTTCTCGGCACAGGCGCGAACGTTGTGGTTACGGCTAACAAAGAGTAAGAAGGTCGTGGGGCTTTGCCCCACACCCCACTTAGGGACTTCTTCTAAGAAGTCCCTAAGAACCTCAAGAAGTTCCCCCACGCAAGGGAATCTCCGCTTCGCGGAATTCTCTTGCGTGGGGGAACTTTTGTGATTTTTAAGACCTTTTCAAAAAGTCTCTGAATGGGGGCTGAGCGAAGCCCTACGACTTTCTCTCCCCTTTTTATCAGCGTACCGCACCGCGCACTCCCCCACCAAAACTCCAACGCACCATGTTCGCTCCCAATAAAAACCTTGTTGAAAGTTCTTGGGGAGTCCAGAGGGGGTTCTTTCAAGAACCCCCTTTGGCGCATCCTCCGCGTCCTCCGCATCCTCCCCATCCCCCGTAAACGGCGGCAGAGCCTATGGCGGACTCGATGCGCAGGAGACGGTTGTACTTTGCAACGCGCTCACTGCGACAAGGGGCGCCGGACTTGATGAAGCGCGCGCCAACGCCGACGGCGATGTCGGCAAGCGTGGTGTCCTCGGTCTCGCCCGAGCGGTGCGACGGAATGAAGGCGTAGCCGTTCTCCCGTGCCACGCGGATGACATGAATCACCTCGGAAAGCGTTCCGATCTGGTTCGGCTTGATGAGAATCGCATTCCCCGCGCCGCGTGAGATGCCCTCACGCAGGCGCTTTTCGTTCGTTACAAAGAGATCGTCGCCAACCAGCATCACCTTGCGCCCGAGCCGCGCGGTCAACTCCGTCCATCCCTCAAAATCGCGTTGATCCAAGCCGTCCTCGATGGAGAAGATCGGGTACTTGTCAACCAACCGCGCCCATTCATCAATCAGTTCGGTGCGGCTCTTCGACGTTCCGTGCTTCGGCAGACGGTAGCCGTCGCGCTCGTCGTACCACTCCCCCGCCGCGCAGTCCAACGCAATGCGAACCTCATCGGTCGTGTAGCCGCTCTCTTCAATCGCGCGGCAGATCAGCTCCAAAGCCTCCTCGTCCTGCCCGAGATTCGGCGCAAAGCCGCCCTCGTCTCCAACCGTGGAAGCAAAGCCCTCCTTGTGCAGGATTTTACCCAGCGTGTGGTAAATTTCGCTCCCCATCCGCAGTCCCTCGGCAAAGGACGAAGCCCCGACGGGCGCGATCATGAACTCCTGAATCTCCACGTTGTTTGAAGCGTGCGCGCCACCGTTGAGGATGTTCATCATCGGAACGGGCAGGCGCTCCGCCGCACTGCCGCCGAGATAGCGGAACGGCGGGAGACGGTACCAGTTTGCCGCCGCGCGCATGGTGGCAAGCGAAACGGCAAGAATCGCGTTCGCACCGAGGCGGGACTTCGAGTCTGTCCCGTCCAGATCGCGCAGAATGCCGTCCACCTCTTCCTGCTCCGAAGCGTTCACGCCGCACAGCGCGGGCGAGATGATTTTCCCAACGTTGGAAACGGCGTCACGGACACCCTTTCCACCGTAGCGCTTCTTTTCGTTGTCGCGCAACTCGCAGGCTTCGTAAATGCCCGTCGACGCCCCCGACGGAACGCTTGCAACGCCAACGGTTCCGTCCGAGAGAAAAACCGTGGCTTCAACGGTCGGATTGCCACGCGAATCGAGAATTTCGCGCGCGGAGGTTCGGGTAATTTGCGGTTTTGTCATGTGTGTAGCTTCCTTTCCTGTGATTTCCACGCCATGAGTATTGACCGCCGCCGGCGCGCTTATGCAGGGAACAGCGCGGCGCTTTTGCGCATATATTGTCAGCAGAGGGCGGTTTTCGCCGTCCCTCAACTTGGAAAGGAGTTGATCGGTATGCGCAGAGAGCCGATGCCGCTGTCCTGCCGTCTGACCGTCGGGTCGGGCACACAGGCAATGCACGCCGCACGGGTTCTTTCCGCGGCGGGACTTCGGTGCGAGGTCGTCAAGACCGAAAATCCCGACCGTCGCCGCGGCTGTTCCTATGCGGTGGCGTATGACTGCTTACAGGAACGCTATGTGACCGAGGCGCTGCGGAATGCCGGCATCCGTATCCGCTCATGATCTATCTGGATAATGCCGCCACCAGCTTTCCCAAGCCGCCTCCCGTCCTCTCCGCCATGCGGGACTGCTGTGCGCGGTACTGCGGCAACCCCGGCAGAGGGTCACATATCCTCGCCCTGCGGTCGGCGGAGACGGTGTACGCCTGCCGCGAAGCACTGGCGGAGTTGTTCGGGAGCGAACATCCCGAAAACGTGGTGTTCACGCTCAACGCAACCATGGCGCTCAACCTTGCGATCAAGGGGCTTGCCGGGGCAGGCGACCATATTCTGTTCTCCGACCTCGAGCACAACGCCGTGCGCCGCCCCATCGCGGCACTGGCGGCGGAAAAGCGGATCACCTACAGCGTGTTCCCCTCCCTTGCGGGGCGCGCCGACCGAACCGACGAAGCGATTCTCGCGGGCATCCGCAAACTTCTGCGCCCCAACACGCGGATTCTGGTCTGCACGCACGCCTCGAATATCTGCCCCGTGACCATGCCGCTGGAAGCCATCGGCGCGCTCTGCCGGGAAAAGGGCATCCGCTTTATCGTGGATGCGGCGCAGTCGGCAGGACATCTGCCGATCGACATGGAGCGCATGGGGATTGACATTCTCTGCGCGCCCGGACACAAAGGCCTGCTCGGCGGGCAGGGTTGCGGATTTCTCATTTTGCGGGACGGCATCCGTTTGCAGACGTTGACCGAAGGCGGCAGCGGCGTGGACTCCGTTCCTGCGGAAATGCCCGAAGATCCACCCGAGCGCTACGAGGCGGGCACGCTCTCCACCCCCGCGATTGCGGGACTTCTGGCAGGAGTGCGGTATATCCGGCAGGTCGGGCTTGACCGCGTTCGCACCCACCTCACGTCCTGGAATCGCCGTTTGCGGGAGCGTTTGGAGACCGATCCGCGCGTGGAAATCCTGACCCCCGAAACCGACGGCGCAATCCTGCTGTTCCGCATGGCGGGAATCCCCTCCGAGCGGGTCGGAGCGGAGCTGAACCGTCACGGCATTTGCGTTCGCGCGGGGCTTCACTGCGCGCCGCTCGCGCATCAGACGATCGGGACATTTCCCGACGGCGCCGTCCGCGTCAGCCCCGGCATCTTTACCCGCCCCGCCGAAGCCGACGTGTTCCGGCAGGTCATAAAGGACGTTTAGGATGCGCCAAAGGGGGCTTCTTTCCAAGAAGTCCCCTTCTGGACTCCCCCAAGAACCTTAACCGCATACATAAAAAGTGCAAACATAGTGCCACTGTCCTTGAAAAGCAGGAGCACACTGTTCGCACCTTTTATATTTACAGATTGATAACAGACTTTTTCTGCCGCTCGGCGAGTTTGACGAACTGCTCCGCCCCGCCGCCGCGATGGACGAAAGCGATCACATAGTCGGCGTGTTTCACCATCCAACGATTCCGATAGGAGATAGCAAAGCGCGGCGGCACTTTTTCGATTCCGTCCGGCATCAGCAGATTTTCGGTGAAAACGGGAACTTCCATGTCCTTGTCGTATACCCGCGGAAGGTACGCCAGAACCGTCTCAAACTTGACTGACGGATATTGCGGCAGAACCTTTTGGAGCGCGTGATATGCCATGCAATCAAAATCCCCCGTTGTGCCGACATAAAAATGCGTGACCCCGCGTTCCACGATCATGCGCTCAATCTCCGCACATATCAGCGGAAACAACGACTGAGGCGCGTCATGGTGTCCGAAAAATGTACAGGAAAGCATAGAAACATCTCCTTTTATATAAAGTCAAGTGAATAACGCCCTCATCCGTCACCTACGGTGACACCTTCCCCCTTGAAGGGGAAGGCTATTGTGCAAATTCTTTTCGTCAGTGCTTGAAATTTGGGCTTGTTATGCGCTTGCAATGGCAGGGTGAAGCAAAAAAATGCAGCTTTATCCCCCCTCATCAGTCGCTGACGCGACAGCTTCCCCCCAAGGGGAAGCCTTTTGCAAAAAGCCCTTCTGTAGTTCGCAACAACCACAACAATCCTAACAATCACTGCAAGAAGAAAGAAATTTCGCATCTAACAAGAATATTCAAACAAGCATTCAATTTTTCATTTTCTTATTTCGTTACATTTACGCACCGCGCAAAGCAGGCTTCCCCTCGGGGGGAAGCTGTCGCGTCAGCGACTGATGAGGGGGGATAAATTTTATCTAATGCACGGTCAATGTCTCGTTGATCGACCAAGGGAGAATGCGTTTCAACGAATCCGTTCGACTGTCGGAATCAAATTATGAAATTGTTCTGATATTTGCAGAACAAACGGAAGCCTTCCCCTTCGAGGGGGAAGGTGTCGCCGCAGGCGACGGATGAGGGGGACGAATCAACCATGAACCCCGCCCACAAGGTCATAAACGCTCCCATTGCCGCATGCAATCCAATACTTCTTATATTATAACATATTTAATATTGCATTTCAACAGAGAATAATCATTATTTGTTGCGATATTGCCGTCCATACAAGATATAATATTATAGAAGGCGGTGATATAGATGTCTCCTGAAGAGTTTGCGCCACGACTGATTAAATTGAGGATGGAAAAAGATGTTTCTGCACGGGATATGAGTCTATCCCTCGGACAAAATCAGAATTATATTAACACAATCGAAAGCGGAAAAGCGCTCCCGTCGATGACCGTATTTTTCTATATCTGCGAGTATCTCAACATCACGCCCGCAGAATTCTTTGAAACGGACACGCAATCCCCCGTCCATCTGCGCGAACTGATCGCCGACCTCAAACGTCTTTCCCCCGCTCAATTGGATTCCATCCATGAGATCGTAAAAGGTTTGATCCGTTAATCCGAATATGGAACAAAAAATTCGGCAGGACAAAGCCATCGGCGATAATTTACGTAGGCTTCGGGATGCAAAAGGAATTTCGCAGGAGAAGCTGTGCGCTATGCTCCAACTGCGCGGTTGCGACATTGGAAGATCAATCTACGATAAATACGAACGCGGCGAATTGAATGTAAAAGTAAGCGTTTTGATTCAGCTGAAAGATTTCTACGGCTGCAGCTTCGATGACTTTTTCAAAAACCTATAAAAAAAGAGTGCCTACCTCAATCGGTCAGGCACTCTTCTCTGTTCCCCCGCCATGTTCGCAGAATACGGTATGCGTTAAAAGTTCTTGAAGGGCGTTGGGGCTGACGGTTGCAAGCAACCGTCAGCCCCATCGCATCCTCGCGCCCCACGTCAGTGGACAAGGACGGGCATCGAGACCAGCATATTTTCGAGAAAGATGCCGTAGCCCGAGGTCGGGTCGTTGATGAGAACGTGCGTCACAGCGCCAACCAACTTCCCATTCTGAATAATCGGAGAGCCGGACATTCCCTGCACAATCCCGCCCGATGCCGCCAGGAGCGCGGGGTCGGTGATCTTCACGCTGAAACACTTCGAGCCGGTCGCGGAACGGTCAATGTTGGAAAGCTCCACACGGTAGCGCCCGATCTTGTTGCTGTCCAGCGTGCAGAAAATCTCGGCACTCCCCTCTTTCACATCGTTCCGTAAGCCGACGGGAAGCGCCTCGGTCGGCGCTTGCGGCGGGTCGTTGAATACGCCCCAGACGCCGCATCCCGAGTTGCCGAGTAACGCGCCCGACTTGCCCGGGTTGAAATACCCCTTCAGCTCGCCCGGCGCGCCGATCGCCCCCTTGACCACCGAACTGATGGTCACATCCGAAACCGTCCCGCGCCGCATGGCAATCAGCTCGCCCGAGTCCGCGTCGCAGATTCCGTGCCCCAAACCCGCAAACGCACCCGTTTCGGGGATGATGAAGGTCACAGTCCCGATCCCCGCCCCGCTGTCTCGCACCCAGATGCCCGTTTTGTAGCGGGATTCCGCCGCGCACCAGACAGGGGTCAGACGAACCTCAATCTCCGAACCGTTCCGACGGCAGAGCAAAATCAACTCCCGCCCGTCGCAATGCTCGATCTTCTCGGTCAAAGCCGACGCACCGCCGATCGGCTCGCCGCCAACCTTCAGAATCACGTCCCGCAGTTTCAATCCCGCACTCGCGGCAGGATTGACCTTCTTTCCGTCCTGTTCAAAATCGCAAAAGCCAACCACCGTGACCCCCTCGGTAAGAAACCGCACGCCAAACGGCATTCCGCCGGGCAAAAGGGTCAGGTCGCCCAGCTCGTCCGCATTGATGCAAGCGAGCGGATCAGCAGTCCCTGCCGAAGCGCAAACGGCGCAAGGGACTGATCTGCGGGAGGCGGCTGTCCCAAAAGCCATCACGGCGGGTTGACTGTACATTTCATATCCTTCCTGCGGTGCTCCCTGCCACGCGCCCGCAGGGACGCAGGAAAGCAACGCGCCCACCGAAAGGAGCAGGCACCACAGGAGCTTCCGAATCACTTTTTTCATTCCGATCACATTCCTTTTCTGAGGCACACCGCGCTCTCACGGCTCACGCCCTGTTTGCGGCAGGCGAACCGAGCGCTGATCGCTTCGAAACCGAGCCTTCGCACAGCTTGCTTGCCGATACTTAATCTGCACCGTTTGAGCGCCTTTCATGACTAACAATTTGTATGCGAAAATCCATTTTTTCCGAGGTGCGCTACCGAAAGCGAACGGAATCCGTGCAGTTATTGTTTCCGTAATCCGCCAAAGCATACACGGGAAGCAAGAAGCGGAAAAAAATACAAAAAAGCGATGCCGTCCACCCGAACGGCACCGCTCCCGTCAGCACCCCGCCGACTGCCCGCCCGCAGTTGCGATGGACTGTAGCATAGAGCCTGTGCGGAAAAGGATTTTTTCCGCCTTTTTGGACAACCGCCAAAGCTTCATCTGCCGACTGTTCCAGATCGCGGCAGCCCCCGCGCCGAGAATTGCCAGACCGCCCGTAGTGCCGAGGATCGCCCATAACAGCTTCTGATTTTTCATAAAACGCCTCCGAAAAAGAAAAATTTCCACCAACAGTATGCGCACAAACGCGGCGCATATGTATCACCCCGCTTTTTTTTGTCAAATGATCGCAACCACAACCGTAAAAACGGCATTTTACGAAAAAACAAGGCAAAAAAATGAAGAAAGGGGGTTGACAAACGGAGAAAAAAGTGATATAATAGTGGAGTGCCGAAAAGAGGCAACATCTGGGTGTGGCGCAGTTGGTAGCGCGCTACCTTGGGGTGGTAGAGGCCGCTGGTTCAAGTCCAGTCACTCAGACCAAAAAACGGAGATCGTAAGATCTCCGTTTTTCTTTGCTTTTCGCCGTTTTTCTCGTGTTTGCTCACTTTTCGCGCTCTGATTGACAAGGCGCGATTTTTGCTTTTTCTGCACCAAAATCGAGGCAAAATCGGCTTGGTACATATTTTGGTACATATGTTGCCGATTTTACTACCATAGGTGAGTAGAGGCTGCACGGATTTTCATGCAGAATCATGTATAATCGGCTTGGCTGAAAAAAGAATTAACAGCCCAAATAGGAGGAAACAAAAAATGGCAAGCATCACGAAAAAGCCAAACGGTACCTACTTAGTCCGCATTTCTGCAGGCAAAAACGATTTTGGAAAACCGGTTACGGTATCCAAGACCTTCACCCCATCGAAACAAACGCTCAGCTATGCTTCCCTGCAAAAAGAGTTAAATTTATTCATCGATAATCTGCAGGTGCAATTACTGAGCGGCGAAATCGCGCCGACGAGCGGCGGAAAAATTGTACCAAAATCGCCCGGAAAGACACTCTTCTCGGATTTTTGCGAAAAATTTCTCGAAATCAAGAAAGGCGATCTCGCGCCGGGCACACTTGCATTCTATCGTCAGATCATCAATACTCATTTGATTCCTATCTACGGCAAGATGCACTTGGACGAATTCCGTGTGCGTCATGTACAGGACTACATCCAATTCGTCATGTCGAAAGGCAAACAGGATCTTCACCACCCTGGCGAGCCAATGGCTGCCGCGACGGTTAAGCGTTACGCAACGGTCTTTCGCTCTATCCTTTCCCTTGCCTACAAAATGGAATACATCGACATTGACATCAGTGCTTCCCGCCGGCTCATCTTTCCCAAAAATGACCGCAAGGAGGTTGAGGTTTATTCGACCGAAGAGGTTGCACAGATTCTTGCGGGGCTTGAGGAGGAACCAATCAATATCCGCACATTAATTGAAATTGCGCTCTTTACCGGTTGTCGCCGCGGTGAGGTCGTAGGGTTAAAATGGTCGGACATTGATTTTGATACGCATCGTCTCTCCGTGCGCCGAAGCATCTACAAACCAAAGGACGGCAAGGCATTTGAAAAGCCACCAAAGACGCGCAACAGTATGCGGGATATGGCAATCCCCAAACGATTGATCGATACGCTGACAGCCTATCGCGCTCATCAGGATAAAGTCGCAGAGGTCATGGGTGACGGATGGAACCCGGAGGGCTGGATCTTTACAGAGCTTGACGGCCATGTCATGAATCCGCAGACTCCCACAAAGCAATTTGACCATTTTCTCAAGCGGCACGGCATCCGTCACCTGAAATTTCACGGATTGCGGCACACAAGTGCCACTATGCTTCTTGCCAACGGTTGCGACATCAAAACGGTTTCAGCAAGGCTCGGTCATGCAGATCTCGATACCACAAACATTTATGTTCATGCGCTTTCCGAAACGGACAAATCCGCCGCAGATACCTTTGACCGTATCTATTCAAACATGCAGTCGAAATAAGGAGGACACACCATGAAAAACGAGTTTACCTACCGCGAGAAAAACGGTTATCTTTATCCCGAGCTTTACCTACCCCAACAAACGCATTATCCCATCAGCAAATACGGCAATCTTCGTCTTATGTTCATTAAGGAACATCGCAAAGGTACCTACACCTCACTTTTGACTACCTGCCAACTCAACGAATATCTACATCAAGTGGATGTGGAATCCAAAGAACAGGTACGGACAATCACCGCACAGCTTGCCAATGCACGAAGCATTGACGAGAATTTGAAAGCTTCCAATCCTATGCGCTGGGTACAGGAGATGAATCACTGCAAAGCGTGTGCCGAGGAAATGGTGATGGCATATCTCTATTCATGATCGGTTTCGGAAAGATTTCAAGTGTTCATTTTGGACACTTGAAATCTGCCTCATGCCCTTTTTGGCTTTGCTGTTCCTGCCCCGCGCTTAAATATTTCATCCATCATCTCGTCGGCATAGCTTCGGCGATGATGTCTTCTCTCGCCCTGCGGTTTTTCCGCGGCTTCAAAAAGGCGGCGATTATACGGCGCATGGAAGAGCTCCATGGCAAGATATGTCCTATTTCCGATACGGATAAACGGGATTTTACCGAGTGCAACAAGCGTTCGCACTTTTTCTTCTCCAACGCCGAGATCCGGCAGATCGCGCTTTACCTCTGCCACCGCGTGATCGATCGTTCGGATATGCGGCGGACGGTTTCCGTCCAGCTCAAGCCAATCATTCAGGCAACGGATCAGCATATCGTAATCTAAAACGATACGGTTTCCGTGCTTTTCAAATGGCACAACACCGTCGCTTAGTAGTCGCTCTAACATACTTTTATTGAAATCGGTGGCGGGATCGCTCCTGCGCATTTCGTCCACCGATTTTTGCATGGTTTTTAATCTCATCTTATCTCCTCCATGGCGGCATCCAAAAGGTCTGCCGCTTTCTTTTTTGCCTTGTCATACGGATGCAGATAAATATCCGTCGTTTTTACGCTGTCGTGTCCCAATATCTCCCGCACGGTTTCCGGATCTGTCCCCATAGCGACCAAAAGCGAACCACATGTGTGACGCAGACCGTGCAGTTTCAAATGTCGCAGTCCGTGCCTTTTCTGAAACTCCGAACAGATTCTCGTCGGCGTATATATGCTGATCATATTTCCCGTATCAGTTGTAAAAATATATCCCTGCTCCTGCCACTTCGCGCCTTGTTTTGCTATGATTTTCTCTTGCTCGTCTTTCCACGCAGCAAGCGCCTTGGCATAAGTGTCGGAATAAAAAACTGTGCGATTTCCGTGCAGAGATTTCGGTGATTTCAGCCCCTGCCTGTGACTTTTGATTTTGTATGCGCTTTTATTTACGCTCAGGCTTTGCCTCTCCTCGTCAATATCTTCCCATTTCAGGGCTACGATCTCTGCACGGCGCAAACCGAGCAAGAGCGGAGTCAAAAGCAATAGACGCGTCATTGGAGGCTCTTCGGACAATGCTCCGCAAAAAGCTTTCACTTCATCCTCCGTATACACTTCAAGCCTTGCCTGCCCGATTTTCGGGTAAGTGATGGAGTCATGCCGCAAGGGATTTTCCTCCAAAAAACCATACCTACATGCCTCTGTCATAACCGAGCAGAAAACCGTAGCGTATCGCTTAACACTGGCAGGAGAAAGACCTTTGCGACTACTGCCATCCCGCCGCTTTGTGCGATAGGCAAGAAAATCAATAAAATCCTGCAAATGATGATGCGTGATATCGCACAAGCGTAGCTTTCCGTATGATGGAATCAAAAACTGATTGCAGACCGCACGATAAAAGCGTATCGTATTCTGAGACAGCTTGTCCTCCACACGCGGAAAATAGTGGTCCTCGATAAATGTCGCAAGCGGCATCTCGCCATAATACGGATCAACAACCTGTCGTTTTGCACCAGGAACATACAGTCCATCGTGTACAGCACGCTCAAATTTGCGTTCAAACTCGGCAAGTTCTCGCAGTTCTACCGACCTGCTCACACCGTGGCGGGGCTTGAAGGTTGCGGAGACAAGCTGTTGTCTGCCGCCGTACAGTCCGTTGGAAACACGCACACAATAGGTACCGTTAGCTCTCCTGTAATGACTCGCCATTCTTTTTTATCACTCCTCTCCTGTCAGTAATTATATTTGTTCTGTTCTTATAGTTAGAGTCCCTATGATAGGGACTGCCCCTATCCCCAAAATCGGACAGGGTGTAAATGTTTGCACCGCAACCACCACTCGACATATATTGTCTGTGCTTTTCAATTAGCCCGAGTGATGCCAACCTTTCAAGTGCGCGGTCAACGGTTTCTGCTTTTGCAATGCCGCACTCAGCTGCAATTTTTCTGCGTGACGGAAACGCAACGCCTGTTTTGCTGTTGATATGTCGGCAAAGGCAACAGTAAACGGCAATGTCGCGCGGTTTGAGTCCGCATTCAAAGATGCGGTTGTCCACACAAAAGAACTCGCCGGGACGACTCATCGTTCCTCACCTCTCGACCTCGTTCTCGGCATCGGTTGTTTTCTCTGCACCGGCTCACGGCAGATTTCTTTTCTCTCCGCAAGCGGGATATAGTCGTCGCTCTCGATATCATCTTTCCATTCATCATATTGTGCTTGCGTTAGCGTATATTCCCTCGCAACTTTGCGATGCCTTGCCTGCTCCTCGGCACGTACCCGTTCCTCCATTTCACCGCAACGAAGCATCAAAGCAGTCAGATCTTTTTTCTCCACACGAATTGGCTTCAACTTTTCGGATATGGAATGAATCTCTTCCCGCATAACGGAAATTTCATCCGCATCCTTGCAATTCCGAATTCTATTATAGAGCTTTCGCCGATTATCTTCTTCTGCGACAATAACGACCTCCAGTTTCTCAAGATAGTCGTTCACATCCCCTTTTGTTTCCAACTTTTCGCGGGCAATAATCACTACTTGCCTTGAAACCTGCTCCAAAAATCTGCGTGCCTCTATCATTTCCGGCGTGATCGGCGTATAACGCGGACACGGTTCGCTATGCCCGATCAAATCGGGACCTCCGGCAAGATAGATAAACTGAAAGAGTAACCCAAGAAGCATAGGCATATAGTGCAAGGCTCTGTCGTGCGAAAGTTCGTGCCGTGGGCTGGCGAATGTCGGATTACGATAACGCTCGACCCAATAATAAGCGTAATAATCTCTCATACCGCTTTGCCTATTGGCATCAAACACCGACTGCATTTTTCGGCGTGTAAATTCGTCTCCGCAGTGATAAATGCGCGTCCATTTATCGTCTGATTTGCGTTTGATCTTAGCATACTTGCCGCCAAAATTCGGGTCAAAATCGTAGCCGCTGTCGTGCATGCGATGACAGAAATCCTCCCACGATGTTGAAACTTTCATGGTGGAAATCATTGTGCGGCGCATTAGAGAATACTTTGTCGGCTCGCCGTTCTTTTCCCTTTCGTGTATCTTTCGCGGTGTTTTCTTCTTCGGCATTTCAATCACGGAAAGACCGTATTCGCGGCACAGCCTATCCGACTCTTCGCGCATCTTGCGGTACTCTCCAATGTTTTCATTATACTTTTTTCCTTCGATAAAACTCACCGGGCAAATGGCGAAATGATTGTGCAAATGTGCATGGTCAAGATGGCTTGTGACCACGACCTGATACCTGCTGCCCCACATTTTTCTTGCAAGTTTTACGCCGATCTCATGACAGATTTCCGGCGTTACCTCCCCCGGCTTGAAGCTTTGATATGCATGATATATTGTCACGCCTCCGGTCTTTCCGAAACGCTTTTCTGTGTCTCTCATCGCCTCGGCAGGGTCGCCCACGATATTCAGCGTTGTAACGAACATCACCTTTTCTTTTGAACCGGCATCTTCACCGGCAGTCTTTTTTTCATTCGATACATAGTGAAGAAGTTTGTAAATCTCGTCATTTCCCACCGTCTTTTCGGGATTGCTAATATAATCGATGACGCAAGAAAGATTGCCGTGAATCGGCCAGATCTTAGTAGTCGCCATCGTCATACCCCTCTTCTTCATACGCCGGATAATTGGCGATGATCTCCTCACAACTGTCACCGTAAAACCGCTTTGCAATTTCTTTGAAAGTCTCTGTGCAACAATCAAGTCGGTCGAGATATTTGTCAAGCCTTTCGTTTCCAAGATACGCATTGTTCATCCAATTCCGAATTTCCCGAAGTTCAGCACGAACGGAATAGTACTCCTCCGGCGGGATACAGCGGAGTTTGTTTCCGTTTGTAAGCTGACGGATCATCTCGGAAACCGAAAGTCCGACAGACTTTGCAAGCAGCGTGATGTGCCGTTTTTCTTTCTCGGTTACGCGAATCTGCACCGCTACCGTGCGCTCTCGGTTATCGGATTTTGCAGTGCCCATTAAAAATTTTCGTAGTTCCTTTCGTGATGCTTTGTCCTCAGACAGTTTCATTTCTTTCACTTGGCTCCTCCTTATTTTTTGATTTTTTCTCAATGCGGGGTTCATAGGGGCTCACGCCCCTTGCGAATTTTTCAGGTGTACACCAAAAAAATTCGGCACGGAAATGTTTGCCGAAAAAGCGTTATTTTCAATACGCGCGGCAATACATTTCCTATGCTCGCTATCCTACCGGATATCCGTTATCTGCGCCTCCCGTTTCTTGTATTGCCAAATCGGACTTTTGGATTGGAATTGGTTTGTCAAAGCAGAGATATAAAAAGAGCCGGTACCATAGCAAAGAGATACAGATTGCTCTGTACACCGCTATTGATACCGACCCTTGGTTCCCGAATTCACGGTCGGGAGGATGGTCCTTTTGGTTTATGCGCGGATCTGCGCAGGTGCCGTTTTCTCATGCAAAATCATGATACTGACGCCGTAGGTCTTTCTGCAATTTTGACACACGAGGTAGTAATCCGCTGTCCGATCGGACAGCGGTACAACACGGATCATATGTCGCAATTCTTTCGTCCGCGCGTCAATGATGCGCCCACCGCATGTAGGGCAAAACAGTTTCGGCATGCGCCGCCTTCCGTCATCGTTTCTTTTTTCCAACAGTACCCTCCCGCTTCAATGCATATCCTTAATCACTTTCATTACAACGCCCTGTATCGTCAGCCGACGCGGATAGATATCCTTATATTCCGGATTCTCGGCATGGAGCCTTACCCGCCCGTCAGGTTCTCTGAAAAATGTCTTGAAGGTATTTCCTTCTTCCGTGAGCGCAATCACGCGCTGACCGTCCACTGCTTCAATCGTCTTTCTAACAAGTAGCAGATCACCATCCTCCACGCCGACGCCGATCATAGAGTCGCCCTTTGCGCGAAGCAGAAAACATTCACCGTTGACCCACTCCTCCGGCAGTGCAAGATAACCCTCGTTGTATTGGCGCTCTTCCTCAGGAGTTCCACAGATGACAGAGCCATAGACAGGCACCTTGATTGAATTGTAACGGCGAAAGAAAGACTCCGTTTCACTGAGCCTCATAGTGCCCTTGCCGCTGTATTCAAGCGTTCCGCGCTCTTTTAGCTCTATCATATAACGATACGCCACAGACTTACTCATGCCCATGTAATCCATGATTTCGGACAGCACCGGCATTGTTCCGTTGTTGTCATGCGCGTATTCTTTGATAAATGCCGAAAGTTTATCAAGCTTCCCCTTATCTTTGCTTCTCATCCTTTCAACCTCTCAATCTGGTAAGTAGAACCGCTGGTTCTTGTTATATTATACAGAAACCAATGGTTCTTGTCAAGAGGTATTTTCAAATTTCTTCGGAAAACTTTTTTCTCGTAACAGTCATCAGCTCTCGCTGATAGGGCATCTCGCACGGGGTGCGCAGGCGGGTGTCTGTTAAGTGAAACACAGGCACAACGCTCCCTTAAAGCATACATAATTCCTCAATAGCGGTCAGTCGTAGAAGGAAAGCCTTTGCAATGAAAATGCCGCCGACAATCAAGCGGTGGCATTTATCTTTTGTTCAAGTGTCGCCCATTCGGCGCAGAATTGCTTGTAGGTGAAGTTTACATAACAGCGCACCTTATAGTCCTTACTCAACTCGATCCGGCTGAACAGCTCATTGATAATCATCTTCTTGCCTTCAAGTGAGGTTTCATCAAATTCCAAAGCCCATGTGCGGAATCTCCGGTATGCCGGGATGATCCCGTCTGACATGACCTTTTTCTGTTCTTCCTCATCCTGCAAAGTCTTCAACCGTTCCCTGCTCTCGTCAATTCTTGTGCGCACCGCCGTAATAGCAGTGGACAAGTCCTCCGAGGTATAGACGCTGTTCCCGGTCAAAGCATTGGCAATTTCGGCACGAAGCGTATCAAGCTGCTTTTCGTCCTTGGCAATCTGCTCTGTTAGTTTCAACTGTTCCAATCGGCTGGCTTCGACTGAACGCTTGAAAGCAAGCTGAATTTTCTCCTCTTCAGGGCATCCTGCAATGTTGGCAAAAATCTCATGTACGGTCTGCAATACGCACTTATCTACCCTATCGGCAATATAAGTGGTGGCACCGTCGCAATCGTTAAGTCCCCTGCTCCGATGGTAACATACATAAATCCCGTAGTTTCGTTCTTTGACACTACCGTCCTTATGTACTGTTTTTTCCGTCCTGCGGCTTGCCACCAAACGGCATCCGCAATGTCCGCAGAAAAGATTTCCTCCAAGCAAAGATTGGCTTTTGTTGCTACGACATACGGTGCGCTTGTGTTCTTCTTTACAGGTTCTTTCTTCAAGAATCTGTTGTACGCGGAAGAACAGCTGATCCGGCACGATCTGAAGTTCTTCAATTCTTTCCGAACGCGCGGTGCCTCTTACCATAAACCCACGGTAAATCTCATTTCTCAGGATTCTGAGGACATTGCTGGAATGGAACCTTGAACCGGTCGATGTCTTGAATCCCTGACGGTTTAACCACTCGGCAAGCTGATGGGATCCATATCCTTCGTCCGCAACCATCGTAAACAGTTTCAAGACAACCGGGGCTGTCACCGGATCTATCGCAAGATCAAGCGCACACTTTCCTTTTTTGTTCTTTCTCCCATTGTCTACAAGCCGATACCCGAACGGAACCGGTCCGCCCGTGTAAACACCCTCGGCTGTCATCTGTTGCAGTCTTGTCCGGACACGGATTGCCGTCTTTTCTGATTCTCCCGATGCCTGCCAAAAGCGTATGTAATTTATAAGCTTGTCCGAATGGGTTTCGATCTTTTGCTGCCCTTCGTTAACGCTCCATACTTCAATCCCATGCTCCGTAAACCATTCAAGAATAAACGGCGTTTCGTTTTCGATACGACCGAGACGGTCGAACATAAAAACGAGAAGCACATCAAATTCACCTTTGAGGGCGGAATCCTTGAGTTCCTGTATCGCGTCACGCTTGGATGCGGAAACCTTGAAGCCGGAGATACCTTTTTCCTCTTTTTCAATGACAACCGTCCACCCTTGCCTTTCGGCAAACTCGCGGCAGGCAATCCGCTGCATCGGAATATCGTCTTTCACAAGATCGACCTGCTTTTTTGTTGACACTCGATATAAATTTGCTACCCTTTTCATTATGTATGCCTTCCTTATTTATATAATGTAGAAAGGCACTAACCACTATTCCTTTTTCAAAGACCACGCAGTTTTTTCTGCGACTTTATTATACCGCATTTTTCTCTGCGCGTCAAAGGTGCAGATGGTCAGCACCGTGTATATTCTCCTATTACTCTGTTCTAATTCTCTTAGCGTGTCGCTTTATGTTCTTTTTTGTGATATAAGACCGCACTTTTCGGAACTTTTTTATTGTTTTAGTATTGACTTTTCAGTTAAAATCGTCTATAATATAATCAGTAAGATTATGGAGGTCTCATTTATGAAGCGACTCATTACAGATAAACTGGTTGAGTGGAAGAATTCTTCGTTTCGCAAGCCGCTCTTATTGAAAGGCGCACGGCAGGTAGGTAAAACATATGCCTTGCTGGAATTCGGTAAGGAGTACTACGACAATGTTGTATACCTTCATTTTGAGGGCAATACCGAAACACTGAATAAAATTTTTGCTCCCGACCTCAACCCCAAGCGTATCATTGAAGAAATCTCCGCATATGCAAAGCAAACAATTTTCCCGCATAAAACGCTTATCATTTTCGATGAAATTCAAGCCTGCGAGCAGGCACTGACTTCGCTCAAATATTTTGCCGAAGAAGCTAATGAATATCACATCGTTGCCGCCGGCAGTCTTTTGGGTCTTGCCATCAACAGAGGAAATTTTTCGTTTCCGGTAGGCAAAGTTGATATGTTGACAATGTATCCGCTTTCATTTGAAGAATTTTTGCTCTCCACAAATAATGAAACACTCATCGAAAAGATACGGGGATCGTTTGAAACATTCACGCCTCTTGCCGATGTTTACCACAATCTCGCTCTGGATTTGTATAAGAAATATCTTGTTATAGGTGGCTACCCTGCTGTCGTAAAAACATACCTGGAAACCGAAAATTATGACTCCGTTCGCGCTGTACAGGCTGACATATCAGACTCCTATATCGCGGATATGACAAAGTATGCAACGCCTAACGAAACAATCCGAAGCATCGCCATTTTCAACACGCTTCCCTCACAGCTCGCCAAGGAAAACACGAAATTTCAATACGCAGTCATAAAAAGCAACGCGCGCGCAAAGGACTATGAGCTTTCCCTCCAATGGCTGAAAGCTGCCGGTGTTGTTTTGGAGAATATCAAAGTAACCGAGGGCAAACTGCCCCTTACTGTATACGAACAACTTGATTCCTTCAAGATATACTACTCCGATGTCGGATTGCTTTGCTTCAAATCCGGCACATTTCCGCAAGATGTTCTTGTAAACAGTTCCATCTCCGACCGCGCAAGAGGGTTGCTTGCCGAAAACTATGTTGCCGAGCAACTGACTGCCGGCGGATACAGACTGAACTACTGGGAGTCTGACGGAAAAGCCGAGTTGGATTTTATTATTCGGCAAAATGACTCCGTCGTTCCGGTAGAAGTCAAATCCGCAGATAATGTGCGCGCGCGAAGCCTGAAAATATTCGTTGATAAATACGCCCCGGCATACTCTATCCGGCTTTCAACGAAAAATTTTGGCTTTGAAAACGGCATTAAGTCTGTTCCGCTGTATGCCATATTCTGCTTATGATTCGCTCTCTAAAAGGAATTTTTGTTCCATGCCGCAAAAAATTCAGCTAACACGCGTACAAAACATCTCCTATACTACAAATCAAACCTTATTTTCCCATTCCGAGCCGCTGCTGCGGCTCGGAGCTTTTATTTTCCGGTCACTGCCCTGCTCTCATACTGCCTGCCAATGATGCTCAGGCAAGCCTCTTTTGCATTTCGCGCAGGTTCTTCATCGGCAAAGAAAATCGTAATATCCACGCCCCCGATAGAGGAAGCAAGAATGGTCTTGTCATTTTCCTTTGCCAGATGCAACGGTCTGTCGTTGCCTGTCAGTTGCTTCTCCATATCATTCCCTCCGTCTTTTTTTCTTACTGTGGAGCAGACCGAAGCTGACCTTCAGCGCCCGTTCCACACTCTTTCTGTCCTGCTCTCCAATCTCTCCGTACTCTTTGATAAGTAACTTCTGGTCAATCGTCATCACCTGTTCCAACAGCACCATTGACTGTTTCGGCAGGTTTGACTGTCCGAGAACCACATGAGTCGGCAAATGCGGTTTCTCCAACTTGCTCGTAATCGGTGCAACAATAACCGTTGGAGCATTTCGGTTGCCAGTATTATTTTGCAGGGCAAGCACCGGTCTTGTACCGCCCTGCACCGATGACATTTCCATTTTCCCAAGCTCTGCAAGATAAATTTTCATCCGCTCAACATGCGAAACCTGTATGCACGCATCCGGCTTTAAAGATTCACTCAGCACTCCTCCCATTCCCCCTCATAACGGCTGCGGTTAATCAAGTATGCCATGTAATTCATAAAATCCTCGTCCGGCTCCTGATTCTCCTTCTGCATCTTATAGAAACGCATGAAATAATAGAACGCCTCTACATCATTACCAATCCGGATTTTGGCTGGCGCTTTCGTAACAGTCCCGACAAACAGGCAGGGGTCCCCCTGAAGCCAATGCTCTATATTATGGTCTGTATCATGAAAGCACCTTTTCAGGACACCGAGCGCCCATTTACCGTGTCTGAGAAATTCTTCCCGGTTTCCGCAATCGATATTCTTATCCGCAGCGGCATACCCATTGGACACCGCCGTCATCAGTCTCTCAAACTCCGCTTTTGTCATCATAATTCTCTCCCTTTCCGATTTTGACCTTTTTCAATCCGTCAATCGCGGATTGAATCTTTTTCACTCTGCTTTTCAGCTGTTCAACGGTTTCGGCAAGCTCTTCATAGGTTCTCGCAAGGTAGTACCCGTTTTTGTTGTCACTGCAGATTGGAATGCCCGAGCAACGCAGTTCGTTGACTGTCTCCCGGAGCAAAGTTCCCCGACATCCGAGCCGTTCCTCCAGTTTGCGGCTGACAATTGCACGGTCCTTTCCCCGATGTTCTTTCTCCAAAATTTTTAGCAGTTCGTTTTTCATATGCCCTCCGGTATCTGACTGAATCCCATCAGCTCCCCCGAAGACAAGTGAGGTATGTACAGAGCATACGACCCTGATCTGTTTTCTCACAGATCCATCTTGTTACGCCGTATGCTCATACACACCGCATTTGTCCGCGACACCCCCGGTGTTTTTATGGGAAGTTATCAGGTGTTCGGCTACGAACCGAATCCATAGGAATCTCACCTCTGCCGGGTACTCCGCCAGCCGCGCATTTCTGCTACGGAAGTATCATTGTCCCTTGCGTCTGTCATCGCCCTCTGCGGGTAGTAGTCCCGCTTCACTCAAGGTATCGTGTTGACCGCTCCCTCCCCCGGGAGATCACCGCGCACCTCTTGAACTTGGCTGGTTCGCTCATCGCAAACCGACGCAGGTAATGTGCCTGATAAATGGGTATTCAGTTGCCATTTTTGAGTAGGAAGAATCCCCTCAAGTGGTAGGCAACAAAAAGCCCCCAAAAGGGCCACATCGGTCAAAATATTTTTTCAGATTGAGAAATTCTCTTTTGAGTATTCGATACCCTCGGTGCGTTTTGCAGGTCGTTTTCTTATCCTGAATGTGTCATCTGTTGTCCTGAGCCTCATTTTGTCGTTCTCACCATCAGAATCAAAAAAGGCGACCTACCTTTAGTAAGTCGTCTTTTTTGAAACATATTTTTTATCAGAGATATGGTTTCAACGTCTCGATGATTCGATAAACTTCAGTACCGGGAGCCGAATCAGCCGGTGTTTTTCCTTTATTGATAGTGGCTAATTTCTTTGCATTATTTATGGCAGTTTCCATGTACGGTTCCAAGATATTATACATATCATCTCGATCTTTACTGTATTTACCATATTTAAGCGCGCTCAAATACTCCGTCAGCTTAGGCCAGTATTCACTTCTATGAATATCCGATTGGTAAAAATTGAAATGTAGCAAAAACCAAAGCTCAATACACTGATTGGACCATATTGCGTGATACGTTATTTCATTGGTTGTATTCTTCCTGCACAACTGTGCGGTCGAATTGATACGCTCGGGCGGGAACTCATCTGTATCGTATACAATCCATACATGCTTAAAACCATTGGGATCATTTTCGGCTTTTTCCTTGGCTTTGTTGAAAAGACTAACTGTATTATCTCCCGTACCTTCAATTACCAGACTGATTTTATCCTTAAATTTAGAATTGATTTTGTTTTTAATCGCTTCAAAGTATTTCGGTTCCGTATCCGTACCTTCGGTAAAAATCAGATGGTACTCAGGATTGATTTCAACCTTTTTGGCGCTGGAATTTCTTCTTTTCATCCAACCCTTGTTCAAATCACTTTTCTTAGTCGGTTTCAGGCTCATTCCATTCGCCTCCTAAGATATTTTGCAAATAAGGATCTGCCCCGTATCTGCCCTCCAGGTATTGTTTATCATACGCGGAGGTATTGTTGATATGCCGCCCCTTTTCATCCCGTATATCATAAAGAGAATAAATACCGCTCTCATGCTTATCATTAGCACAGGCAAACCATATTTCATCCCGGCGAAACACATCATTCTTCATCGTTGTCAGATCATGAGACGTGAACAACAGTTGCGCTCCTCTCGGGTTTGTCCCTGTATTGCGAAACAGTTTGATGATATAGCGAAGGAGCTTTGGGTGAAGTTTGGCGTCAAGTTCATCAAATATAACAAGTCGTCCTTCGTAAAGTGCAAGCAAGATAACCGGAAGTGCAGCAATAAGTTTACGGGTTCCGTCAGATTCGTATTCAAAAGGAAGGGAAAAATCTTTGCCATTTACGGTATGGATGGTATAAAGACGCTTTTCTTCCTCGTTAAATTGATAATCTGAAATATCATGTACATAAAATACGGGGGTTGATTT
>URHR01000009.1 GCA_900547725.1 uncultured Eubacteriales bacterium
AAACTTCTTTCAAGAAGTTTCCTAAGCAGGGTTTGGGACAGAGTCCCAAGGTCTTGCCCTTAATTACTGCAACATCTCCCACTTCGACATCGGCTGAAGCTCGTAAAGCTTCGCGTCGGGAGCGTCGGTCAGAGCGAAAGCGACCGCAAGACGAACGCGATCCTTTGCCTCAACGCGGATAACCAAACGCGAGAACGGGGTCTCACCGATCGGGAGCACCTCGAATTTCGAAGTCCCGCCACCGTAAATGCGGCAGAGAAGCGTCTTGCCGTCCCGCTCCAGAAGCAGATAACGACCGCCGTTCCGAACGACCGTTGCCTCCGTGCAGGCGCTCCAGACAACAACCCCCGCATCAGCCAACTGCATCTCGTCCTGTATCACTGCAACCGAACGGTGCGCGTAGAGCAATGCGCCGCGCTTGGCGCGCAGGAGCTTGTCCGAAATGCCGCCGAGATCGACCGCCGCAAACGCGCGGTCAGGCGCACTCTTCGCCTCGGTGATCGCCGCCACCGCCTGCGGGTTCTGATCCGGGTACGGCGCGTCCTGCGGGTCAACCGTTACCGTGTTCTGCCACTCCGCGCGACGGCGAAGCGCCGGGTCGGCAATCGCGTTCCCGCAAGCAGAGAGAAACCGCACGCCGCCCATTTCCAGACAGAAACTGCCCGCGTCAAGCGCACCGCCAACCTCGTGGTTGCTCCCGCCGTGCAGACCGACAAAGCAAGCGTCCTCGCCCCACGCAGAACGCAGGGTCACGATTCCCGCGCGCCGCCGAACCGAATCCAGCGGCAGAACGGGGCTCTCGGTCATACCGAGCGGACGGTAGAATACCAAGTCGTAGGGGCTGACCGTCTTTTTGCCCGAGAGCAGATCCTGACGGCGCAACCACGCAAACGCCTCGTTTCCGTAGGTCAGACTGAACCAACCGAACACCGACGTGTCCAGCATACCCGCCTTCGCACCGCAGAGATTCCACATCCCGTTCTTCGTCTCCAGATTCTGCCCGAAGAGCGCGGTCTGCGAAAATCCCGGAGCGGAAGCAAAGCCGTAATCCGTTCCGCAGGCACTGCGGAGCATCGCAATCGTCAGGGCAAGCGCGCGCGTCGCCTTCTCCCAAGCGGCAATTCCCTCCGGATATCCGCCGTCGGGCGCATACGCCGCGAAACAGGAAATAAGGCTCGAACCGCCGAAGCGGAACACGCGGTAGGAAGTCTCGGGATATGCCTCGGCAAGCGCCAGAGCCAGAGCCACCAACGCGCAAAGATTCTCCGCCGACTCCGAAGTTCCCGCATGCCACATTCTGCCCGTCCCGCGCAGACAATCCACTCCCGGGCGCAGAACAAAGCGGAGCATTGCGCGCTCAAGCGGCGCTTTCTGCGCTTCGGTCCATGTCTGACGGCACCAGTCGTAACCGATTGCACAGGCATAACCGACCGCCAACGCGTCGTGAACCGACTTCTCCGCGCCCCAACCGTCAAGGCGCGCCAACGCGTTCATCTCGCCCAGAACCCGCAGAGCGTAGCTCCGCTCCCCCGTCACGCGGTAAAGCGCCGACCACGCGATGATGTTCTCGCAGGTCGCCCACGCGGTGTCCCCGCTCGGCGCGCCCCTGTAGGCTTCGGTCTGCTTGCCGTACTTCTTTTTGATCAGATCCATCAGCCGGCGTTCCTCGCCCGGCTTTTTTGCCGCGCGGCGCAGAGCGAACCACTCGTCGTGCGTCAGAAGCAGACGGCAACGGTCGGCATTCGGAATCTTGCGGCGCAGATCCTCCACCACCCGCTCGGCGGTTGGCTGTACGAAGGTAATCTCCGCGTTCAGCTGCCACAACAGCCCCGCATCGCGCGCCGCATCAAACACGTTGCGGCGGTTGGAGAGAATCACAAGCCCCAACGGGGACGTAAAAATCTGCCGCCAACGGAAGAAATCCATCACATACTGCGCAGGGAAGAAGAGCGTTCCGCCCGCGATTTTCGGCAGGAAACCGAGGCGGTTCTTCTCGCCGTCCACGGTGTACGCCTCGCTGTCACCCGAGAAGGCATACTTTTTGCGGCGATAGGTAAAGGACAGCGTGTTCGCCTTGTTGTCCACCACCGCGCGGTGCGCGATCGCCGCGGCAATCGGCGCCATCGGAAGCCAGAGCACGCCGTCCGCTTCAAACGGACGCGCCGCGGGATCTGCGTCGGGCGCAATGGGAAGCCGCTTGCGATCCACCACCGCGTAAGCCGCCGTGCGCGAGAACATCGCCGCGCCCTTCAGCTCGGGCATTTTTACATAAATCTGCGGCGCAAGGTTCTCCCACAGATAGAAGTTGTCAAAGCAAAGCGTTGTCGCGGTGCTGTTTGCCTGCCCGCCGACCGCGCAGTCCATCACGATTCCCGTGATGTGATTCCAACCTGCGGGAGACTTGCGCGCGGCAAGCGTGGGCAGTTCCACGCGGTAATCGTTCCAACCGTTGCGTGTGATGGGAAGCAGACAGCTGTAGCCGCTCTCGCCGCCCGCCGTTTCGTCGCTTTCAAACCGCAGGGCAAAGCTGCCGCCCGCTCCCTGCACGGCAAACGCCGAGAAGGTCAGGTAACGGTAGCCCGAAAGGTCGCTCATCTCAAGCGGAATGCGCACCCGCGCAGTCTGCGCAAAGCGCCACGCCGCAGTCAGGTGGGCGCTTTTTTTATGCCCCAGATCGGGCTTCATGCCACTCGCCTCGATCCAATCGTAGCCGTTCATGTCGAGGAAGCAGACCGCCTCGCTGTACTCCGGCTGTTCAATACAGCTTCTCAGATTCTTTTTCATACGGTTTCATTCCTTTCTATCATGTGCCGAACAGGTCGGTCAGGTAAGTCGCAATCACGTCCGCCTCGTGCGCGTAGCCGTCGGAACTCAGATGCGCGGCATCCGCAAAATCCGCAGTCGGGTCTACCGAGAGGTAGTTGGGGAGCAACCAAATCTTTTCGCTCTCCCTGCCGTCAAACACGGTGGAAAGTCGCTTCAGATACGCCGCAGACTGCCGCGCGACAACGTTGTCCGCGTATGCCGTTGTCCGCCCGGTGTAATATTCGGTCAGCACCAGAACCGCGATATTGGGATCATACGCATGGATCGACGCGACAATCGCGTTCAGATACTCGGTCGAGCGCACGGAATACCTGTCATTCATGCCGAGATTCAGAATCACAAAATCGGGGCGGCATTCGGGATGGTTACTCATGTAGTAAGCAAAATCAAAGCGCTTGATTTCGGGGGCGGGATTGTAAAAGGGATTCGTGTTCTCCCCGATGCGCTCCGTCAGCAGAAAGTTCGCCGCACTCCAGCCGCCGAACCCCTCGCACTTCACGCCGTCCGCATTGGTCTGCGTTCCGAGCCATTCCACGCCCGGGAGACGCGTTGTCAGCGCCTTCGGCAGGCTTGCGGGGATTCCCGTGCCCGGAGCAATGCGGCTGTCCCCGATGAGAAGCCCCTTCTTTCCCGTCAGCGTTTTCTCCGCCGCCACCGTTACGGCAACCTGCTTTGCATCCAGAAGCTGAATGCCGACCGCCATCGGGCGATACAACGTCACATTCAGCGTGTAAGTGCCCGCAGTCTCCGCGCTCAGCGTAAAGATTCCGTCCTTCACGGTGACCGTCAGCCCCTCGCCTTCCATGGCAAGGAAACAGCTGTCATCGCCCCACGGGACGATCTCCGTTCCGACCAAGCGCATGGACTTGCCCGCAAGCAACGTCAGCTTCTCGGGGAGGTTCATCCCCTCCGCGCCCGTGACGATGACATGCTTCGGCAGAAAGAACTTGCTTCTCGCGTACCCGATCTGCCCGTCCGGGAACAGGAACATCGCGAATTCGTCTCCCTCGGTTACCTCTCCCCTGCCGATGCAAAGGAATTCCTTTCCCGCCGAGTAGCTTGTCAGCACATTTGAGGTGCTTTCGGTATCCGGCGTGCTCCGCAACTTCAGCGCGGGGTTCTCCCAGTTCAGCGTCACGATTTCGAACCGCGGACGCATATTATACTGCTCCACGCTTTCCGAAAGAAAGCCGTCCTCAGGAATCACACCCGCATCCAGCGTCGTCTTGCCATCCGAGAGCAAAACCGTCAGATGTCCTTTTTCATTTACAAAGCAGTCCCCCACAGACAGTCCTTTTCCGTCCGCATCTTTTATCAGGCCCTTTTGCAACTCCCGCAGCCATTCGGTCAGCGTTCCGGCATAGCCCGCCGCCTGCGCCCGTGTAAAATCGTTCTCCTCGGTCGGCGAAATGCTGCCGCCGATTGTTCCCGCGTCTACCTGCGTTCCGTCCGTCAGCGTGACCAACAGGTGTCCGTTTTCGTCAATGCGCACGCTGCGGATGCCAACGCCGTCCCGTCCGTTCTCGCCGTCCTGTCCGTTTTTGCCGTCCGCGCCATTGTTTCCGTCTTTCCCGTCCGCGCCGTCCTTGCCGTTCTCGCCGAACGCCAACGACAGAAGCCATTCCTTCTCGCTCCCGCGGAAGCCGTTCTCCACGGCGATCTCGTAAGCGCTCTTGCCGTCCCTGCCGCCGAGCGACGCAAGCCACTCGGTCACACTGCCCGTAAAGCCGTTTTCCACGGCAAGATCGTAAGCGCTCTTGCCGTTTGCCCCGTCCTTGCCGTCAAGCCCCTTGATCAGCCATATGCCGCCTTTTGCGAGGTTGAGCGTCAGCAGAACCGCAAGCAACACACCGACCGTCAGAAGCGCCATCAATAAACCGCTGTTCCGTTTCATATCCTCTTCCCGCCGACCGAGGCGACAAACCGCAGGAATGCTTCTCTCCCCTCGTCGGTACACTGATAAACGCCTGCGTCCTCCAGAACGCCCTCAAAGGTACGTCCGATTTCCTGCCGCAGGATGCCCTCTGCGTTCTCCTTGGTAAAATTGTAGTTTGCCGCAAACCGACCGACCCACTCCGCGTGCTTGGCAACGCGCTCGTCGGCGGCGGGGTCTTTCCCTTCGGCAAGCAGCCCCGCAAGGACGCTCATTTCGTTCTTCAGTCGCGCGGGCAGAACCGCAAGTCCCATGACCTCAATCAGCCCGATATTTTCCTTCTTGATGTTATGCTTGTCCGCGTGCGGGTGATACAGCCCCAACGGATGCTCCGGCGTGGTCAGGTTGTTGCGCAGAACCAGATCCAGTTCGTAATCGCTCCCGCGGCGGCGCGCAATCGGCGTAACGGTGTTATGCTTCTCGCCGTCGGTCTCCGCCAGCACCATGGCGGCGGGATCGCTGTAGGCTCTCCATGCGGAGAGAATCCGGTCGGCAAGGTCGGTCAGCCGGTCGCGGTCCGCTCCGCGCAAACGGATCACCGACATGGGCCAGTTGACGATGCCCGCACGGATTCCTTCAAAGCCCGCAAACGTCAGGGGAATTCCGATCTCCGCGCGCTCCATTGCAAAGGTATAGTGCCCGCCCTGCATATGGTCGTGCGTGAGGATAGACCCGCCGACGATGGGCAGATCGGCGTTTGAGCCGAGGAAGTAATGCGGCAGATAGGTGATGAAGTCCAGCTGTTTGACAAAGGTACTGCGGTCGATCTTCATCGGGGTATGCTCACCCGAGAGGACGATGCAATGCTCGTTATAGTAGACATACGGCGAATACTGGAGATACCACTGCTTGCCGTCCAGCGTCAGCGGAATCAGACGATGTGAAGCGCGCGCGGCTTGCGTGAGACTGCCCGCAAAGCCCTCGTTCTCGCGGCAGAGCGCGCATTTGGGGTAGCCCGTCTGCTTTTGCAGCTTTGCCGCCGCAATCGCTTTGGGATCTTTTTCGGGCTTGGAGAGGTTGACGGTGATATCAAGCGTGCCGTACTTGCCCGCATAGGTCCACTTGAGGTCGCGCCTGACCCGATAGGTGCGGATGTAATCCGAGTTGCAGGCAAGGCTGTAGTACCAATCGGTTGCTGCCTCGGGCGACTGTGCATAGCGGCGGTTGAATTCATCGATGACCTTGCTCGGAAGCGGGGTCAGAACGCCCATCAGCTCGGTATCGAACAGGTCGCGCCCGGTCACGCCGTTATCGGGGATGACCCCGTTTGCCACGGCGTAGTCGCAAAGTTCCCCGAGCATCTCTTCAAGCGGGCGCTCCTTCGGCTCTCCCGCATTCTCAAAGGCACTGATCTTCAGCTTCTCCATCAATCGGTTTTCAAAATAAACGCGGTCGCGCGCATCCGCAAGTCCGCACGTCTCCGCATATGCGATCAGGTCTCTGACCGTTTGGCAAATCGAATGTTCCATTTCCTCTTTTTTCTCCGTTCGTCCCGCAGTGGGAAAATCAATCTACTTATACAGTATATATTATATCATGTTTCCCCCGTTTTGTAAATGCCTTTTCGCACTTTTTTTGCGGGAAAATGCGGGAAAGGTCGCGGGGCTTTGCACCGCACCCCACGCAGAGACTTCTTGAAAGAAGCCCATGAGAACCCAAGAACTTTCCCAAAAAGGGCAGAATTTTCACTTTGCGACATCCCTGCCCTTTGGGGGCTTGATTTTTTGGGAGCGTGCTTTCAGGGAGTCCCCGAACGGGAAACGGAACAAAGTCCTTCCGGCTCTCTGCATTCTCGCGCAAAGAGGATGCGCCGGGTTCGCACGCCCTTTGCTTTGAAAGTTCCTGACGTGTCCTCCTGCCCATCGAAAATCGGTTTTCGTATTCAATTTCGAAAAACAGGCTATTTATAGCCCGATTATACCATATATAGCCCATTTTTCCGATTAAAAAGCGGTAAAATGAGAAAAATGCTGTTATGAGGTGAGAAAATGGATACCTGCACAACCGTAAAAAACCGCCTGCTTTTGCTGTGCGAGGAAAAAGGGATGTCAGTTCACAAGTTGGCAATGGAATCTGCCGTGCCGCCATCGACGATTAAGAACATTCTGTACGGCAAGAGTCGGAATCCGGGAATCGTGACCATCAAGATGCTCTGCGACGGACTCGGGGTCAGCCTGCCCGACTTTTTCGCCACCCCCGAATTCGCCGAATTGGAGCAGGAGATTCGGTGATTCTGTCGGCTCTACCCATAAGAGGGCGGGGGGATCAATCTGCTCTCGCCACTATCCTGAAATCAAAAGCCGACACCTTTCGGTGTCGGCTTTCTTATAGCACATATTATGTTTCTGCAGGCGGAGTTCCCCTTGTAAGCAGAACCTTGTCGCGGAGTCGGATCACGACATACAGATATTCGGATATCTGATTCTCCCCGTCAGTTTTGTAGTAAATCTCGTAGTTCATCCCGCATTTCTCACAGGAAAACTTCTCAAGCTTACAGCCGCCGAAGTACTTGCTGTCAACGGTTTCCGGTTCTGCATCTTTGCAAGTCGTCATACTGCTGATCTCGAACGCCTCCCCGCAGGCGCATTCGGTAATGGGGAACTGCCCGAATCCGCAAAATGCGGAATTGACATAGTACCAATGCCATGTCTTATGCTCATAGCAGACCTTCGGAGAATCGTAATCCGCAACCGTGCCGCAATACGAGCAATAGTTCCAGTACAGCATCCCATCCTCGCAGGTCCGGGAGCCCGGGAGCAGCGCGCCGTAGCCGTTATTGTTGGGACTGCTCTCGCAATCCGTGTGGCTCGGGAGAATGGCGATATACGCCTCCCATTTCTCGGGCATTTCGGATTCAGCCCACGACAGCTTATAGGTCTGTCTCGCCTTCAGGAAAAGCTGAATTCTTCCGTTCGGATCGTAGTCCTTCTGCACGAAATGGTCGCCCTGCTTCTCGGAAACTTCAATCTTTTTGTTGACCAACAGCCGGAACGTATAAGTACCGCTCACTGCAGGCGTAAAGACATACCTCCAATCGGTACGCCCCTCTGGATGGAGTGCCTGAGCGATTTCGGTGTCCGCATGCTCTCCGCATTGCTTGCAGGTTGTGCGGAGGGTCAGCCCGCTTGCCGTTTCGATCATCTCAAACGAACCGAAGGAATGCTGCGGCGATACGGCAGTGCCCCCGCCGCTGTACAGTTCTTTTTCGCCCAAAGTGATCCGAACCGTTCTTACGGTGCTCTTCCTGCATCCGTCCTCCGTTACGGTCACCGTTCCCACAAGCTTCAGACCGCAATGCGGGCATTCATACCGGGAGGTTGTGGTATTTCCGTCCTCGACGCCACCCACAGGGGCAAGGTCACCGGTAACCGGATCGCACCAATAACCGCAGGCGCATCCCCGGACTTTGACCGCCCCGACATGGCTCTCACATACGCCCTCTGCATTGCCCAGCACGAACAGATCATACACACCGTGGCCGGTTCTCTCCTCCCAATCCAGAATGACCTCATTACACACACTGCAAACCTTACGCACCCGATATCCTTCCGAGCAGGAGGTTCCCCTCAACTCAAATTGATTCTCTTCCTTGTGCGTTGTGAAGCGGCTTTGATACACAATGAGATAGACTTTCTCGCCGTTTCGATTGATATAGTGCTCCTCGGAGATCGCGACCATATGGCAGGGGTCGATCTGCTCATTCTTCTCAACGTACAGAACCTTTGCGCCGCACAGCGAGCAGGTTTTGGATTTGCGGGTGTCATCGTCCCATACGAAATCGCACTCCAACTGCGCTTGTTGATGCAGGATTTTCCCGCAGGCAGCGCAATACCCCTCGTAGAAACTGCCTTGACAGAAGCCCAACTCCTTTCCGTCAACCGACCGATCCTCCCGCTTATGATCTTCCATATAATAGGCTTTTGCAAGTCCGCACGTCGGGCAATAGGTGGTTTGGTAATAGCCGTCCCCGCAATCGCCCTCCAGGTCATACACAACCTTCATATGCTCATTGTCGTTGTGCTTATCCACCACCTCATCCGAGCGGAATTCAAGAACCGCCTTGCCGTTCTTGAGGATTTGGTACTTCACATAGTTTCTCACAGTGCACCCGAACTCGTCGAATTGCTCCGTCCACGCTTCCCGAATGAACTTCAGGCCGCACGCGCTGCAAGACCCGGTCCATGTTTTGTGAACAAGCCCGTTCTTGTCGGTCGTTTCTGTGGGCGTGGTACTCCAGACAAGCGTGCCGTGATCCTCACAGTCAAAGCGCCAATAATCGGAATAAAGATCGCCGCATCTCATGCAACGCCACCCGCCGACATATCCGCCGCACCCGTAATCGATCAATTCGATTCCGACATCTACCGTGTCATGCCCATACTTTTGCAGGGTTTGCGTTTCGCCGCACTCCTTGCAGGTCAGCGTTACGGTATAGGAACTGTCACCGCACGCCCTATCGGGTGTGTCGCTTTCGTAAGTAGCGTTCTTCGTGTCCCAATCATGGGTGGTCCTGGCATCCGCCATGTTCCGATACGAAATCAACTCCCGACCGCCGTAAATGACACGGTACAATTCATATCCGATATAGCCGCAACTGCCGTTGTTACCTTGCCGGATCTTCCATGCGTCCACAATGATCTGCAGCCCGCACTCCGAGCAGGTGTCGGTCGTGACCGTGTGCACCACGCCATCCCCGTCGGTAAACATCCGGGAAGTCTCCTTCATTTGGCAATTGTTCTCCCGCACATCATATTCCGGATTGAAATAATCGACCTCTCCGCAAGCCGTGCAACGCTGCACGGAAATCTGCGTATCGCAACCGCCGAGCTCTTTGATTCCAACGATATCAGACATCACGATATGATCGTACCGATAGGAATAGAACGACAGGTTGCAGGTTGCGCACCGATAAGTGATCTTTGCGCCGTCCTCCCGACATCCACCGTCGCCGAGTGCCTCAAAGGTCGGGATAAAGTTATGAGACTTCTGCGCTTTTACGCCTGTCATCGACAGAAGCATCCTGTTCCCACGGTAGATTCGTTCCGCCGTGAAGGAACTCTCCTCGCAACCGTTCTTTTCGATCCAGGTGTCAAATTCTTTGGTCAGTCCGCAATCAGGACAAATACCGCGGTTGATCACGTGCTTCACGCCGTTTGCGTCGGTCTCCTCTGTCTCGGTCAACCCGTGCACGAAATCAAACTTGCAGGTCGGCTTGAGCGCGAGCTTCTTTGTAATCTCGCCGCAGTGCCTGCATTTCAGCACCGCCAGCGTGCCGCCGCAGAAGCCGTCCGCAGAATCAAGCTTGATTTCCTCGCGCACATCAAAATGATCGCGGTGCTCATAGGTCAACACAGCTTGGTCGAGCAAAACCTTGTCATCCTTTTTCAGCGTGATGACATAGCGCGCGCGGGACAGGCAGCCCTCTTCGCTGAACTGCATGGTGATCCCGATGTTCAACCCGCATTTTTCGCAGGTGACCTCGCCGTGCACCTCGCCGCTTTCGGCTTCGGCTTCCGGGAATGCCGCGTTCCAGACATCACTGTCGATGGGGCAGTTCAGACTGTCAAAGAAATCATCGTCCGTTTCCACCACAGCCCCGCAATCGCAGATTCTGTAAGTAAACACCGACGCGTACAGCCCCTGCTTATGCAGATCCAACGTCTTGGTGTGCAATGTCTTATGATCGCACCCGACGTGCCCGCAAACCGTGCAGATTCCGTTCTCGTATTGGTGCGACGCACGTTCGCCGTAGGTAAACGTGTCATCCTCGCTCGTGCCGACCGCACCGCAGGCGCAGGACTTGTAATAAACCGCCGCCCCCGTGCAGGTCGCCGCACTTTTCAGCGTTTCGTCCGCAATGCGCTCGACATCGTAGGTGTGCGCGGTTTTCTCAATCGCTTCCGTTTCCACCTCGGTACAGCCCGAGCAGGTGCGCATCCGCTTGCCCTCTTCGGAGCAGGTCGGTTCTTTCTCTACCGTCCATTCGCCCCATTCGTGCACATGTCCTTTCTTTTTGCACGCGGACAGCCCCATCACGCAAAGCAACGCCGCCACCGCACACAAAATACTGACCAACCATCCTCTCCTGTTTCTCATGGTTTCCTCCTGTTTTTTCGGTTGTTCGTTTTTTCTCCCTGTTTTTTCGCCGGACAATCCCGCTGCATCAATCGCGATCCCCTTGCCCCTTGATTTGTTTATAATAGTATATCATACCATGAATTTTTTGTCAACACTTCCGTTATTTTTTTCAAGAAAAAAGACCCCGGGACGTCCCCCGCGCCCCTCGGAGTCTCCCCCAAAAAAATCCCCGAAAAATTCAAAACTTCCCCCACGGGACGGATTCGCAAAGCGAAAATCCGCCCCGTGGGGGAAGTTCCCGGGTTCTCAGGGACTTCTTTCAAGAAGCCCCTGAGCGGAGTGCGGGACAAAACCCCGCGACCTGATTCTTTAGTACATACCGCCCATGCCGCCGGCTGCGGGAGCAGCGGGAGCAGCTTCAGGCTCTTTCTGGTTGGCAACAACCGCCTCGGTTGTCAGAACAACAGAGGCAATCGAAGCCGCGTTCTGGAGCGCGCAACGCGTGACCTTGGTCGGGTCTACAATGCCGTTTGCAACCATATCGCAGTAAACTTCGTTGTAAGCGTCGAAGCCGTAGCCGATCTTGCCGCTGTTCATGATCTTGTCAACCACAACGCCGCCGTCAAAGCCCGCGTTCGCCGCGATCTGACGAACCGGCTCTTCAAGCGCCTTGACTACGATCCGAACGCCCGTCTTTTCGTCGCCCTCAACCGTGTCAACCAGTTTTGCAACCTCGGGAATGACGTTCAGGTAAGCCGTTCCGCCGCCTGCCACAATGCCTTCCTCAACAGCCGCCTTGGTCGCGTTGAGCGCGTCCTCGATACGGAGTTTCTTCTCCTTCATCTCTGCCTCGGTCGCCGCGCCAACCTTGATCACCGCAACGCCGCCCGCAAGCTTTGCAAGTCTCTCCTGCAGCTTCTCGCGGTCGAAATCGGAGGTCGTCGTCTCAATCGCCGCACGGATCTGCGCAACGCGCGCCTTGATGTCGTCGCTGTTGCCTGCGCCGCCGACAATGATCGTGTGCTCCTTGTTGACCTTGATCTGACGTGCATGACCCAACATATCGATGGTGGTGTCCTTCAGCTCCAGCCCAACCTCGGAGGAGATCACCTGACCGCCGGTCAGAATGGCGATATCCTGCAGCATTTCCTTCCGTCTGTCGCCAAAGCCCGGTGCTTTGACCGCAACGCAGTTGAACACGCCACGCAATTTGTTCAGCACCAGCGTGGTCAGCGCTTCGCCTTCCACATCCTCGGCAATGATCAGCAGCTTCTTGCCGGACTGCACGATCTGCTCGAGCAGGGGCAGGATCTCCTGAATGTTGGAAATCTTCTTATCGGTAATCAGCAGGAGCGCGTCGTCGAGAACCGCTTCCATCTTATCCATATCGGTTGCCATGTAGGGAGACAGATAGCCGCGGTCGAACTGCATACCTTCCACAACCTCGGAGTAGGTGTCCGCAGACTTGGATTCCTCAATGGTAATCACGCCGTCTGCCGTGACCTTCTCCATCGCGTCCGCAATCAGCTGACCGATGACCTCATCCCCTGCGGAGATCGTGCCGACCCGCGCGATATCCGCCGAGCCGTTGACCTTCTTGGAGTGCGCGACCAACGCCGCAACCGCCGCGTCAACCGCCTTCTTCATGCCCTTGCGAACCACCATCGGGTTTGCGCCCGCGGTCACGTTCTTCATGCCCTCACGGACAAACGCCTGCGCCAACAGGGTTGCGGTGGTAGTCCCGTCGCCTGCCGCGTCATTGGTCTTGGTTGCAACTTCCTTGACCAGCTGCGCGCCCATGTTCTCGGCTTCGTCCTCCAGCTCAATCTCCTTCGCGATGGTTACGCCGTCGTTGGTGATGAGCGGAGAGCCGTACTTCTTATCGAGCACCACATTTCTGCCCTTCGGACCCAGTGTGATTTTTACCGTGTCCGCCAGTTTATCCACGCCGCGCACCAATGCGTTGCGCGCGTCCATTCCATAGAAAATATCCTTTGCCATGATTGTATCCCTCCCTGATTATTCCACGATTGCGAGAATGTCGCTCTGTTTGACGATGTTGTATTCCACACCGTCCATCTTGATCTCTGTCCCTGTGTACTTGGATGTGATGACTCTGTCGCCGACCTTGACGTTCATCGGAAGCAGTTTGCCGTCATCGCTGTGCGCCCCGGGACCAACCGCGACCACAACCGCAACCTGCGGCTTCTCCTGTGCGGATGCCGTCAGGAAAATGCCTGCCTTCGTTTTTTCTTCAGCTTCGACCGCTTTGACAACCACGCGATCCTCCAACGGTTTGATGTTCATTTTATATTCCTCCTTGACTTGACTTCATTTTCACCCGGCTGAATTAGCACTCAAAACTTCCGAGTGCCAATCTTATGCTTATATTTTACCCCCTTTTCCAAAAAAATCAAGTGGTTTTTGCCAATATTCACATATTATTAACAAAATATATGATTTCGCGGACTGCGGGAGTGCTAAAACCGACAGCATTCGCGACGGAATAAGACCGCGCGGCGCTTCATACACTGAAAGTAGCCCCGAAACGGGGCGAAAAGGCGGTTGATAAAATGAAACAAACGGTTATCCGACTTCTCACCGGCGGTGCAATTCCGCCGCTGCTGCTTCTCGTCGGCGGCTTTTTTCTTCTGTATCTGCGCGGCGCTCCCCTGCGTTTCCCGCGACGGATGCTCCGCGCCATGACCCACAAAAGCAGTCCCGACGGCGTGTCCCCCTTCCGCGCAGTCACGCTCGCGCTTGCGGGAACGCTCGGCGTTGGGAATATCGTCGGCGTGGCAAATGCGCTTCGGGTCGGCGGCGCGGGCGCGCTCTTCTGGATGTGGGTCTCGGCGCTGTTGGCAATGGTGCTCAAATATGCGGAAATTCTGCTTGCCGTTTCGCACCGCAGAACCGCGCCCGACGGCACGCACACGGGCAGTGCCGTCTGCTACATCCGCGACCGCTTTCCCTCGCGCGCGGGAACGGCGCTTGCCGCCGTGTTCGGGGGGCTTACCGTTCTGGACGCATTGAGCATGGGATGCGTGATTCAGGTCAACGCCGTTTCCTCCGCCCTGCACGGAACGCTCGGGCTTCCGCTCCCTGCGGCGGGCGCACTGCTTCTTGTGCTGTCAGTTCCCGTCATTCTCCGTCCTCCGCGCGCGGTGTCCGCGCTGACCGAATATCTCGTCCCCATCATGTCGCTTGGCTATCTGGTGCTCTCTCTGGCGGTTCTCATCCTGCGGCGGGAGGCGGTTGCCCCCGCGCTTGCCTCGGTCTTTCGGGAAGCCTTTCATCCGCAAAGCGCCGCAGGGGGCTTTCTCGGATTTCTGACCTGCCGCGCCCTGCGGGTGGGAACGATGCGCGGGCTTCTCTCCAACGAAGCGGGATGCGGAACAGCGCCCACCGCGCACGCCTGCGCCGCGACCGATTCCCCCGCTTCGCAGGGGGTCTGGGGCATTTTTGAGGTATTCGCCGACACCATCCTGCTCTGCACCGTGACCGCACTGGTTATCCTTGTCAGCTTTCCGTCGGTGAAATGCTGGGGCGACAACGCGGTAATGATGACCATCTCCGCCTATACCGGCGTTTTAGGGGCTTGGGCAAAGTGGTTCTTCTGCGCGGCGGTGTTCTGCTTCGGCTACGCAACGGTCATCTGTTGGGCGGGCTACGGCAGAGAAGCCATCCGCACGCTGACACGGCGGAAACTCCCCTTGGCACTCTACCTCGTCACGTTCGCCGTCTGCATTCCGCTCGGCGCAGTCCTCGCCCCTGCGGCAACATGGACGGCAGCCGATTTCGCCATCGCTTCCATGACCACCATCAATCTCTTCGTCCTCCTCGCCTGCCGCAAGGAAATCCGCACCGAGACCGAAAAGGTGTTCGGAAAACGGAAAAAGGATTGACATTCTCCCCTTTTTGTGATATACTGTTTGGTAGTTTTTGAAAAATCGGAGTCAAACTGCCATGGGTGTTCAAACCGTTTTTATCAATGTTCTGATTATGCTGTTCTACATGGCGTGCGGGTTCGTGCTGGTCAAGACCAAAAAAGCCAGCCCCGACCACGCGCGCTCGTTTTCGGGGCTTCTGCTCTATGTCTGCTCCCCCTGTCTGATTCTCTCGGCATATCAGTCGATGGAGTATTCGCTCCCCGACTTCGCCAAAGCAGCGCAGTTCTTCGGGGTCAGCCTTGCAACGCAGCTGCTCTTTCTCGGGCTTCTCTATCTGATTCTCCACCGCAAATACGGGGTGTCGAAATACCGCATCCTCACGGTCGGCGCGGTGCTTGGGAACGTCGGGTTCTTCGGGCTTCCGCTGGTAACGGGACTCTTCCCCGACCAGCCCATTGTTGCCTGCTACTCCACGATGTACATCACGAGCATGAATTTTCTGGTCTTTACGCTCGGGGTTTTCTTCATCACGCAGAAGAAACAGTATGTTTCCCTCAAAGCGGCAATTCTGAACCCCACCACGCTGGCGGTTGCGGTTGCGATTCCGCTCTACCTGTTGCAGGTCCGTTTCCCGACCCCGATGGCGGACACGGTATCCCTGCTCGGAAAGATGTCCACGCCGCTGTGCATGTTCATCCTCGGCAAGCGGCTTGCCTCTATGCAGCTCAAAACCGTTTTCACGCAACCGTTCGCTTACGGTGTCTGCGCGCTGAAGCTGATCGTTTACCCCCTGTTTGCCTACCTTTGCGTTTACTTTCTCCCTTTCTTTGACGAGACCTTCAAAATCTGTCTCTATGTTCTCAGCGCCGCCCCCTCGGGAGCGATCATTCTCTCCCTTGCGGAACTGCACGGCTGCGAGCAGAAACTGAGCGCCAATGCGGTGCTTCTGACAACGCTGTGCAGTCTGATTACCCTGCCGCTGATGCTCTTGTTGGTTGTATAGCGTCACGCAAAGAAAAGCAACGTCCCGAAGCTCCGGAGCTTCGGGACGTTGCTTTTTGCAAAATGCTTTCTTTCGGATTACAGATCCTGCTTGCCACCGAATTTTTCATCGTAATCCGCAATCGCCTGCTTCACAATCTCCTCCGCTTCGCGAGGACCGAACAGGCTCTTGACATCGGTCTGCTTATTCTCCAGTTGCTTATAGACCGAGAAGAAATGCAGAATTTCGTCAAAGATATGCGGGGGCAGATCGTCGATGGAGTGAATGTTCAGATAGGTCGGGTCGGAGAACGGCACAGCGATGATTTTATCGTCCATCTTGCCGCTGTCCAGCATCCGCATCACGCCGATGGGATAAACGCGGATCAGCGTCATCGGGTAAATCGGCTCGGAGCAGAGCACCAGAACGTCCAACGGGTCGCCGTCGTCCGCAAAGGTGCGCGGGATAAAGCCGTAATTTGCGGGATAGTGCGTGGAGGTATACAGAATGCGATCCAACCGCAGCAGTCCCGTGTATTTATCCAATTCGTACTTGCATTTGCTCCCCTTCGGGATCTCGATCACCGCCGTAAAATCCGTTGCATGGATCTGTGCGGGGTCAATGTCATGCCAGATATTCATAGGAATTCCTTTCCGCCAACCGATCGGGGTTGGCAAAGGGCTGTAAAGTCATGTTTACAGCCCTTTATGTTTATTTGTTTTCCTCGTATTTTCCGTAGTAGGAATTATAATACTGGTTTTTGCTGCGCTTTCCTTTGCGGTTTTGGTTCAGCACTGCGCCAAGGATGCGGCATCCGCTCTTTTTCAGCTGTTCGGTCACGTGCTGTGCCACATGGTAGCTGACCGACCCCGCTCCGATGACAATCACCGCGCCGTCGCAAACGGTTGCCATCACAGCCGCGTCGATCACCAACCCGAGCGGCGGGGTATCGATCAGAATATAGTCATAGTGCTCCCGCTCTGCCTTCAGCAGTTCCCCGAAAGCGGAAGCGCCGACCAACTCGGTCGGGTTCGGCGGGAAGGGACCGGAAAAAATGATGTTCAGGGTCGGAATCTGCGTGGCATACAGCACCCCGTCCAACTCCGACTGTCCCGAGAGATACTGGCTCAGCCCCATCAGCCCCGTTTCCTTTGTATAACGGCTTGCATAGGCGGATTTGCGCAGGTCTGCATCGATCAGCAGAACTTTTTTGCCGACGCGCGCAAGACCGACCGCCGTTTCAAACGAGATCGTGCTCTTGCCCTCGTTTGCCAGACAGCTGGTAATCAGAATGGTCTTGACATCCCGCCCGCTGAACAGAAGATTGGTTCGCAGGGTATTGAACGCCTCGCGCGTGCCGTAATCCTTGTTGTCATCCAGAATCAGTTCAACGGTTCTCATGCCTTGTCTCCTTTCGCCGCCGCGGTCTTTTCACGGGAGTTATGACGGTACGGAATCTGCCCAAGCAGATTGACGCCGAGATATTGATCCAGATCCTCTGCCGTGTTGATCTTATCGTCCGTCACGTAAAGAATGAAGAATACCAGATACGCAATCAATGCCGCGGCAATTCCCACAAGCAGGATCTTGGATTTGGAGATCGGATTGGAAATAACCGCGCAGTTTTCGGGGTGTTCCGTATCGAGCTTATCGACGTACTGCGAGTATTCTTCCTTCACCAGATTATCATTGAAGTATTGCACACTGTTCCGCGCCAGAGAATCGACCAGATCCACCGCGTCCTTCGCGCTCGCGGCGGTGACCGACAGCGTAATCAGGCGCGAGCCCTCGGTGTTGCTGACCTTTACCATCTCCGACAGTTTCTTGTTGGAAAGCGAATTCATTCCGAGATCCTCGCGGGTCTTGGTCAGCACATTTCCCATGCTAACCGACTCCACAAAGTCGCTTACAAGCGCGTTGGAAATAGAGACCTGCGCCGCCTGCATCGAGCCGGAGGTTCGGATGATGTAAACCTTTGCCGTTGCGGTATAAAGCGGAACGCGCGTCATTTTTATCACGCCGAACACCCCGCCGCAGACCATTGCTCCAACAAGCAACAGCACCCACCAACATCGGCAAAAGACCTTTACAAAATCCTGAAACCGGATTTCAATCTCCCTGCTTTGCGTCTCTTCCATGCTTTTCGTTTCTTCCATGACCCCATATCCTTTCTGATGTAGCTACCGGAATCCGCTCCGGAAAGTTGTCCTCTGTCGCAGTACCGAGCGGCTCGTCCCGAACCACCCGCCAAGCGTTTTCCCATGTCAGCGCGCGCACGGTCTCCGCATTGCAGAACCGGGAAAGCAGATCCATACAAACCGACAGTTTCGGCTGTCGGGCGGTCAGATTATGGCCGTCCGAGGAAACGATATCAACCAGTCGGCTCTTAACCAGTTTTTTCCACAGAGATTTTGCCGCTCTGCCCCAAGCGCCGACCGCATCGGCGGCATTCACCTGAACCACCCCGCCGCTGTTGTGAAAATCCTCAATCCACGTCATATGCGAGGCAAGGCAACGGTAACGCTCGGCGTGCGCCAGAATCGGGCGGTATCCCGCGCCGCGCAAACGCCGCACGGCGCACTCGATCTGAAAAAACTCCACGTCCTCGGGAAAATCCACCAACACATAGCGGCTACCCGCCACAGTTCGGCATCTGCCGCTTTCAAGCGCCTCGATACAGCCGTCGTAATAGCCCAACTCATGACCGAGGAACAGTTTCAGATCGGGGTAAGTCTTTTCCGCGTACTCCCGCAGAACTTCAAACGCCGCCTGCGAGCTTTCGTATGTATCGCCGAACAGATAAGGAGAAAAATGCGGGGTCAGGCAAATGGCTCTCGTTCCGTCCGCATATGCCATATCCAACATGGCGAACATTTCTTCTTTGGTTTTTGCCCCGTCATCCACACCAAACAGCAGGTGGGAATGCAGATCGAAATAGCTTGCCACGCGAATTGAGCACTCCTTTTTACAAAAATCCATATATAGCTATAGTATAGCATACAATTGCCGTTTTTTCCACCGATGCGACAAAAGGTTAACACTTATTTAACATTTATATAAGCATCCTGACAATCCACCAGACAACGCCCCAGATTCCGCCCGCAAGCGTGCCGTAAAGCAGAACAGGGCCGGCAACGGTAAAGATCTTGGCGCCAACCCCGAGAATCAGACCCTCGGCATGGCTGTCGATCGCGGGAGAAACCACAGCATTCGCAAACCCCGTGATGGGAACAAGCGTTCCCGCACCCGCATATTTGGCAATTTTGTCGAACACGCCGACCCCGCTGAGGAGCGCGGCAAGAAAAATCAGCGTCACGGAGGTCATTGTCGCGCTGTCGCCGGCATTCAGGTGTACGCATTCGCTCCAGAAGGTACGAAGCAGTTGCCCGAGAACGCAGATCAAACCTCCCACCCAAAAGGCACGCAGGCAATTTCGGAACGTCGGCGAATGCGGCGCGTGCGCGTCTGCAAAGCGGCGATAGGTTTCGCGATCCATGGACTGATGATTCATCAAAATCCCCCCTTTTCCGTCAGTTTGTCCCCGCGCGCCGACTTTCATGCGCGGAAACGGAAAATTTCGCAAAAATCGCTTGATTTTCGTGCCCGTTCGGTATATAATAGAAGTGAGAGGGTCAGACAGGAGGAAACGCGCAATGACATGGAAGGAATTTCAGGAACAAACGCGGCAGATTACCGATGCAGCGGCGGAGAAACTCGGAAACGCAACCGATCTGGCGGTTTTGCGGTTGCAACTTCGGACAGAGAAAATGCGCCTGCGCTCGGCGTATGAGGAATTCGGGGAGATCGCCTACCTCAGCTTTACGTCCGAAGACGAGGACGGCGCAGAGGCACTGGCGGAATATATCAAAGCCATTACGTTGATCCGCGAACAGATTGCCACTCTGGAAAAACAGCTCCGCGACAAACGGAACGAAACATAAAAAAGAACGCATGACCGAAGGAGTCATGCGTTCTTTTTTATTTTTTAACGACGCCATCAGCCTTTATTTCCGGTTCTCCGGAATATGTCCCCCACTCCGGAGAAAACGACACATTCCCGCCGTTTGTCAGGGTCAAAGTAAACGTCAGCGAGTTTTTGGGGACAATCTGCGCAGTGCGTAAAACGGTGTTATCCGGAAGCGTCACCTTGCAATATCCCTTGGAGGCATTCCCAGAAGCAGTCAGCGTGACGGTATACGCAACGCCTGCCGCCAAGGAATATTTGCCATTCTGCCCGGTGGTCAACACAGTTTCCCCGTTTTTCGCGACAACATCAATGTGATAAGTGGCAGCCTGAATGGTAGCGGCGGGTGTGGACTGCGTGGAGGCAAACCACGCCCACGTCATGCCGCACAGCAAAGTCATGCAGAGCAGGATCGACAGCACGGACGGGAGCAGGATTTTGGTCAGGTTCGTCTCCGTCTTTACTTGCTTATTATCATGATTCATAACAAAATACTCCTTTCGTTATGCAAACCGGCTACCGAAACGGATAAACCGCCGCTTATCCGCTTCGGTAGCCCCTCCACCCGCGGGTGGAGAGACTGCTTGATTTTATTCCGGAACAACGGTATACCAAGTATCTTCGCCGTGTACCTCGGAAATGACCTTATAGCCATCCGCAACAAAGTCCGTTCCCTCACCTTCCGCGAGGTTGTTGGACGGATCAAAGTTGACAAATGTGCCGCCCTTGACGATGATGTTTGCAGTGCCGTTTTTGTAGTTTGCGTCAATGCAATTGAGGACATAGCGATAGTCTTTGGTATCAATATCCGGGGTTACCTGGAAGAATCCGCCGTTCACAATCAGCGTGCCCTTCTCGACATTGAATACAGTGCCGCCGCCATGGTATGTGCCGCCGTTCACCGTAACAACAATGCCTTCTCCGTCCACATGTGCGACATAAGGTCCGCCATTGTATGCACCCTCAGCCGGATTCAGCTTGTTTGCACAAAGAATTCCGCCGCCGGAGGAAGCGTTGATTGTCGTATCGGCATTGATGTAAAACACTGCCCAGTTAGAGGACGCTTCCAACTCTCCGGGAATATGAACCGGAGCGTTCAGATCCAAGACGGAGGGATATTTGATGACAAGACGGTCGGACACTGCGGTTTTGGTGGCGTCGCCCTCAATATAATCGTTGATAACAATTCCGCCGCCCGCCGCAAATGCGCGCTTGGCTTCCTCGTAGTTGGTAACGGTGTACATCTCGCCGGAAGGGGCATAGGTTGCAAACTGATCGTACCGATTGCCGAAGCTATCGTTTTCAACGGTATCCTGCGTTGCGTAAACCGTAAACTTCACGTTGTCCAACGTTTTGCCCATATAGTCATTTCCCGCGTCGGAAGCCATGGTAGCGGAGACGGTAATCAAGCCGGTTTCTCCGCCGTTCGCCGCCAGATGACCTTCCTCGTTCAGAGCAAAGTCTTCAGTTCCGATTTTGTATGTAAAACGAATCACATCAAGCAATTTGGAGTCGCCGTCCAATCCGGTCACAACCAACTTATATTTCAGAGCCAGATTTCCGGTATTGACAATTTTGAACGGGGTCAGCGTATAGGTGCAACCGGGCTCCCACAGAATCTGATCCTGCGCCCGACCGTCGGACGCCTTCCATTCCAGCTTGGTAAGCTTGTTTCCGCTTTCGTCCTGAATCTCCACGTGGAGATTTCCGGATGTAATGCGGTTGACGCCTGTGCTTGCAGTGTCGGTAAACCACGCAAACGTAGAACCGACAAGCATGGATACGCAAAGCACCAAAGAAAGCAAACTTGCAATCAGCGCCTTTTTTGTGTTCATGGTTTTCATGTTCGTTTTTCTCCTTCTACAATCCGGCAGAGGATCGGGGGAAGAGTCTGTCTCAAATTGTCGGAATGCTTCCGCCATTCCGCCTTTTTTTGACTACAGAATTTTTGATTGCCGAAGCGGATAAACCGCGCTTATCCGCTTCGACCACCCTCCACCCGAAGGTGGAGAGACCGATTGCTTAATCTGCAACCACGGTGTACCAAATGTCGCCGTTCGCCTGCGTTGTGCTTACCACGTGATAGCCGGCAGCAACAAAGTTGCCGTGCGGATTTTCGCTTGCGCTGTCGGACGGGTCAAAATTGATGAATGTACCGCCCTTGATGATAATCTTTGCCGAACCATCCTTGTATGCCGCGTCAATGCAGTTAATCAGATACTTGCTACCGTAAACAGGGTTGCTATACGGCTCGCACGCAAAAGTTCCGCCGTTGATAATCAACGTTCCCTTCTGAACCTGCACCGCAGTGCCGCCGCCATAATAATTTCCGCCGTTGATGGTCAGGGTTGCACCGTTTCTCACATTGATACCGTAACCGCCGTTTGTACCCGTATCAATTCCGCCGTTTTCGGTTGCATTGATTGTGGTATCAGCATCCACGATCAGGGCGCAGAAATTGGTGTTGTTGTTTCCCATGTCATCAGGGGTAACGATCTTGGCATTCAGATTCAGCGTGGTCGACTCCTTGATTATAACGCGGGCATCCGCAGTATCCTCGATGTTATCGGTTTTAATCTCGGTCACAACCGTAACAACACCGCCCGTGACAAGCGCCGATTTCAGAACGGGAGCAGTCGAAGCCGAGACGGTATTGATCGGAGAAACAGTATACCAAACATCGCCGTTTTCCTGTGCTGCGGAGGTCACCTTGTAGCCGTCTGCCACGAAGTTGGTATGCTCGCCTTCCGCCTTGCAATCTGCAGGGTTAAAGTTGACATAAGTACCGCCCTTGACGGTGATTTTTGCTGTTCCTGCCGCACGATTTGCATCGTAGCAGTTCAGCATGAATGCGTATGGATCTGTGCCTACATTGGTATGTTGCTGAATTTCAAAGAAACCGCCTTCGACAACCAGTTCACCTTCATAAACATAGACTGCACTGATGTTGCCGATGAATGTACCGTCCTTAATTACGACTTTCGCGCCATCCTGTACATCAACGGCGTAGCAGTCGTTTTCCTTCGCTGCGAATTTGCCGTTGCCCTCAATGGTCAGTTCACCTGCACGAGCGGAAACAAGAGACCAACTATAGATACCCTCATTCCAGAGATCATTCGTATTTGCTACTGTCTTTCCGCCCATGTTAAGAGTGGTCTTTGCAGTGGAAACAACCACTTCTGCGGGATTCAGATCCTCAACCACATTCACAATCCCGTCTTTTCCGAGCGCTGCGGCAAGGTCTGCCACATTTGCAACGGAGTAGGTTGCATCCTTATCGTACTGATCGTCGTTGCTGTCCTTCTCCACCGTATCCTGCGTTGCGTAAACGGTGATTCCAAGACCGGTCAGTTCCTTGCCCTGATAGTCATTGCCTGCATCCTCAGCCATATGACCCTCGATGTAGAGCAACTCGGATTCGGCATCCTTGGTGAGATGTCCTTCAAACAGGGACAGATCAACCGCAGTTCCGTCCTCTTTCACAACCTTGAAAGTGATGACGTTCAGCAGCTCATTGTCTCCGTCCACTCCGTTGAGCACCATCTTATACTTGAAAGCAAGATTGCCGATGTTCTTAACCTTAAAGCCGATCGTGCGGAAAGTTGCACCCGGCTCCCAAAGAATATCCGCAGAGCCGTCCGAGTTGACAAAGCTCATGCTTGAGCCTTTCAGAGAGAGACCTGCTTTATTGACAATGTCAACTTGCAACCTTCCTGCCTGAATCGTGTTCACCGAAGTCGTTGCGGTATCGGTAAACCAAGCGAAAGTAGAACCGACAAGCATCGATACGCAAAGAACCAATGAAAGGACACTTGCAATCAATGCCTTTTTTGTACTGATTTTCATTTTGAAAATCTCCTTTCCTAGCCTTTTGGCTACCAAAACACACAAGCTCGCGCTTATGCGCTTGGGCAGCCATTCCGCCCGGGTTGGCGGAATGCTGTTTTAACCCGTTCATTGCGAATCCGATACCTGTCCTTCACCGGAAGCAGTTTCGGCTTCCGTCTCTGTAGCTGTCTCCTGTTCGGGTTGCGAAGGGATTGCCGATTCCGACGGCGTTTCCGTCTGCACGTTCTGCACGTTCTGCGCATTCTGCACGTTCTGCGCCGATTGCGCTTCCATCTGCGCTTTCATCGCCATCAGTTCCGCCATCATCTTCTGCGTTTCCTCTTTTTCGGCGGCAATCTTGGCTTTTTCTTCTTCCAGCGCCGCGTTCTGCTCGGACTTATACTGCCGGAACAGCCGCACGCTCGTCAGCCCCTGCGAAAGAATCAGCAAGAGGAACGGAATCAGGATGCAGACAATATAACCCGGGGTGGTTCTGAGAAAGTCAAAGAAATACCCGAGTTTCGGAATGTGGAATTGGTATTTTCCAACCACAAACGGATAGGTGACGATCTTTTCGTCGTCGGTGTCGGTGGTCGTACCGTAAGTAACGAAACCCGCGTTTCCGTCCGCGTCGGTGGTCAGTCTGCGGATTTTATGCGTTACGGTCTCGCCGAAGTTCTCCGTATTCTGCGAGATGTAGGAAACAATGTCCCCTTCCTTCAGCGTTGCGGGATCGACCTCCTTGACAAACACCAGATCGCCTGCCGCAAAATCGGTTGCCTTCATGGAGTCTGACAGAACCTTATACATCTTCAGCCCGAACAGACTGCGGTCATTCCGATTCAGCGTGGTTGCGGAAATAACGGTAAAGATCATCATGAATACCGCCACGGCAACCACAACCCACGTTACGATATTCTTTACCAGATTCAGTACCTTTTCCCGCTTCGACTCCGTTTGCGTTTTTACTTCATCCATACTCCACCTCAATGAAACTTCTTGTCGGGGTTATTCGGGACTTGCGTTGCGCGTGCGCTGAAATCAAAACTCAGAAGCGCATTCTGCAACGCATCGCCCGCATTCTCGTCAAAGTGAAACCGGACCGTCAACGTCTTCTTTCCGTCAATTTCCAATGCATCCTCATACGCCGCCGTGTTCTCCTCGGTCAGGTCGTTCAGTTTCCCGCTTGCGAGCACTTTGTCCCCGTCGCAAATTTCCACATCCACCGCGTCCGCCATCTCTCCGCTGACATTGCTGAAATAGATTTTATACCACACCGCGCAGGTGCTGAGGTTTTCCACCGTAAAACTTCTTTCTATGCTCTGCCCGGGCGCAAACGTACATTCCCCCGCAGAGACAATCGGTTTCCCGTCGTTCAGGTTCAGCGTCACGCTTCCCGTTGAGAACGGATGCCCGGAAGTTGACACCGTGGAGACAACCAGAATAAAGGTGGTCACGGTAAGCGCCGCCGTCAGCAGAACAATCGCAACAATGCTGACCGTCAGCCGTCTGATTACGCCTTTTGCCGCTTGTTCGGTCATTTTGCGTCACCCTCCTTCGATTCAGCGGAAAGAACCGACCAGCGGAAGCTGAGTCCCAACGACGCGTCCTGCGCCGTACCGTCCGCCGTTTCGTCCACCGTTACCGTAATCCTGTACGGGATCTTCCGCTCTTTATTTCCGTTGAAAAAGATCTTTTCCAAATGGACGGTTTCCGCTGCGGTGCTCAGTTTTTCCTCACAGATGACCTGCCCGTTTTCCTCATCCTCAACCTTGATGATCAGTGCGTCCGCAAGTCCCTTTGCGTCATCCGACACCTGCACGGAGAACGCCAGCATCAGATCCTCTTTGTGCGAAAGCCGCACCGTGTAGGTCTTGCTCTCGCTGTCTCCGGGGAGCAGTCCCGCGCCGCCAAATTCCCAGTTTTCCTCCACAGCTCCGATGCTGTTGTTGCGCACCGTCACCTCGTCGGAAGCCGTCCGCAGCCGCTTGACCGTCTGCACCGTCAGCAGAACCATCGACACCGACAGCAGCGCCGCCAGTACGGTAATGATGATTTTATATTTCTTGAGAAGCGTCACCGTTTACAACTCCTTTCCGTCTCGTCGCCTTTGCGGACGATATGTCTGAGATACAGTCCTCCGCCCAGCAATGACAGACAGCACAGCACAAACGCCAGTCCCTCCGACTCCGAGGAAGCGATATACACCACCGCGCCGTCACCATCACCCGCTTCGCTTCTGCGCGCAATTGCCATCACAATCATGAACAGCAGAATCACTGCCACAATCATCAGCACAACGCCCGGCGCGTCCTGAATGCCCGCAACAAGATATCCGACGAACGGAATTCTCGTGCCGTTCCAGACGCCGCGGATTTCGGAGTTCTGAACTGCTACGCTCTCGGTCTCCGCGTCACCTCTGACCAGCGAGATCTCGCCGTGCCGCTCGGTAATCCTGCCCAGCACATAGCCGCCATCGGTATAGTAAGAAACCACCGTGCCGGCGGTCAGATCGTCATCCCGAACCGAACGCAGAATGACCAGATCGCCTTTTTTCACGGTCGGGTTCATGGCTTCGGTCTCTGCCGCCGCAGGCTTCCAGTTGAGGTTTCCCGGAATCCGGTCTCCGAACAGCAGGGATTCCGCAATCAGAAGTACGCTGCTGAGCATCAGCACCACGATGACCAGATACAGAATTCCCTTCAGAAACCGCAGGAAACCGTTTCCCGCTCCCGTATGTGTTTTTTCCATTCCGTCCTCTCCTTTCAGCAAAAGCAAAAGCCGCTTGGCAGAAAAGTCCGCGCAACCGGCTCGAAAAGGCGCACCTCAGTGCGTCACTCCAACCGTTCGGTCGGACAACCGGCTGTCATAGCGCAACGCGCCACAGACCCATCTGGCTTTGTGTCCCGCCCTTTCGGACGGTTTACCGATATTCCGTTTTTCTCCGACGCGTACAAACGCGCTTTGCGCCATGTTTTTTCAGCATGGCGCAAAGCGCGCATTTTGATCTATGTACGTGCGTCGATCTGCTTTTTGCAGGTACAGCCAAAAGCCCCGTACGCGGGGTGTGCATCATCCATACAGATCGGTTTTGACAGATTGTTACCGGAACAACGCATGAACCATGCCTCCTTTGGCGAATCTATCCAACGATTTTTCCCTATTATTCCAGCGTCTGTATTATAGCACACATTTCCTTATTTGTCAATAGCTTTTTTTCAAAATTTACATATTATCTGCGCGCACATCATGCGCGGGAGCAAGCTTATTTGATTTTTTTGAAGTTTCCGACAATCCCGTTCACCGTGGAAATATAGGCGAAGGTATTGTCATACTTCCGGATGATGCGTTCAAAGTCCACAATCTGACGGCGGTTGATGACGCAGACCAGCATGGCACGGTTGGAGTGCGTATACATCCCCTCCGCGTGCAGGACGGTGCAACCGTGATGCAGGGTGGTAATCAGCTCGCGTGAGAGTTGCTCGGGCTGTGTGGTAATGACCTCGAATTTTGCCGCCGCGCGGTTTCCCTTGAAAATGGAGTCCGAGGTTCTGCCGTTGACGAAAATATAGACCACGCAGAGAATCACCGGCTCATAGCGGAAGTCGTAAACAAAGAACGATCCCAGAGCCACCACCGCGTTGATGGTGAAAATAATCCACACCGTATTGTATTCGGGATGTACATGGTGGATAAATTCGCCCACCACGTCGCTGCCGCCCGTAGAGCCGCCCATCCGAACCGACATACTGTAAAGAAACCCGTTGAAAAAGCCCGCCGCAATTGCCGCAAGCAGTCTGCCGCCGACGTCCGTCGCGCGGAACACGATGTCGGACTCGGCAATTCCGAGCCGCTCGCTGATCAGAAGCGCTGCGGAAAAGACGAGAATGAAGGTCAGCGTTCGGAAGGCATAGGCGCGATTAAGGACGAAACACGCCACAATCAGCATCGGGATATTGACAATCAGTGACAGATACCCGACCTTGAAGTGGAAAAGATACTGAATCATGGTGACGATGCCGTTGATTCCCGCAGGAGCAAAGTTATTCGGGAACACGAAAATTTCGTACACCATTGCGAACGCAATCGCAAACAGTGCGATTGCAAGATAGCGGGACACGCGCGTGTTCCCGAATTTCCGGATGAGAGACATAAGAGTTGATACTTCCTTCTTCCTTTAGTCTTTTACTGAATCGGGAATTTCCACGTCAACGGCAACGCTGGCTTCCCGCACGGCGTGCATATGCGGTTTGATGATTCCGCAATGGTAGGAATCCTTCTGGTAGCGATCCAAAGCGTCGCGATCCTTGACCGTAACCTCGAGAATCACGTCGTAACTCCGCTCGCTGTGCAGAAAATCCACGCCTGCAAACAGGTCGATGACCTCGGGAACTCTTCCTTTCATTGTCAGAAGCAGATCTCTCGCTTCCTGCGCTTTTTGCGGGGTGCAGTCCTTCAGTTTGAAGCAAACAATGTGTTGAATCATGCTGTTTTCCTTTCAAATCAAGAATTTGTTTTGTTTTTATTCTCATATTTCAAGCCAGAATCATTCTTTTCGGAACGTTTGCGCGGGGATTTCCTGCATTTTTCCAGCCAACGGTCCAGAAACCGCAGCTGTTCCTGCGTGTGAAACCAATGCTCCCCGTTCTCCATCACGGTCAGCGTGGCGGAATGCGTTGCGGCAAACGTCTCCGCCGCCTCGCGCGGGAGCAATGCGTCCGCGCCGCCGATCAGAATATCGGTTGGCACGCCCCATTCCACGGGATGTTCCCGCACATAGGTCAGGTACGTCCACGACAGCGCCTCGCCGGAATCGGTCGGAACCGTTCCCATCCTGCGCAGGGTCTCCTCGTCCACGCCCGCCCGACGCATCCGGTCAAGAATCAGACGTTCCATGTCCAGAACAGGCGAGATCAGATACGCGTGCTCCAGTCGGTCGCCGATTCCCGCGTTCATTGCGTAATAAGCGCCGATGCTGTTCGCAATCAGCGACATCCTGTCGCATTCCCGCGCCAATGCGCCAACCGCCACGCGAATTTCCTCCCTCGTTTCCCACGGTGTATCGGACCGATAGTTCAGCCCCATCACCACCCGACTCGGAAACAACTGACCGAACCGCGCGGCTTCGTCCGGGCTACCGCCCTTTCCGTGCACATATAAAATTGCTCTGCGCATACGGCATCCTCCGTTCCGTATCGGTTTTCTCTGCCTACATTATAACACACTTTTTCGCTTTTTTCAACGGTACGCGCCAAAGAAACGGATTTTTTTTGCAGTCCGAAAGCAGGCAAAGCAAAAAAGGTTCGCCGAAACGAACCTTTCAGATCATTCAGTCACAGAAACGGATGCATTTCGGACGCGCGCTTCCGATCTCTGCCGTCCTCCGACAGCCCACGTCCCGCCCGATCACGATCCCGTTTGCGCAAACAGCCCGGGAAGAACCCCTTTCAGCTTCATCCGCAGACGATGCCACCGCATTTTCGCCGCCGCCTCGGTTGTTCCCAACCGCTCGGAAACCAGACGAAACGGTTCATCCCGGTTCACAACCAGATCGAACAGCCGCCACTCGACCTCGGTCAGCGCGCCCCGTATCTCGAGCAGATAATGCCGATACCGCTCGGACTCCGCCCGCTCGTCGTGATGCCGGAGCAGGCGTTGCGCTTCCGACTCCAGCCGATTTCGCTCGCTTTCGTCGTCGAGCGAAACCGTATGCAGGCGCTTCTTCTTTTTGCAATCCAGAACCTTATTGCGCGCCGTGCGGAAAAGCCAGACCTGCACCGTCATCGGCGCGTGACTTTGCAGGTCGTCCCATTTCCGATAGAGCAACAGGAAGCATTCGCTGGCAAGATCCTCCGCGCAGTACGGGTCGTTCGGAATTTCGGACAGACAATACCGGACAATCCCCCAATAATAGGCGCGGAACGCTTCCTCATATGTCACATCCATTGCGCATCACGCCTCGACCATGTGACAGATTTCAAACATGACCCGAACCAGACATTCCTGCTCCGCCGGATTCAGCTTTCCGATCGCTTCGTTCAGCTCCGGCAGAACCGAATTCTGCCCCGCCCGCGTACAGCCGAACACGAATTCATCCAACGAGAGATCCAACAGCTTGGTCAGGCGGAAAATGTTTTCGGGGCTTGGATAGGTCTTTCCGTTTTCGATAAAGCTGACCGACTTCTTGGTCATTCCCATTGCTTCCGCCAACTGCTCCTGCGTCAGCTTCTTTCTGACCCTCCCCGACTGAAAAAAGCGCCCCAGTCGGCGGCGCATTTCCGGGTCCGTGTTTCGGTTGAAGTTTCTCTCTGCCATTTTCGGAACCTCCCGTTCTTTGATGTTATTATTTTACACGAAAGGTAATCAAATGTAAATCCACCAACAGTCCAACCGATTACCTCCGGTGTTATGTTTTGTGTCGAAAAATGTCAAAAAAGAGAAAAACGGCGCGAATTTTCCGGTTTCCGAATCCGTGCCGTTACTTTTCGGGCGCTCCGTCAACCTATTATCGGACAGAACAGACAAAAAGACCCGCAGGAATCGCCGTGCGGGTCAATCGGTTTTCGGCTCGGCGCGTTTTTCGCGCGTGAAAGGAGGAATAAATGGGAAATCCACAGGAACGCAGAGAGAGAATTCTCCGATTGCTGATGCTGAGGGAAAAGTGGACCATGCGGGAACTGGCGCAGGAACTCGGCGTGGCGGAACGAACGGTGATACGGGATATCGGCGCGCTCAGTCTCTCCAAGCCGATCTGCGTGGATACAGGCAGGCGCGGCGGCGTATACCTGATCGAGCGCAAAAGCCTTTCCCGCCCGACGCTGACCGCGCGGGAAACCGCAGCGCTGAAGCATACCGTCGCGTTTCTGGTCGCGCACACCGGCGAGTTTTCCCCCGGCGTCGGCGATCCCGCGCCGCCAACTCCGGCAGAGCTGCAGATCCTGTGCGAAATTATCGCCTACTGCGGGAAATCATGAGGCACTGACGCGCAATTCCGATCGGCGCGCTTCAGCCTTTCTGCGGGTCAGGGCAAAGCCCGGGGGCTTTCGCTTCCCCCGTCGGCGACGCTTAACAGATCGGACAGAATCGCATACTCCTCCGCTCTTTCCGTGCGGATACTCCCCTGCATTCTTTTGAGCAGGTCGGGGCGACGGCTGCGGCAACAGACCTCGTACAGAATCCGATTCCGGTATGCCCGATCCGCAAGCGGACGGTAACGCGAACTGAACGACGTTCCCCAACCGTTCCGATATTCCAGCGCAACCAGACGATCCAACATACATTTTCTGTGCTCAAAAACCGCACAAAACGCCTGTCGGTCGGCGCGGGAAAGCGGAATCTCCCCGCAGGCAAGCAATCCCAGACCTTGCGCCAATGCGTCCTGCGCCTCGATTCCCTCCGTGGCGTCCGAACCGAACGGCAAAGCAATTCCCGTATCTGCCCCGATGTATTCCCGAAGCGCGCGCAGAAGTAGCGGCTCATTCAGCGTGACCTCCGCATCTCGCATCCGATACGCGGTCAGTGTGGCGGATAGTCCGCCCGCAAGCCCCGCCCGAAGCGTCTGCATCAGGCATTCCTGCGGAATCCATGTCAGACGAAGGCTTCGCCCACTGTCGCGGACGACAACGCGGTAAGTGCCGTCGTTGTCATCGTACCCGCACAGAATGCCCTCCTCCCTTTTGCGGGACAGATCGAAACCATCCGCGCCGCGACAGTAAAGATAGAAACCCATGCGCAACAGATCCCGAACAATCCGACGGCAGTGCGGAAGCCATGACCGGATTCTGACGGTATATTGCTCCAGACAGGAAAAATCTCCGATGCGGGAGCGCGGGATTTCCACATGGAGTCCCCTGAAACCGTCCACCCCCCGACTGCCGCACGAAAGCGAAACGCACTGATTCAGAATCGCATTGTATGCCGACGGACTGCCGGACATGGCAAGGCAGGCGGCGGCACTCTCAAGCGAAAAAGTGAGGCGTGGGGTCTTATAAGGAAGCTGAAGTGCACCCGCCAAGGTCTGTCACCTCCTCCGCATTCCGCTTTTTCGTACCCGAGGGACTCCGCTTCGGGCAAAAGGGTTCTTTCGGATTTCTCTTCATCTTCACCGTACCATTCCTTTCCTCTTTTTTGTTTTGGGAAACCATGCGGAAATTCTGCCGATATGTCCCCGGTTGATACAGACAGTTTAACACAAAACCATGACAAAAACCGTCATAGTTTCGAGGAAAAAAAAGGAAAATATACCAGAAACGTGTTTTTAAGTGATTTTTATGTAGAATACGCTTCTTTATGGGATTAGTTGACAAAAAAGCATTTCAAACCCCCATTTCTTCCATATCAAGGGAATTCTCTCCGAAAGCAGGAATACGATTCGGTTTAATTCTCGATATTAAATAGAGAACATCAAAAAAAGCCATCGGATAGATGGCTTTTTTTCCAGTTCGGATGCATCCGGCTTTCGGTCTCCGCGCCGTCGGCATTACCGCGACAGCAGGACAACCGATTCCACATGGCCTGTTTTCGGAAAAAGATCCACGGGGGTCACAATCCCCGGACGGTAACCGTGAGCGGCAAAGACCGCACAGTCCCTTGCCAAAGTATCGGGGTTGCAGGAGATATAGACCACGCGCGGAACGCGGTACGCATCCAATGCGGCGATCAGTTCCCGCGTCGTTCCTTTGCGCGGCGGGTCGAGCACGACCACCGCGTCCGACAAATCCCCGCCCGAAAGCCGCGCGGCTTTTCCGAGCATCGTCCCGGGATCTCCCGCGTCTCCGCAGACAAACCGCGCGTTGACGATCCCGTTGCGCAGGGCGTTCTCCCTTGCGCATTCCACCGCCTGCGGCACGATCTCAAGACCCAGTACCTCGGCTGCGCGATCCGCCATCGTCAGCCCGATCGTGCCGATGCCGCAATAGAGGTCGATCAGGCGCTCGTGCCCCGTCAGCCCCGCGCGCTCCTTTGCCAGTCCGTAGAGCAGTTCGCACGCGTCGTGATTGACCTGATAGAAGGACTCGGGCGAGATGCGATAGGTCAGCCCGCAAAGGCGGTCGGTCAGGTAATCCTTTCCCGCAAGCAGGCGGTAGCGCTCGCCCAGAACCACATTCGTCCGCGCGCTGTTTTCGTTTACCAGAACCCCGACGATCTCCGGGTAGCGTGCGATCATCTCCGCCGCAAATGCCGCCTCGTCGGAAAAGCCGCTCCCGTTCAGAACCAGACAGAGCAGAACCTCGCCCGTCTCCTCCCCGCGCCGCAGATAGAGATGCCGAACCAGTCCGCTGTGGGTCTCTTCGTCGTAAGCGGGAATGCCGTGTTCCGTGAGAAAACGCACCACGTCATGCGAAATACGCCCGAAAACGGCGGGTTGCAGGCGGCAGTTTCCGGCGGGGATCAACCGATGCGAAGCACCTGCGTAAAAGCCGATTTCAAGCGCGCCGGTTTTGGGATTTTTCATAATCGGGTACTGCGCCTTGTTGCGGTAGCCCTCGGTTTTGCCGGTTGTGCGGACTTCCGCCACCTCCGCATTCACCCCCGCTTTACGGAACGCATTTGCGACATACGCCCGCTTCAGTTCCAGCTCATGCGCATAGGTGATATGCCGATAAACGCACCCCCCGCAGGCGGGATAGGAATCGCAATCCGGCGCGCAACGGTTCGGGGACGACTCCGGGATTTCCTGCGCAAGCGCGACCAGGTAGCTTTTGGTCACCTTGATGACCTTTGCCGTGACCGTTTCCCCCGTCACGCCGCCGCGCACGAAAACGGTCAGCCCGTCCAGATGCCCCACGCCGTAGCCGAGGTTGTTGAAATCCTCCACCGTCACGCGCACCGTTTCGTTCTTGCGCATCAGGCGTAGAATTCCTTTCCGTCCTCCAACCGCAGGCAGCCGAGCTTTCCGCCCGTCTCCGCGCCGCAGTCAAGGAAGATACTGCCCACGCCGCGCTCGATCTTTCCGCTTTTGGTTCTGACGTGTCCCACAAGCAGGGTCTTTCCCTCCATCAACGGGTATTCCGCGTCGGGCACTTCCGAGAAGAAGTCCTCGGGGCTGTAGTCGTCGGGATCAGTCCCCTTCCGGTAGCCCGCAATACCCGCGTGCACCATCAGATAATCTGTGCCGTTCACCGTAAACTCTTCAAACAGCGGCAGATCGCCGAGATAATCCAACACGCCCTCGCGCTCGTCGCTGTTCAGTGTGCGGAAGCCGTCCAGCGTGGGCTGTCCGCCGTCCCTGACCCATGCGGACATCTCGGCGATATAGTCCGGGTCGGGATCGGCATTCTCGCCCGCTTCAGCCGCACGGAGCAGCTTGTCAAAGCCGTGCAGCATCCGCGCAGCGGTGTAATCGTGGTCACCCGCAACGGGGTAGACGTTCAGCCTCACGCTCAGGTCTCCAACCAACTCCATTCCCTTTTCGCCGTAGTCCACCAGATCCCCCGCGATATAGAGAATGTCGTCCTCTCCGAGATTGATCTGCGACAGGAGCGACAGGAATTGCTCATACGCTCCGTGAATATCCGACATTACATACGTCATGGTAAGTCCCCCCAATCAAGATCCGCTTATCAGTTCCGCGCGGTTGCTGTCGAAGAGGTCGACCGTAAGGGTCGGCTCGATTTCGGTCAGCATCCCCCGCAGGGTTGCGCACACCGGGTTTTCGGTGTGGAAATGACCCGCCGCCAACAGGTTGATCCCCGCCTCGTGCGCGTCCGCCAGCCAATGGTAGGCAAGCTCGCCCGTGAGGTAGGTGTCCGCCCCCGCCGCGATTGCCTCGGGAACGTCATCCGAGCCGCTCCCGCCAAGGAGCGCGACCCGTCTGACCGTCCGTCCCGCGTCGGCGCAAAGCACGGCGGGAGCGCCCGTTGCGGACTTCACCTTTTCCGCGAATTCGCACAGCGTATATGCGTAATCGAGGATTCCGACCCGTCCGATACCGTCCCCGAACGGGGTCACGCCGCGCAGTCCGAGCAGGTTTGCAAGGGTATCGTTGACCCCACCCTCCACGGCGTCAAGCCGCGTGTGAAAGCTCATGACCGACACGCCTGCGCGCGCCAGATCAATCGCCCGTTTCGCCACATAGTTTCCCGGCTCCAACGCCCGCAGAGGGCGGAAGATCATGGGGTGATGCGAGACGATCAGGTCATAGCCGCCGTCGATCGCGCGCCGCACAGTGTCCCCCGTCACGTCCAGTGCAACCAGAACCCGCCGCACCTCCGCGCCTGGATCGGGGCAACACATCAGACCGTCGTTGTCCCAATCGCAGGACAGCGCGCGCGGGACGCGTTTTTCCAGTTCGGCATACAGTTCTCCAACCGTCATATGGTTTCCTCCGCAGGTTGTAATTGGAATTTATCCAACCGATTCCGCAGGCTTGCAATCAGCCTGTCCTCATAGGCGGTATCCGCGCCGCCAGCGCGTTTTCCTGCCGCAACGTTCTCCAGCACCGCGATTTTCTGCCGCAGAAAATCCCCCGCAAGCGGTGAGGCGAGCAGAAATTCGTCCCGTCCGACAAGCAGTTCCGCTTCGTCAAAGGTCTCCGCTTTGCCCGTGTAGCGGGCATAGAGGGTCTGATACAGGCGGTCGGCTCGCGAGAGCGTTTCCCCCCGGATTTCAAATCCGTTCTCCCACAGATAGCGCCGCAGAATTTCCGCGCGGCTCATCGGTTGGAGGATCAGACCGATCCGGTCGTTCCGCACCCATGGCGCTTCGCACAGAATCCGGACGATCAGTTCCCCGCCCATGCCGAAGATCAGGATATCGTCGGGGGCGTAGGGTTTTACGCCGTGCAGACCGTCGGTACAGAGGGTATCGATCCGATCGGAAAGCCCTGCGGCGCGGATATTTGCCCGCGCGGCGCTGATAGGTCCTTCGTTGATATCGCAGGCGACTGCGCGGCGGCAGATTCCCCTGCGGCAGAGTTCGATCGGCAGATAGGCATGATCTGTTCCGATATCCGCGACCACGCCGCCTGCCCGCAGGTACGGGATCGCCGACAGCAGGCGGTTATCCGGTGTTTTGGGTGATGGCATCGGAAAGACCTCCGTTCTTTTATAATAATTAGATTAAATCTTATTATTGATTTGATACTGTAGACGGAAAAAGCACGATCTATAAAAAGTGCAAACGTTTTTAACGCTTTTTCTTTGACCATGTAGGCGCAAAGAGAAAAGCACACTTTGCTACGCAAAGCCGCAAAAAGAAGACGCCGAAAAAAGGAATTTCGCGCTCTGCGGAGCGCGACGAGGACTCCGCGTTCTCGACCGCGCCGCCTCCCCAAAAAGGCGGGCGAAAACTTTACCTGCAACGAAAGTCGGAGGGTTCGTCTACAGTTTGCGGAAATGCTCCGGCGGGGCATTTTGTGTCCCGCCGGAGAGTTTGTCTTATTTCGCTTTCGCGGCAAGGAAGTCGTTGATCTGCTTAATCAGTGCGTCCGCGTCCGTTCCGTGAACTGCGCACGCGTCTGCGACCGATTCCCCTCTTGATGCGGGACATCCGAGGCAGTGCATCCCGATAGCAAAGAAGAACTGCGCCGTTTCCGGCTCGTAATCGAGGATATCCCCAATCACGGATTCCTTCGTAATCGTCATGTGTATGGTCTCCTTTCTTAACTTGACAGCCATGCTTCCCGCTGTCTGCCTATATTATACCCCAAAAATCCCCGTCTGTCAACTACCCGCGCGCGCTTTCCGCTTCTTTTTTCAAAAAAGGGTTGCAAAAAAAGAAAAAATGGTGTATGATATAAGATGATCTATAGAGTCCAATTTCGGAACGGAGAATTTATGATACCGAACATTTACCCCGCAGGACGTGCGGCAACCCTGTATACGGCGGAAACCGACCGCTTCAAAACAGGGCTGTTTTCTGTCCTGTCCACTCTGCCGATCACACGCGAAAACGCCGTATTCGCGCCTCTGCTGCTCTCGGTTCTGCGGCGCGGCACACAGCAATATCCAACCCTTTCCGACATCAGCCGCCGTCTGGACTGGCTCTGGGGCGCGGGCTTTTCCGTACGCGCTTCCTATCGCGGCAATCTTCTGGTCGTCGGCTTTACCGCAAATCTTCTGGATTCCTCCTACCTCCCGCAGGACAGCGGCGACCTCATGGGCGGGATTCTCGACCTGATGCAGGAAATTCTGTTCGCTCCCGTGCGGGATGCGGACGGTCTGCTTTCGGCGGCTTACACCGAAAGCGAAAAGGGGTTGCAGTGCGACGCCATCCGCGCGCAGAAGAACAATCCGCGCGCCTATGCGGCGGATCGTTGCCGCGCGATCCTTTACGATACCGAGCCGTGCGGCATTCCGCTCTGGGGCAGTGAAGAGGAAACAACGGCTGTCACGCGCGAGGCACTGACCGCTTATTACGACCGTTTCCTTGCTGATTTCCATCCCCTTGCATTCTCGGTCGGGTCTGCCGACCCGCAACTTCAGGCGCGCGCGCTCGCCGCCCGGTTGGAAGGTCTTATGACCGCTCCCGCCGCGCTTCCCATGGCAGGACACCGTTTGGCGGCGCGTGCCGAACCCGTGCGGGTCAACGAAGCGCTGGCGGTTGCGCAAAGTCAGTTGGTGCTCGGTCTGCGTTCGGGCATTCTGCTCGGCGATCCCGATTTCTTCGCCTGCGCGGTCTACAACGAGTTGCTCGGCATTTCACCCGTCTCCCGCCTGTTCGTCTATGTGCGCGAGAAGAAGAGCCTTTGCTATTCCTGCTCGTCCTCCTACAACGGGATGCTCGGCAGTCTCCTGATCTCCTGCGGGCTGAAGAAGGAGAACCGCGCCGCCGCAGAGGAAGAAATTCTGCGCCAGTTGGATCTGTTGCGCGCGGGGGACTTTACCGACGGGGAACTGCAGGCGGCAAAAAAGTCGCTCGTCAACGCCTACCGCCAACTGGAGGACTCTGCGGGCGGAACGGAAAGCTATCTGCTCGGCAGACTGCTGATGGGGCGTTCGGCGCAGCTTCCGATTGACGAAAGCATTGCCCGCATCGGCGCAGTCACGCGGGAGGATCTGCTTTCCGTGGCGCGCAGAGTCACGGTGGAGGTCACCTATTTTCTGGAGGGAACGCTTGCGGGAGAGGAGGTTGGCGACGATGGCAACGAAGACGAAGGAATATAAATCAGCGCTTTTGCGGGAGCATTACTTTGAAATCCGACACCCGAGCGGTCTGCCCGTGTATGTGTTTCCGAAAAAGCTGACCTCGACCTACGCGATTCTTTCCACCCGCTACGGCGCGATGGACGCAAGTTTTCGCGCGCCTGACGGAAACTTCATCACCGTTCCCGACGGCGTTGCGCATTTTCTGGAGCACAAGCTGTTTGAAAATCCGGACGGCAGCGATTCCTTTGCAAAATTTTCGGTCTGGGGTGCGGACGCGAACGCCTACACGACCGCCAACCGCACGGCATATCTGTTCAGCTGTACCGAGCATTTTTCCGAGGCTTTGGAGGAACTTCTGACCTTTGTCACCACGCCCTATTTCACGCCCGAAACCGTGAAAAAGGAGCAGGGCATCATTGCCGAGGAAATCCGGATGTATGACGACAGTCCTTGGGACCGTTGCTTCCAACAGCTGATGGAAGCGATGTATGCGGAATGCGGCATCCGCAAAAACATCTGCGGAACAGAACGTTCCATCGGGGAAATTACCGACCGTCTGCTCTACGACTGCTACCGCGTTTTCTATCAGCCCTGCAACATGGCGTTGGTGGTCTGTGGTGATGTGACCCCCGAGGAGGTTCTGGCGGTCTGCGACAGGGTTCTTCCGAAAGGCGCGGTACAGCTTCCGATCGAGCGCGCGCCGTTTACAGAGCCGGACGGGGTTTCCAACCGCCGGATTGAAGCGAAAATGCAGGTTGCAAAACCGATCTTCACGCTCGGCTTCAAAGATCCGGTTCTTCCCGCCGACCCGTTGGCGCGTTCGCGGCGCTACGTTGCGATGAATCTGTTGGACGAGGCGGTTTTCTCCCGCGCGGGAGAACTCTACAGCGCGCTGTTTGAGGAAGGACTGCTCACCACGTCCTATTCCTACAGTTATTCCAATACCGACCGTTGCGCGTTCCACACGGTTTCGGGCGAAACGGATGACCCCGACGCGGTGGAAACGCGGATTGCCGCTTATCTGGAACGGCTGACCGAAACCGGCATTGCCGCAGACGAGATCGAGCGGGCGCGGCGGGTGCTGTATGCCGACGAACTGCAAAGCTACGATTCCACCGAGGAAATTGCAAACGAACTGCTGTCCTACCTCTTTGACGGCGCAGACCTGTTCGGTCAGCCCGCGCTGATTGAGGACATCACGGCGGACGAAGTAAACGCATTGCTTCCCACGCTCACGCGCGCGGATCTGCGGTGTCTGTCGGTCATCCGCCCGCAGGAAGAAATCAATAAGGAGATGAACTGAAATGGCAGATCAGGTAACCGTATTTTTCGAGGGGTTGGGGCTTCCCCGCTTCTCCTTCAACAAAACGGCGTTCACGCTGTTCGGCAAAGCCGACATCACGTGGTCGACCGTCATTGTGCTTGTCGCGCTGATCGCAGGGGCGGTCTTTGCGCTCCTTCACAGCCGCCGTCGGGAGGGCATTGCGGGCGAGGATCTGTTTGAGCTGATCCTCTGCGGTCTGCTCGGCTCTCGTGTGCTCTACCTTGCCGAAAGCTTCGGCGCGTTCCGCAGGCTTTCGTGGTCGGCGGAGCTCTGCTTCTTCGGCAGTCTGTTGCTCGCGGCATTGCTCCCGTTTCTCGTTTCCCGCCTTCTGCGGGTACGGGCGGACAAGGCGGCGGACATTCTGGCGCCCGCGCTTCTGCTCGGGTTCTGCATCGGTCTTTTCGCGGTCTTTGCGGACGGAAACGCCGACAGTGTGTGGATGCGCGAGACTTCCGCGCTGAAACTGTTCGGCAAAGCCCTCGCGCTTCCCACGGGAGAAGGAACGTTCTGGCACTTCTTCCGCATGGGGCTTTACCCGAACAACGAATTCGCAGATTACATGATTTTCGTGCACCCGCTGTTCCTCTACCTTTCGGTTTGGTGTCTGCTCGGGTTTGTTCTTGTCAATCTCTTCCACCGTCACAAGGCGTTTGACGGGCAGATCGCCCTTTTGTCGCTGATCTGGTTCTGCCTCGGCGCGGTCTTTGTCTGCGGACTTTCGACCTCACAGCTTGCGGTTGAAGTGCAGTGGGTTGCGGCAATTGCGGCGATTCTTGCCGCGGTACGTCTGGTTATTCTGGGCGTTGCCTACCGTCGTGCCAAACGTCGGTTGGAGGCGGGACTTCTGGTCATCGTGAGAGGAGACAGTGCGGTACAATGAAACTGATTAACGGAAAAGAGATTGCCGCCGCGGTTCGGGCGGAGCTGAAAGCGGACTGCGCGACGTTTGTTGCGAAGCACGGCTATGCCCCCGGGCTTGCGGTCGTCATTGTGGGCGAAGATCCCGCCTCGCAGATTTACGTACGCAACAAGGCGCGCGCCTGCGAGGAGGTCGGGTTCTGCAGCGAGGTACACCGTCTCCCCGCCGGGACGGAGCAGGCGGATCTGAACGCGCTGATCGACCGTCTGAATGCGGACAGCCGGATTCACGGAATTCTGGTTCAGCTTCCGCTTCCCGCGCATCTGGATGCGGAAGAGGTCACGTTGCGGATTGACCCGCGCAAGGATGTGGACGCGTTCCACCCGTTCAACGTAGGCAGAATTCTGCTCGGCGACCCGATCTTTCTTCCCTGCACGCCTGCCGGAGTGATGGAGCTGTTACGGCGGTCCGGAATTGACCCTTCGGGCAAGCGTTGCGTGGTGATCGGTCGGTCGAACATTGTGGGCAAGCCAATGGCGATGCTTCTGCTTGCGGCGAACGGGACAGTGACGGTCTGCCACAGCCGGACGGTCGGGCTTGCGGACATCACGCGCGAGGCGGACATTCTGGTTTCTGCGGTTGGTCGCGCGAATTTTGTAACAGCTGACATGGTAAAGCCCGGCGCTGTTGTGATTGACGTTGGGATGAACCGCGACGCTTCCGGCAAGTTAGTGGGTGACGTGGACTTCCCCTCGGTTTCCCCTCTCTGCTCCTTCATCACGCCCGTCCCGGGCGGCGTCGGTCCGATGACCATCACGATGCTTCTCCGCAACACCCTCGTCGCGGCGGAGAGGCTCGTGTAAGGGAGAGGAAGACCTTGGAGGGGGAAGAGACCCCTTTCGGAGGGGTCTCTTCCCCCTCCAAACCTCCCTCATCTCCCCGAACTTCCCTGCACGACAACCGCCGTTTTGATCTGCAAAATTTTTCTCGGTTTTGAAAGCGGCGGTTGCCGTGCAGGGAAGTTTTTGGCAGATTGGGAGGTGCGATACCTTGCAGAGTGCGGCTTCGCACCCGATTGGTGGGGGCACGTAGGGAGCGTGTATGCCTTTTGTAAGAGCAGATTGATCCCCCCTCACATAAGAATAAGTCAGCAAGTATCTTCCCTCGAACTGAAACGACCCATGTGTCGTTCCCTACAAATTACATTCCCGACGGGTTACGCACTTCACAGGGGCGCAATCCGAAGGGAGCGCCCCGCATTCTAACCCGCCCTCCGCCCCTTAACTAACTTGAACCATTTCTATCCGGTAGCGGAGAAAGGCAACAGCCGTCAAAATCCCGCTCGACGGGATTTTGTTCGTAGCAGCCGGAATTCGTAGCACGGCAAATGGCTACACCAGAATCTGTACAACGTAAGGACAGAATCAAAAAAACTTAGTTGAAGGTCTTGAAGGTTCTTAGGGGACTTCTCCTTAAGAAGTCCCCTAA
>URHR01000010.1 GCA_900547725.1 uncultured Eubacteriales bacterium
ATGCGCCTGATTGCCGGAAAAGCGGATGGACTTAACAGGGCAATGCCGGATGCATTTATAGCAGTTTTTGCAATTGGATTTTTTCAGTGTCAGACAGTTTGCCACGTTTATCCCTCCTTTGCCTTCTCCACTGCGGGCAGAATCCGGTCGTTCCAGAAATCGCGGAAGCCATCGGGAGTGATTCCCGTGTACACGTCGTCTCCGACGGTGACCGTCACGCCTGTACGGTTGCATCTGCCCGAGCAGAAGCTGCCCGAGAGCACGATTTCATCCTCCAGTTTCGCGTCCGCAATGTATTTCTGCATCAGTTCCACAATCTCGGGCGCGCCTTTGATATGGCAGGAACTTCCGACGCAAACCTCAACGAAAATCATGCCGTGACCTTTCCTTTAACCTCTTTTTCAAAGAATTCCTTGACATTGTCGGGGCTGACCGAATGGAATTCCCCGTCCACCGTTACACAAACCCCCTCCTGACATCTTCCCATGCAGAAGGTACCGCCCAACTCGACTTTGTCCTCCAACCCCGCGTCGGCGATCAGATGCTGCAACTCTTCTACGATCTGTCTGGATCCTTTGATGTGGCAGGAAGACCCGATGCAAACTGTAACTTTCATGATGAATTCTCTCTTTCTATATTAAAATTATTTTGGGATTCAATTGATTTGGAATTCGGCTTGGCAGGCTATTCAAAGTCAACTACGTTGACCCATGAGTGAAGAAATTCGCGTTGCTTTTCGTTGCCTTTGAGCGATTGAGCGGCAGCAACGATCGGCATCCATTTCTGAACATATTGCTTTGCGGTGTCGCTCTTGATGCAGAACAGTTTGAGGTAGCGTTCTGCGCCGTCGATATCTCCCGCAAGCCAGAACTGCAGATAGGTTTCGGCGACGTCCGCCGAGGCGTTCCCCTGCGAGGCGTGCGCCCAGTCCAGAATGTAGGGCGTTCCGTCTTCCGAGATTATGATATTGGAGGGGTTGAAATCTCCGTGGCAAAGTTTTGCGTGCTTGGGACAGGAGTCCAACCTCGTGTGCAGTTCGTAGCGCGTGGTCGCGTCGAAGTCGGTCAGGCTGATCTTGCGATCCATTTTGTCGCGCAACTTCGGCAGAAGCGGGCAGGTCTTGGACTGTACCTCCAGTTGAAGGTCGACAAACAGATTCAGCCAGTCGTTTTTCTTTTCGGGATGCTCTTCCATCAGTTGTGCCAGCGTTTTTCCTTTGATGTAATCGGTCATGATGGTCCACTTTCCGTCAATGACCGTTACCTCGCGAACCTGTGGAATATGCAACCCTGTTTCTTCGACCCGTGCCTGATTCATTGCCTCGGCGAGAATGTCTGCTTTGGAATAGGTTTCGTCAAAGACCTTCATGCAAAGCTCGCCGTCACGGTAAACGGTTTTGTGGTTTCTGACCGCAATGATTCTGTCCAGCTTCATCCTCTGTCCCTCCTCAGCCCTTTCTCTTTGTTGCAGCTTTCACCTTCTGATGCAGGTGCGCCAACGACAGCGCCAGATTCTCATACTGAACCGTGATCTCCTGCGGCAGATTCAGCCGCACCGGCGCAAAGCACCAGATTGCCTGCACACCGCATTTGACCAACAGATCCGCAACGCCCTGCGCCGCTTCCGGCGGAACGGTAATGATTCCGATTTCCACCTGATGCAGGCTACAATAGGTCGGAAGTTCTTCAACGGGATGTACCTCCGGATTGCCGTTCGGCAACAGGTCAAACGCGTGCGTGACCGTCAGACCGTATTCCGAAAATCCGCCGAAGCCGAGCAGAGCTCTCCCGAGTCTGCCCGCACCGACGATGACCGCCTCGCACCCCGCAGGCTCACCGATGGTTGCCTCAAGCGCGCGGGTCAGTTCTGTGACCTCGTATCCGATCTTCGGTCTGCCGAGTCCGCAAGCCGCCGAAAGATCTTTGCGCACCTGCACATCGCCCAGATTTAACGCTTTGGCAATCGATGTTGCCGAAATGGTTTTGGTTTCTGTCGGTAAATGCTTCAGATAGTCCAGATAGATCGGCAATCTGCCGATCGTTGCGCGTGAAAGCTCCATCATTGCCTCCGGTTCTTGCAATTCCGCACCTTACGCGGAATTACAGTAATACAATCTTATTGTATCACAGAACTCTCTGTTTTGCAATTGCCGATTTCACATATCTGTATTGTATATATCAATATATCGGTTACGGATTCAGAAATCTCCGTCCGGCGCGCCGTATTCGTCCCGGAGCGTTCCGTCAAAATCACGCCAGAGGAACACGCCGTTCTCCAGTGTCATATAGCCGTGGTGACTCCCCTCTTTCGGAATCGAGACCGACCCCGGATTCATACAGACGAAGGTTTCATGAACCGCGCATTTCGGAATGTGCGTATGCCCGTGCAGGAGAATATCGCCCTCGTGCAGCGGCGGCAGATGCCCTTCGTTCCAGACGTGCCCGTGCGTGGCAAACACCATGCGCTGACCGAGATCCAGAATCGCGTAATCCGCGAGCACGGGAAATTCCAGAACCATCTGATCCACTTCCGCTTCGCAGTTGCCCCGCACCGCAAGGATGTCGTTTTTCATGCCGTTCAGCATGGAAATGACCTCCTTCGGAGCATAATCCTTTGGCAAATCGTTCCGCGGACCGTGGTAGAGCAGATCACCGAGCAACAGCATCCGATCCGCCCCCTCCCTGCGGTAAACTTCCAACAGTTTGCGGCACCAGAATGCTGAGCCGTGGATATCCGACGCAATCAACCATTTCATAGGCTTGTCCCCTCTCTGAATACCTCTCTTTTTGTCCGGCAAAGCTCGGCGATGAACGCATTGTCAAGCTCCGACAGCTTGTATTCCTTCCTGCGGATCAGAATATCCTTGTAGATCCTGTGACCGTCCCCGCAGGTTCTCTGCACCAGTCCGTAGCGATCCAGTACCGTCTGCGGAATCGGCGCAACCCACATAAAGGTGTTGGGGTTTCCTGCCAGCAGATCGAACCGGCTTCCCCGTTCGAATACGAAAATGCGGCGCGGGCTGACGTCGGACCACGCCTCCTTCCGCACTTCGTCCAGCGGCATGGACGGCACATAAGGATCGCCGTACAGCACCTCGGTCAGGTCTTCGAGATCCGCTTCGGTTACGGTTTCTTTGGTTGCAATCGGAGAAGAGCGGCTTGTGAGCAGGACAAAACGGAATTCGCAGATCAACTCGTAGCTGAGCCCTTTTTCCTCCAACATTTCCTTGTAGTATTTGTCATACTGCGCGGCATAGCGGATGATTCCGAGGTTGTAACCGTCCTCCAGAATGTTTTTCAGCGTGCGCATGGGGTTGGTCTCTTTGTAAAACGCCTCGATCTGGGCAATGTCGGAAAATCGTTCGGAAAACGCCGCGAATGCTTCGGAAATATAGCTTGCCCGCGGAACGGACAGCGAAAAGCGTTGTTTGCGCGCGTCGCCCGAGCGAAACATATTCTCCATTGCGTCCACTTCGGAAAGGATCACCCTTGCATATTTCAGAAATTCTTCTCCGTCCGGCGTCAGCTTCATCCCTCTTGCGCTCCGCTCGAACAGTTTCACCCCCATGGAGGTCTCCAGATCCTTGATGGAACGGCTCAGGTTCGGCTGGTCGATATACAGCCGTTCCGCCGCTTTGCTGATAGACCCGCAGTCGGCAACCGTGGCAGCATACTTCAGATACAGCAGATTCATAGTTCCCCCTCAGTTTCCGAGTTCTTTGGTTCTCTCAAACGCCGCGATAACCGCGTTCATGACATCCGCGCGGAACGCCCCCCTCTCAAGCGCCCGAACGCCCGCAATCGTAGACCCCGCCGGACTGCAAACCGCGTCCTTGAGTTCGCCCGGGTGCTTTTCCGTATCGAGCAGAAGCGCGGCAGTTCCGAGCAGGGTCTGCGCCGCGTACTCCATAGCCTGCGCGCGCGGCAGACCGCAGGTCACCGCGCCGTCCGCCATTGCCTCCAGAAACAGACAGACGAACGCAGGACCGCAACCCGAGAGCGCACAGCCTGCGTCGATCAGTCCTTCCGGCAGTTCGCTCAGAACACCCGCTTTTGCAAGCATTGCGCGGAAATCCTGTTTTCCGCCGGTTTGAACCGTCCCGTTTGTGCACCAGAGCACCAAGCCTTTTCCGACCGATACAGGGGTATTCGGCATGATCCGAATCACGGGAACGTTTTTCCCGAACAGGCTGTTGATTCGCTCAATCGGAACACCTGCCGCCATGCTGACGAGTGTCAGTTCGTTGTGTCTGACGCCCGTAATCACTCCAATCTCCTTTGCAAGATTTTCGAGCATCTGCGGTTTGACCCCGAGAAAGAGATAGTCTGCCCGCTCGGCGGCGGTCTCATTGTCGAGCACTTCCGCGCCGATTTCTTCTGCCAGTGCTTCGGCTTTCTCCCGTGAACGGTCGGACAGATACAGTTCCGCTTCTGGGAGCGCCGCCCGAACGGCTCTTGCGAGCGCGCCGCCCATGTTTCCTGTTCCGATAAACGCAATTTTCATTCCGATTCCTTTCTCAGCGGATCTGTCCGTTGCCGTGGATAATATATTTGTAGGTGGTCAGTTCGTTCAGACCGAGCGGACCGCGCGCGTGGAGTTTTTGGGTGGAGATGCCCATCTCACAGCCGAGTCCGAATTCGCCGCCGTCGGTAAAACGGGTGGAGGCATTGACATAAACCGCCGCGCTGTCTACATTTGCGGTGAAATAATCGGCGGCTTCGCGGTTCTCGGTGACAATCGCTTCGCTGTGCGAGGTCGAATGTGCCGCGATATGCGCCACTGCGTCCTGCACCGAATCCACCACGCGGATTGCAAGGATATAATCCAGAAATTCGGTGTCAAAGTCCGCGTCCCCCGCAGGCTTTGCGTCAATGATTTCCCGCGTTGCGGCGTCGCCGCGCAATTCCACGGGAACAAGTCCTTTTGCCGCGCGGTCATCGCACAGTTGCTTCTTCAGCATCGGCAAAAAGGTCTTTGCAATTCCGCGGTGAACGAGCAGAACTTCCTCGGCGTTGCAGACCGACGGGCGGCTTGCTTTTGCATTCCCGACGATGGCAAGCGCCTTCCCGAGGTCGGCATCTTTATCCACATAGACATGGCAGATTCCCGTTCCCGTCTCCAGCGTCGGCACGGTTGCGTTCTCCACGCAGGCACGGATCAGACCCGCACCGCCGCGCGGAATCAGCAGATCCACATAGCCCTTCGCCTGCATCAGTTCCTTTGCGCTTTGTCTCGTGGTATCATCCACAAGCTGAACTGCATCCATCGGCAGTCCCGCCCGTTCCAATCCTTCCCGCAGGGCAACGCTGATCGCCTTGGCGGAGCGATAGGCTTCCTTTCCTCCGCGCAGAATGCAGACATTCCCGCTTTTGACCGCAAGTGCCGCCGCGTCGGAGGTCACATTCGGACGGCTTTCGTATATGATCGCCAGAACGCCCATCGGAACGGCGACCTTCTCGATTTCCAATCCGTTCGGGCGAACCGTCCGTTCCAGTACCCGACCGACGGGAGACGGCAGCGCCGCGACGTTGCGGATGCCGTCCGCCATCGCGCCGATGCGTTCCCGCGTGAGACGAAGCCTGTCCAGCATCACGTCGCCGATGTTCCCCTTCGCCGCTTCCATATCCGCCGCATTGGCTTCCAGAATTCCATCCGTTCCGGTCTCCAGTGCCTCCGCCATGGCAAGGAGCGCACGGTCAAGATCGGCAGCGCCGAATTCCCGCAGAACAGGCACTGTCGCTTTTGCGCGCCGCAGAATTTCAAGCGTTTCCATTGGCTTTCTCCTTCGCAAAAAATCGCGTTCCGACAGGCTCGCCGTCCATCACGCGGTAGAGGATTTCGGGATTCCACCCGTTCACAATCACCATTTCGCATCCCGCTCCGGTTGCAATCTGTGCGGCGTGGAGCTTGGTTGCCATGCCGCCTGTCCCGCGCGTGCTTCCCGCTCCGCCGCCGAGTGCCAGAATGTCGTCGGTCAGCTCCCGTACTTCGGGAATCAGGCGTGCGCCCGTATCCTTGTGCGGGTCGCGGTCGTAAAGCCCGTCGATATCCGACATCAGAATCAGAAGATCCGCCCCGACGCTCGCCGCCACAATCGCCCCCAACGTGTCGTTGTCTCCGATGCGGATTTCATCGGTGGAAACGGTGTCGTTTTCGTTGACGATCGGCAGGACGTGCCACGCAAGCAGCTGCTCCATGGTGTTCTCGAACTTGCTGTGCCGCTCGGGAATCTTCAGGTCGTCTGCTGTTAACAGGATTTGCGCAACGGTGCGGTTGTATTCGGAAAACAGCTTATCGTAAGCGTACATCAGCTCGCACTGCCCAACCGCCGCCGCAGCCTGTTTGCCTGCAATGTCGCGCGGTCGCTCGCCGAGGTTGAGCTTTCCGACTCCCATGGCGATTGCGCCCGAGGAAACCAGAATGACCTCGTGTCCCGCATTGGCAACGTCCGACAGAACCTTGACGAGCGACTCGATCCTGCGGATGTTGAGACACCCCGACGAATGCGTGAGCGTGGATGTTCCGATTTTTACGACCAGTTTCATAGTGTTTGTCCTTTGTATGTTTCGATTTTCCCAAATTCTATTATACCATATTTGTCGGAAAAGGTCAAGCCCCCGCGCGGCATTTCCATGTCGCGCGGGGGCTTTTTTTCATGTTTTTTCGTCAGTCGTTCCACAGAACGATGCTTCCGGCTTCTCTGGTTTTGTTCAGATCGATCACGCGCTGATTGGAAGAACCGCGAAAGCGCAGAGAGATATCCTTGAGCGCGCGGACGAACCGCCCATCCACCAGAACGTCAATCAGCGACAGCATTTCGTCGGTGACCTCGCACCTCGGGTGCGATCCGTCTGTGAGCAATTCCCTGTCAAGCGTAAATCCGCTGAACGCCCAGACCGTTTTTTCGGGGCATTCCTTGCGGAATCGGTGCAGGAACGGCACCAGTGCGCGCTGGTTGGACGGCTCGAACGGTTCTCCGCCAAGCAGAGTCAGACCGTTGATATAAAACGGCTTGCAGGCGGCAATGAGTTCATCTTCGGTTTCTTCCGTAAAGGGCTTTCCGTAGTCAAAATCCCATGTCTGGGGCTGAAAGCATTCTTCGCAATGATTGGTACACCCCGAGACGAACAGCGTGGTTCGCACGCCGATTCCGTTCGCGATGTCGCATTTTTTGATTTCGCAGTAATTCATATCACAGATGGAGCACCCGCTCTTTGATTTCCTGCGTTCTGCCCTGATTCCAGAATTGCGTTCCGATATAACCGCAGGTTCGTCTTGCCACATTCATCTTGCTCTGGTCGGTGTTGCCGCACTTCGGACATTTCCAGATCAGCTTGCCGTCCTCTTCCACGATGTTGATCTCGCCGTCGTACCCGCAGACCTGACAGTAGTCGGATTTGGTGTTCAGCTCGGCGTACATGATGTGATCGTAAATGAATTTCATCACCTGCAGCACCGCCTCGATGTTCTGCTGCATATTCGGAACTTCGACATAGCTGATGGCGCCTCCGGGAGACAGCGCCTGGAACTGCGCCTCAAACGCAAGCTTGGAGAAAGCGTCGATCTGCTCGGTGACATGGATATGGTAGCTGTTGGTAATATATCCCTTGTCGGTGATGCCGGGTATAACGCCGAACCGCTTCTGGAGACACTTTGCAAACTTATAGGTGGTGGATTCGAGCGGCGTTCCGTAAAGGCTGAAGTCGATGTTGTGCGCTTCCTTCCATCTCTTGCAGGCGGCGTTCATGTACTTCATGACCTCCAGTGCAAACGGCGTTGCACTCGGGTCGGTATGGCTCTTGCCGGTCATGTACTTCACACACTCGTAAAGTCCCGCATAGCCAAGCGAAATGGTGGAATATCCGCCGTAAAGCAGTTTGTCTATCGGTTCGCCCTTCTTCAGTCTTGCCAGTGCGCCGTACTGCCACAGGATCGGCGCGGCGTCCGAAAGCGTTCCCTTGAGTCTTTCATGACGGCACATCAGCGCCTTGTGGCACAACTCCAGCCGCTCGTCGAAGATCTTCCAGAATTTCTCGATGTTTCCGCCCGACGACAGCGCAACGTCCACCAGATTCAGGGTCACAACGCCCTGATTGAACCGTCCGTAGTACTTCGGTTTGCCGTTCTCGTCGACATACGGCGTGAGGAAACTGCGACAACCCATGCAGGTGTAGCAGTGTCCCTGCCCGTTTTTGTCGATCTTCAGCTCCAGCATCTTCTTCTCGGAGATGTAGTCGGGAACCATCCGCTTTGCCGTGCACTTTGCCGCCAGTTTGGTCAGATAGTAGTACGGCGAATCCTCGTGGATATTCTGCTCCTCCAACACATAGATCAGCTTCGGGAACGCGGGCGTGACATATACGCCCTCTTCGTTCTTCACGCCCTGATAGCGCTGAAGCAGGGTTTCCTCGATGATAATGGCAAGGTCGTGCTTTTCCTGCTCGTCCTTCGCTTCGCCGAGGTACATAAAGACCGTGACAAAAGGAGCTTGTCCGTTTGTGGTCAGGAGCGTAACGACCTGATACTGAATGGTCTGCACGCCGCGGCGGATTTCCTCGCGCAGGCGGCTTTCGACCATCTTATGAAATTTCTCTTCCGAGATTTCCGCCCCCGCGTCGTTCAGCTCCTCGCGCAGATTCTTCGCGATCTTCTCGCGGCTGACCTGCACGAACGGTGCCAGATGCGTCAGCGAAATGCTCTGCCCGCCGTACTGGTTGCTTGCAACCTGCGCAATGATCTGGGTTGCGATGTTGCAGGCGGTGGAAAAGCTGTGCGGACGTTCGATCATCGTGCCCGAAATCACGGTTCCGTTCTGGAGCATATCCTCCAGATTGACCAGATCGCAGTTGTGCATATGCTGCGCATAGTAATCCGCGTCGTGAAAATGGATGATGCCGTCGCGGTGCGCGTCAACAATCTCCTGCGGCAGGAGCAGACGTTCGGTCAGGTCGCGGCTGACCTCGCCCGCCATATAGTCGCGCTGAACGCTGTTGACGGTCGGGTTTTTGTTCGCATTCTCCTGCTTCGCTTCCTCGTTACAGCACTCGATCAGGCTCAGAATCCGCTCGTCCGTTGTATTGGAGCGGCGCACAAGATTCCGCGTATAACGGTAGGTAATATATTCCTTCGCGACTTCATAAGCGCCGTGCGCCATGATCTGCTTCTCCACAAGATCCTGTATTTCCTCCACCCCCGGGGCGCGGTTCATGCGGATGCAGTTCAGTTCAACCGCTTCGGCAATCCGACGGATCTGCATGGGGGTCATGCGCTCGGCTTCGTCAACGGCATTGTTGGCTTTTGTGATTGCGGTAATGATTTTGGAAATGTCAAATACAACTTCCGAACCGTTTCTTTTGATGACTTTCATGATTTCCTCCTTCAATGTAATATCGTCTGTGCTATCGGGAGACGCGTGGGTGTGCCCGCCGCGCCATGGGTTTCCGTATCTTGTGCTGTCTGCGAGAGACAGTGATATTATTATACCACATCTTGTGTTTTTGTCAAGTGGTATTTACAACATATAGTTGCCATGAAAGGAATTTTTTTCGGGCAGTATCCCGTCAGCATTGCTCCGCAAGTTCGCAGATCAGGCGTTCGGTCTTTTCCCAGCCGAGGCAGGGGTCGGTGATGGATTTGCCGGGGACGAATTTCTCCGCTCCGATTTTCTGCGCGCCGTCCTCCAGATAGCTTTCGATCATCAGTCCCTTGACCAATCGGCGCACTTCCGGAGAGCAGCGGCGGGAATGCAGAATCTCCTTGGCGATTCTCGGCTGTTCGAGATACTGCTTGCCCGAATTGGCATGGTTGGTATCCACCACGACCGCAGGATTGGCAAGCCCGCTTGCCTCGTAGGACTGCGCCAGATGGATCAGATCCTCGTAGTGATAGTTCGGGAGCGACTGCCCGTGCTTATTGACATAGCCGCGCAGAATCGCGTGCGCGTAGGGATTTCCCGCGCTCCGCACTTCCCATCCGCGGTAGAGGAACATATGCGAATGCTGTGCGGCGGTGATGGAGTTCATCATCACCGTGATATCTCCGCCCGTCGGATTCTTCATGCCGACGGGAATATCCAACCCGCTTGCGGTCATGCGGTGCTGCTGATCTTCCACCGAACGCGCGCCGACCGCAACATATGCCAGCAGATCCGAAAGATAGCGGTGGTTTTCTGGATACAGCATCTCGTCCGCGCAGCCGAAGCCGGTTTCGGCAATCGCGCGCATATGAAGCTTACGGATGGAGACCAGACCGCGCAAAAGATCCGGCTCGGATTCCGGGTCGGGTTGGTGAAGCATGCCTTTGTAGCCGTCGCCGGTGGTGCGGGGCTTGTTGGTATAGATGCGCGGGACGATCAGAATGCGGTCGGACACCCTGTCCTGCACCTCGCGCAGACGGTAGATATAGCGCAGAACCGTGTCCTCTGCGTCTGCCGAGCAAGGACCGATGACCAGCAGAAGCCGATCGTCTCTGCCGTCCAGAATCGCTTTGATCCGGTTCACCCAATGATCCCGCGCGGCTGTAATCTCGGGCGTTACGGGGTACTGCTCCTTGATCTCCTTCGGAATCGGGAGTTTGCGGTAAAACTGCATATTCATATCATTTTTTCCTTTCATTTATCAAACTGTGCGCGGCGGCGCGTGGAGGTCCGCATCATTTCCCGCATTCCCTCGCGGTCTCCCGCTTCCAGAAATCCGCGAAAACGGGCAAGTGTTTCTTCAAAACAGTCCATCTGCCCGAGCAGCGCCTCGCGATTCCACAGGAACAGTTCGCTCCACATCTCGTCGTTGATCTTCGCGATCCGCGTCAGATCACGGAAGGAGTCTCCCGTGTAGTTTTCCAAGCCATCGTCGGTGTTACAGTCCATCAGCGCCACGGCAATGCAGTGCGTCAGCTGAGAGAGAAACGCAATCATGCGGTCGTGCGCGGCGGCGTCCAGTTCCGTGATTCTGCCGAACCCGAGAATTTTCCCGAGCCTGCGGCAGGTTGCAATGCCATCGGGGGTGTTCCGCCCGGTTGGCACTACGATATAGTTTGCGCCGCGGAACACTTCGTCATTGCTGTATTCCACGCCGCTGGATTCCCGTCCCGCCATCGGGTGTGCGGCGATGAATTCGATATCCGGGCGCAGAATCTGCTCCATTTCGGCAAGAAAGTGGGATTTGACGCCGGTTACATCCGTCACAAGAATCCCCGCACGCAGATGTCGTTGGTTCTGCTTCATCCATTCGATCGCGATATGCGGGTAGAGTGCCAGAATCACAAGATCCGCCGCCGCGAGGATGTCGGGGCGCGGCTCGGTATAACCCGAGCGGATGATGCCGTGTGCCGTGGCATAGTCAATGTCCTTCTGTTCCTTTGTAATGCAGGTGACGTGATATCCCTGCCGGGTCAGCGCTTTGGCATAACCGCCGCCGATGACCCCTAACCCGACAATGAGAATCCGGGTATTCCGATTGAGTTCCATAACGGTTTCCTTATTTGAGTTCACAGTGAATTCCGAGTGTTTCGAGATCCTCCCAGAAGGACGGATAGCTTTTCCGCACGGCTTCTGCGCCTTCGATCTCGCCGCCCGTGCGCGTTGCCAGAATCGCCAATGCCATTACGATCCGGTGGTCGCCGTGTCCGTTCAAAGGTGCACCCGGCGCGTGTAATGTTCCGCCCCCGACGGTCACGGTATCGCCGGAATCGGAAAGTTCAACGCCGAATTTGGCGAGTTCTTCCCGCATTGCTCCGATGCGGTCGCTTTCCTTGATGCGCAGTCGCCCGACCTCGGTAAATGTTCCGCCGTGCGTCGCGGCGGCATAGGCAAAGAGCATCGGTCCGAGATCGGGACAGTCGGCAAGCGAGAGCGTTGTAAAACCGCCCCGGAGCGCGTCGAAATACGCCGTGCAAACGCGATCCCCCTGCCGCGAGTTCGGATTCAGGTTCGGAATCCGTACCCGATTATCCCCCATGCGCCCGAGCGCTTCCCAGAACGCCCCCGCCGACCAATCGCCCTCGGCTTCGCAGTCGCACGGCATGAAGCGCTGACCGCACGGCACGGCAAGCGAAGTTCCGTTCTCCCATTGCGCGCAAACTCCGAATTTTTTCAGCACATCCAATGTCAGATCGATATAGGAGCGGCTTTCCACCGGCGGAAGCAGAGTGATCCTGCTTGGCTCGGGGAGGGTCGGCAGGGCGAAGAGCAGTCCCGTGACGAACTGACTGCTGATATTTCCCGCCACGCGGAAATCACCGCCGCGAAGCGGCCCGCAAACGCGGATTGTCTGTCCGTCGCGTGTAAACGTCAGTCCCTGCCCGGCACAGATTGTTTCGTAAACCGTCTGCGGGCGCTCGGGGAGTCTCCCGTAACCCGTAAATGCGACGGGAAACCGCGCGGTCAGCGCAAGCGGGATGAGAAAACGGAGCGTGCTTCCGCTCTCCCGACAAGGGAGCGCTTCGGTCGGCGTTGCGCGGAGCAGTCCGCCGCGAACCGTTACCGTGTCCCCCTCCCGCCGACAGTCTGCGCCGAGACGGGAAAGACAGTCGAGCGTTGCGAGAATGTCCTCGCAGTCCCCTGCGTTCCGGACGGTACTGACCCCTTCGGCAAGCCCCGCGCAGATCAGCATTCTGTGCGCGACGCTTTTGGATGGAGGGACAAGGACTTCCCCCGCCGCGCGCCCCGCATGAATCCGTACTTTCATGCGCGATCCTCCGTAAGGTAATCGATCGCTTCCAGATACCCGTCTGTTCCGCGACCCATAATCGTCTTTTCGCAGGCGGCGCGCAGATAGCTGATTTGTCGGAACGCTTCGCGTTCCTCCACCTTGGAAATATGGACTTCCACCGCCCGCAGCTTCGTTGCCCTGAGCGCGTCAAGGAGCGCGATGCTCGTGTGCGTGTATGCGCCCGGGTTGATAACAAGCCCGTCCGCGTGTGCAAAATAGGCTTCCTGTATCCAGTCCACCAGATCGCCTTCATGATTGGATTGCTTCTGAATCACTTCGATTCCGCGTTCCGCGCAGTGCGTTGCAATCCGCTCGGTCAGATGCGCAAAACTCTCAAAGCCGTATTGATCCGGCTCGCGAATTCCGAGCAGATTCAGGTTCGGTCCGTTCAGAACATACAGTTTCATCCCTTTTTTCTGCTCCTTTCGATGATTTCCGCCGCTTCCTCAGGCGTTCGGAAGCCCGCAACGCGGAGATCCGCCGTGTCAAGATAGCGGTCGATGCGCTCCGCATACCGTTTTTCCAACGCCTCCCGCGTGGCGGAAAGCGGACGGTCGGGGGTTGGTAAGAGGTCGGACACGGGACGATCCAGAAAACAGATTCTGCCGTTCCGGCGGAGCATGGTTACATTTTCCTCCCGCAGAACCGTTCCGCCGCCGAGCGCGAGAACCGCGCCCGAAAGCCCCGCCAGTACCTCACGCAGAACTGCAGTTTCGATGTCGCGGAATGCCGTTTCGCCGTCCCCGGCAATCAGATCGGCGGGCGTTTTGCCGAGGCGGCGCGCGATCTCCTCATCCAGATCGAGAAACGCTCTGCTTGTCTTTCGTGCCAACAGCCGACCGACCGTGGTCTTTCCGCTTCCGGGCATTCCCGAAAGAATCAGGTTTTCCTTCCTCTCGGTCAGCTCCGCGCAGATATGCTCCGCCGTTCCCGCAGGATAAACCTGTCCCGTGAAAAGTTCCGACGCGCGCACTGCCTGCGCGGTCAGCATCAGAAGCCCGCCCTGCGCAGGAATCCGACGCGCCAGCGCACCGAGAATCAGATCGGAACGCAGCGGGTTATAGATCGGGTCTGCGACCGCTTCCAATGCGGGAAGGCGGTCAAGCTCCGCCGGGCAGGCGTCGGGATTCGGATACATTCCGACCGGCGTTGTGTTGATGAGAATCTGCACCCGCGCGCCATGGTCGCGGTAAAAATCCGCATAGGGAATGCGGTTTTCCCCCGCTCTGCGGCTGACCCGCAGAATCTCCCCCGCCCCCATCGCTTTCGCGACCGCACAGGCAGTCAGAGAAGTTCCGCCCGTGCCGAGAATCGCAACGGTTTTGCCCCGTAAGGGAACGCCGATTGCTGCCAGAAGCGTTTTCAGCCCGTAAAAATCGGTGTTATAGCCGCAGAGTCTGCCGCTCCGGTTGACGATCGTGTTGACCGCGCCGATCTCCCGCGCCGCAGGATCGATCTCATCCAGAAACGGGATCACCGCCTGTTTGTAGGGAAGCGTGACATTGATTCCGCGAAAGTCCTTTTTTTTCAGAAAAGCGGGCAGGTCCGCCTGCTCAAGTTCGCGCAGTTCATAGGGGTGACTGCCCAACATAGCGTGAATCTCTGCCGAAAAGCTGTGTCCCAACTTCTCTCCGATACATCCGTATTGCATGCGCTCCCCCTCAGTCGGCTAAATAGTCGGTTCCGAACCGCCCCGTGAGCAGATCGGCAAGAACCAGTGCGGTCACGCTGTCCACAACCGCCCGCGCGCGGTGAACGATTGCGGGATCGTGTCTGCCCTTGATTGCCAACTGCACGTTCTTCCGCGTTCCGAGATCAATGCTCTCCTGCTCCCGCGCAATAGAGGGCGTTGGCTTGACCACGCAACGGAACAGGAGCGGCGCGCCGTTCGTAATGCCGCCGCAGATGCCGCCGTTGCGGTTGGTTGTATGAAGCACCCGACCGTCCGATATGCGCATTCCGTCGTTTGCTTCCGACCCGCGCAGAGTCGCAAAGCCGAATCCCGCGCCGAATTCCACGCCCTTGACGGCGGGAATTCCGAACAGCGCGTGGGAAAGCATGCCTTCCACCGTGTCAAACCACGGCTCTCCGACCCCTGCGGGCATTCCGACCGCGGCGGTTTCGAGAATGCCGCCCACGCTGTCCCCATCCGCCGCGGCAGAACGGATTGCTTCTTTCATGCGCCCCGCAGCCGCTTCGTCCAGAACCGGAAACTGCGTTTCGTTCAGTCGGTTCAGGTCGGCGGTCGGGTCGGAGGAAAGCGGACGGTCCGGAATCCCCGCAAGAGACGCGATATGCGTTCCGACCGTAATTCCCTTCTTTGCAAGCGCCGACAGGAGAATCGCGCCGACTGCGACAAGCGGCGCGGTCAGCCGTCCCGAAAAATGTCCGCCGCCGCGATAATCCTGAAACCCGTGATACTTGCATTCCGCCGTGTAATCCGCGTGTCCCGGGCGTGCCATACCACGGTTATAGTCGCGGCTGTGGGTGTCGCCGTTCGGAATCAGCAGACAGAGCGGCGTTCCCGTGGTCTTTCCCTCAAATACGCCGCTGACAATGCGGAACGGGTCGCCCTCGGCACGCGCGGTGGAAAGCCCGTCCCCCGCAGGACGGCGCAGGGAAAGCCGATAACGGATGAACTCCTCATCCACGGATATCCCGGGGGCAATGCCGTCCAGCACTGCGCCGATTTCATGACCGTGGCTTTCCCCGAACAGCGTGACCGACAGTTGGTTGCCGAATGTATTCTTCATTCCGTCTCTCCTTTCCGCATTGCTTCGAGCGACGGCCGCACGGCATCGCAAAAAGCGCCGATATCCGACCGTCTGATTTCGTAGTCCCCGACGTGCGGAACGTAAACATAGGAAATCTTCCCGCCGTCGCATTTCTTGTCGTGGCAAACCGCGCCGAGAACCGTTTCGGGAGAAACGGGCAGAACCGTCGGAAGCCCGAGCCGCTTCAACAGCGGCAACAGCTGCGCCCGCACCTTCGGCGTGCAGAGCGGGAGCATCCCGAGCGCCACGCATTCGCCGTGAAGCAAGCCGTGCAACCCCGCCGCGCTTTCAATACCGTGCCCGAGCGTATGCCCGAAATTCAGCACGCGCCGCAAGCCGCTCTCGTGCACGTCCGCTTCCACAACGGCTTTCTTGATCCGCAAGGAGCGTACAATCACCGTTTCGGTGTCCGCGATTCCCGCCTCCAACATCTCAAACAGAGCCGCGTCCGAGGTCAGCGCCATTTTTACGACTTCCGCCATGCCGTTTGCGATCTGCCGCTTCGGGAGGGTGGCGAGTACATCGGGGTCGATGACGACTGCGCGCGGTTGCCGGAACGCGCCGACGCAGTTCTTCACGCCGTCCAGATCAACGGCGGTTTTTCCGCCGACGGAGGAATCCACCTGCGCGAGCAGGGTGGTGGGAACATTGTAAAAATCGATGCCGCGCATATAGCACGCCGCCGCAAAGCCGGAGAGGTCGCCGACCACGCCGCCGCCGACCGCAACCACGCAATCGGTACGGGTGAAGGTTTCCGCGAGCATACGGGAAAGCAGAGATCCGAACACCGTCAGGTTCTTGCTCGTCTCGCCTGCCGGAACGGTTACAACCGTCGGCGCGGCGCACTGCGCGGCAACCGTTTTCGCATATTTCTCCGGGACTCCCGAATCGGTGACGATCAGCACGCGGCGCGAAAGATTCATCTTTTCCCCTGCATGAGCCAGCGCGCCACGTTCCACCGTGATATCATAGCTTTCGACCCCAAGCTCCGTCCGCAATATCATGTAACTTCCTCCTTACGAAACCGTGTAACAACCGACAGGCTTCAGCTTGTCGCAAAAGACCGCCAGTGCGCGGAGCATATTCTGCCCGTCCGGCGAGTGCAGATCCCCCTCCGCTTCCACGTAGAAATAGTACTGCCAGAGCAGTTCCTTCATGGGACGGCTGCGCAGAGTCCGCATATTGAAGCCGTAATGCCCGATGACATCAATTGCCCGCGCCAGTGCGCCCGCCTCGTTGCGAACCGTAAACATCAGCGCCGAACAGGTTCCCGGCGTTTGCGTGTTTTCGGCTCTTGTAAAAACCGCAAACCGCGTGGTGTTGCTGCGGCTTGCGTTGAGATTCCGTTCCGACACGGATAGTCCGAACTGCTCCGCCGCCTCGGCGCTTGCGATTGCCGCAACCGTGCGGTCGTTGGTTGACGCCACGAATTTTGCCGCCAACGCGGTGTTCGGATATTCTTCGGTCCGCCACCCCATCTCGCGGATGCGCGCGGCGCACTGCCCGAGCGCCTGCGGATGACTGATAACGGTTCGGATTTCTTCGACAGCAGTTCCGGGCTTGACAAGCAGATCCTGCGTTACGGGCAGATCCAGCATCCGATTCACGAACAGTCCGCCCGAGAACATCAGATCCATCACCTGTCCCACTTCGCCGTTGGTGCTGTTCTCCACAGGCAGAACCGCTGCGTCGCATTCCCCGTTCTCCACCGCGCGGTAAGCGCTTTCGAAATCGGGAAACCCGATCTTCTCCGCGCTCGGAAAGAGTTTTCCGGTTGCGATATGCGCAAACGCGCCCTCTGTTCCGCTGTATGCAACCCGCATCCCTTCCAGCAATCGGCTCTGATACGCGCGGGAAAGCGCCATTGTTTCCTGAATGAAACGGACATAGTATTCCCGCAAAATCGGGTCGTCGACCTGTTGCGCGCCGTTCCGGATCACCGCCGCCTCGCGCTCCGCGTCGGTAATCGGCAGTCCGTGTTCCTTTTTGTAAGCCGCAACCAGCTCTGCGGCGCGCATCCGCTCGGTGAACAGCGCCGCCATTTCGCTGTCTACGCGGTTGATCGTTTCTCTTGCTTTTTCCAGTGAATTCATATTCTTTTCCCTTCGGTCGGTTTCAGGTCATAGAGCTTTGCAAGTTCTGCAAATGCGGGAAGCGCTCTGCGAATCCGGTCGGTCGGCACACAGTAGGAAATGCGGACATACCCGCCCATGCCGAAGCTGTCGGACGGAACCAACAGCAATTCAAGTGCCTTCGCCCGTTCCGCAAAGCGCTTGGCATCGGGTTCGGGCGCACGCAGGAAAAGGTAGAACGCGCCCTGCGGTCTGACCGCTTCAAAGCCGAGTGCCGTCAGACCCTCATACAACAGCGCGCGGTTGGTGCGGTAAACCGAAAAATCCGCGCAGAGTCCCGCGCAGGCGGGAAGCATATGTTGGAGCAGAGACGGTGCGCAAACGAATCCGAGCGCCCGTCCCGCCCCGCAGATCGCCTCATAGATTCCCCTTGCGTTCTGCGCACGGGAGGAAACCAGAATGTACCCGATGCGTTCGCCCGGGAGCGAGAGCGATTTGCTGTAGGAATACAGTACCAGACTGTTTCCGTAGTACTGCGTGACAAACGGAATCCGACTCCCGTCCCAGACCAACTCGCGGTAAGGCTCGTCCGAAAGCAGCCATACGGGATGGCCGTAACGCTTCTCTGCGGCATCCAGAATCCCGCAAAGCCGACGCAAACCGTCTTCTGACAGAATCGCGCCGCTCGGGTTGTTGGGAGAATTGAGAATCAGCGCACGGGTGCGGTCTCCGATTGCTGCCTCCAGCGCTTCAAAATCAGGCAGAAAGGTTTCGGGGTCGGGTTGTACGATCCGTACCCGCCCGCCCGCGCGCTCGACAAACACGCGGTATTCCGGAAAGAACGGGGCTAACAGAATGACTTCGTCCCCCGCGTTCAGAATCGCGTTGAGACTGACGGTCAGAGATGCCGCCGCGCCCGCCGTGAGATAAATCAGGTCGGGATCGGCTTCTGCGCTGTAAGTACGGTTCAGATGCGCGGCAATTGCGCGCCGTGCGGCGGGGTCTCCCTGCGCGGAGGTGTACCCGTGAAGAGCGACGGGATCGGATTCCCGCAACAGCCGGGTCAGTTCGGCGCTGACCTCGGGCGGTGTGGGAACACTCGGATTTCCGATGCTGAAATCAAACACGTGATCCGCGCCCACTTCGGCGCTCCGCTTCTTCCCATATTCAAACAGCTCGCGGATCGCGGAACGCTCCGCGCCAAGCTTTCTCATTGTTTCATTCATGACGTCACCCCCGACAAACAATTCTTCATTATATCATTATACACCAATATAGGGGGAAAAGTCAAGGGATATCTTGAAAACAGCGGAAAATGTCCGCTGCGTCGGAAAAGAGATTGTGCGTTTTCCTCTTTTTTGTAACAATCCCCCTTGAAAAAAGCGTGGAAATAGTGTATAATAGATTGGATATAAAGAAACAGGGTTCGGAAAGGAGGTTCAGAATGCGAATTCACAGACTTTATCCCGGCTCGTTCGGCGCAAATTGCTATCTGCTGATTGCGCGCGACGGCACGGCGGCGGTGGTAGATCCGAGTCCCGATGCCGATACGGTTCTGGGAGCGCTCCTAGGCGATGGCGCGAACATTTCGCGTATCCTGCTGACGCACGGGCATTTCGACCACATTCTGTCGCTCGATACCCTGCGCGACCGAACGGGTGTCCCCGCCGGGATTCACGAAAACGACTTGGATCTCCCCTCCGACGCACGCAAAAATGCATTTGAGGCATTCTTCCGACAGAAGCGCGTATGGAGAACGCCCGAGGAGACGTTCCGGGACGGCGACCGCATTGCGATCGGTTCTGAGACCGTCACGGTTCTGCACACGCCCGGGCATACTGCGGGCAGCGCCTGTTTCCTTGTAAACGACGGGCATGACCTGCTGACCGGAGACACCCTGTTTGCGGAGAACTACGGTCGCACAGACCTCTACAGCGGAAGTGTCGGCGACCTGCGCACGTCTCTCGGGCGATTGGCAACGCTCCCGTCCGATACCGTTATTTACCCCGGTCATGGGGAATCCGCAAGGCTCGGCGACGCGCTTGCGGCAATCGGAATTACAAGATGAAGGAAAAGGAAATCACTACCATGGATTTTGAAGCATTGGCGGAACTGTTGTTCCCGAACGTAACCGAAACACCTGCGGATATGGAGGCGAAATATCCGCCGCGGAATCTCCCCGAGGGCGCGAAAGTGACCCGTTTTGCCCCGAGCCCCACGGGCTTTGTGCACTTCGGCGGTCTGTTCCCCTCCACCATCGGAGAACGTCTGGCGCACCAATCGGGCGGCGTGTTCTATCTGCGGATTGAAGATACCGACGCAAAGCGCGAAGTGCCCGGAGCGGCGGAGGGCTTGATCCGCACACTGGCGCACTACGGAATTCATTTTGACGAGGGCGCGATTCTCGACGGGGACGGAAAAGTATCCGATCACGGCGCTTACGGTCCGTACAAGCAGAGTGCGCGCGGACCGATTTACCACGTTTTTGCAAAGGATCTTGTGAAACGCGGGCTTGCCTACCCCGTTTTTACGACCAAAGAGGAACTGGAAGCGCTGAATGCGCTCGACAAGAAGGCGGAGATCAAATCCCGCGACTGGGAAAACGAGAGCGACAACCGCGCCGAGGAACAGGCAAAGCAACGGCAGTTTACCCAGGAGGAAGTCAAGGCACATCTGCAAAACGGCGACCCGTTTGTCCTGCGCCTGCTTGCGGACGGCAATCCCGAAAAGAAAATCCCCTTCACCGACCTGATTAAGGGCAAGCTGGAGATTCCCGAAAACGACGAAGATTTTGTCCTGCTCAAGAGCGACGGCATTCCCACCTACCACTTCGCCCACGCGGTGGACGACCATCTGATGGGAACCACGCACGTCATCCGCGGCGAGGAGTGGCTTCCGAGCCTTGCCAAGCACCTGATGCTGTTCCGCTATCTCGGTTTCCGTCTGCCGAAGTACCTGCACATTGCGCAGATCATGCGACTTGACGAAAACGGCAACAAGAAGAAACTCTCCAAGCGCGATATGGGCGCGAATATGGATGACTACAGCCGCATGGGCTACGCCCCCGCCTGCGTTTGCGAGTATATCATGACCCTGCTCAACTCCAACTACGAGGAGTGGCACGCACAGAACCCGGACAAGCCCTATACCGAGTTCCCCTTCAATATCAAGAAGATGAGCTCTTCGGGATGCCTGTTCGACTTCAACAAGCTGAACGATGTCAGCAAGAACGTGATTTCCCGCATGACGGCGGAAGAAGTTTTCGGGCAGGCAAGCGCATGGGCGCGGCAGTTTGACCCCGCATTCGGTCAGCTCCTGGATGCAGACCCCGATTATGCAAAGGCGATCTTTGCCATCGGTCGCGGCGGCAAAAAGCCCCGTAAGGACTTTGCAACATGGGCGGACGTCAAGGGCTACATGGACTTCTTCTATGACAGCCTGTTTACAATCAAGGACGCTTACGCGGAACAGTTTGACCGCGCCGATATCCGCATGGCACTGGAGCGCTTCCTCGCCTCCTATGACCAAGCCGACGATATGACGGTCTGGTTTGACAAGATCAAGGCGGTTGCGGAATCCATCGGATACGCGTCCGATATGAAGGCTTACAAGGCAGACCCCGCCGCTTATCGCGGAAGCGTTGCCGACGTGAGTATGTTTTTGCGCGTTGCCGTAACGGGACGGCTGAATTCCCCCGATATGTATGCCGTGATGCAGGTCATGGGACCGGAACGGGTCAAAGCCCGCATTGCGCGGATGACAGAAACTTTGAAGTGAGGTTTTACCGACATGGAAGAATTGGAAAAGAATTTTATACAGGATTTTATTGACGAGGATCTGGCAAACAACCCCGGCATGAAGGTGCACACGCGCTTCCCTCCCGAACCGAACGGATATCTGCACATCGGGCACTGCAAGGCGCTGTGTGTGGACTTCGGAACCGCGCGCAAGTACGGCGGGGTCTGCAACCTGCGCATGGACGATACCAACCCCTCCAAGGAGGACACCGAGTACGTCGACGCCATCAAGGAGGACATCCACTGGCTCGGCTTCGACTGGGGCGACCGCTTTTTCTACGGCTCGGATTACTTTGAAAAGGATTACGAACTGGCGGTCGGGCTGATTAAAAAGGGGCTTGCCTATGTCTGCGAACTTTCGGCGGAGGAGTTCCGCGACCCGAAGTACAGCGGCGACCTGACTCACCCCGCAGTCTCCCCGTGGCGTGACAGACCGATTGCAGAGAGCCTTGACCTGTTCGAACGCATGAAAAACGGCGAATTTCCAGAGGGCAAGTACACCTTGCGTGCCAAGATTGATCTGGCGTCGGGCAACTTCTGTATGCGCGACCCCGTAATCTACCGCATCAAGTATGCGGAGCATCACCGTCAGGGCAACAAATGGTGCATCTACCCGATGTACGATTTCGCGCACCCGATTCAGGACGCGTTGGAAGGCATTACGCACTCCCTCTGCTCGCTGGAATTCGAGATTCACCGCCCGCTTTATAACTGGGTTCGCGACAATGTGGATATCCCGGGCAATCCGGCAGGCTTCCCGCGTCAGATTGAATTCGCGCGGCTGAACATCACCTACACGGTTCTGTCCAAGCGCTTTCTGCGGTCGATGGTCGAAACCGGCGTTGTGGACGGCTGGGACGACCCGCGTATGCCCACGCTTTGCGGAATGCGGCGGCGCGGCTATACCCCGCAATCGATTCTGGATTTCATCAACCGCACGGGTGTGTCAAAGGCAGGGTCGCTTGTCGACATCCGCCAACTGGAGGCTTGCCTGCGCGACGAGCTGAACCGCACCGCGCCCCGCCGCATCGCGATTGAAAAGCCCTTGCGCGTGGTGATTACCAACTATCCCGCCGACAAGACCGAGTATTTCGACCTGCCCAATAACCCGCAGGACGAGAACGCGGGAACGCGCAAAGTGCCCTTTACCCGCGAGCTTTATATCGACGCGAGCGACTTTGCCGAAGTCCCGCCGCCCAAGTTCTTCCGCATGAAGGAAGGCGGAGAGGTTCGCCTGATGGGCGCTTATATCGTGAAGTGCAACGAGATCGTGCATGGCGCAGACGGCAGCATCACCGAGTTGCACTGCACGGCGGATCTGGAAACAGGAAACGGCAATCCTGCGGACGGCAGAAAGGTTAAAGGAACCATCCATTGGCTCTCCGCGCCGCACGCAGCGGACATCACCCTGCACCTCTACAACAACCTGATTACTCTGGAAAATCCCGCAGACAAGCCCGACGACAAGGAATACACCGATTTTATCAATCCCGAGTCGCTTGTTGTTGTCAAAAACGCAAAGGCAGAGCCTGCGTTGGCGGATGCAAAGGCGGGAGAGACCTTCCAGTTCGTTCGCTTCGGCTATTTCTGCGCCGATACGAAGAATCCGCATACCTTTAACCGCACGGTCGGCTTGAAGGACAGCTTCCCGAAGGGCTGATGTTCCGAAAGCTTTGGGAAAAGGTCAAAGCCTTTTTCCGCTGGATTCTTGACGAATGCCGCGATTGGCGAACCGTGGTTCTGCTGATCGCGGTGGTTGCGGCGGTCTACTCCCCTGTTTGGGTCGGCTATCTTCTGAAGCTGATATTCGGTTGGCATTGGGCGGCGGTTATGGCAACGGCAGTGCTGGTTTTCTGGGCAGGTCCTTTTACCCCGTTCTTTCCCGTCTGCGTCGCCCTGACGCTGGCAATCAAAAAATGGTGGGAGAAGCGGAAGAAGAAATAGCTGTGTGTGCAATCGGGAGGTTCTATGCTGTCTTTTAAAATCGGAAATACAACGGTTGAACCGGCGCCTTTGCTGTTTGTTGTTTTGATTTTTCTTGTTACTCTGCTGATTACAGGCATTGTGAAAACAAGGCAAATCAAGGCGATGAAAAAGCTGTGTCAATCGGGCGATTATGAAAAATCGGTTGTTCTTGCCAACAAATTGCTTACCTATTTTACACGTAGCTACAGGCTGTTTCACGCCAAACGCACAAAGGCGGGAATCGAAGCATTTCATGTTTGGCTTGCGATATCCTATTTGGGATTATCCCAATACGATTTGTTTTGGGAGCACATCAACAAGGTTGAGCAGTTGCAAAATCTGAAGTACTGTTGGATGGGTACTTATTATATTCTGCAAAAAGATATTGACCAAGTGAAACTTTGTAAGGATAAAATACAGCCAACCGAAGAAATCCAAAATACGCTCGACTTTTTTACCGGCGTTATACTGTGCGAAGAAGGAAAGGTCAGCGAGGGAAAAGAAATTCTATCCCGGGTTCTCCCCAATCTACACTTCGAACTGCTGAAACAAATTGGCTTGCAGTATACGGCATAGTACAAGAATCGACGGGGCGTATTTCCGCCATACAAAAAGAAGGAGAACCTTCAGCAAGGTTCTCCTTCTTTTTGTACCGTGCGCACCGCCTCGGCGAGGTGGGAAACCGTATCGGACGCAAGCATGGAAATTTCACCCACATCCCGCGCCGCATATTCGCCCGCAAGCCCGCACAGATAAGCGCCGAGCGCAATCGTCCGCACATCGGGCGGCAGATAGCCAAGCAGTCCCGTTATCACGCCAGACAGCACATCCCCGCTTCCCGCCGTCGCCATTCCGGGGCAACCGCGGTCAACCGTCAGCACCGTTTCCCCATCCGTCACAACCGTCTCGACCCCTTTGAGCAAGGTCACCGTTCCCGTGCGCTTGGCAAAGTCCCGTGCGGCGTTAAGCCGATCCGATTCAATCTGCGGGAGCGACAGCCCGGTCAGGCGCGCAAATTCCCCATGATGCGGGGTCAGAATCACGCGGCAGGTCGCCGCAGACAGCGCTCTGACCGGCTCTGATCCGGCAAGCGCCCATAACCCGTCCGCATCGATCAGAAGCGAACCGCTGTAATGCGAGAGAAGCCAATTCAGAATCCGCTTGTTTTCCTCGCTCCTGCCCCATCCCATGCCGACCGCAACCGCACGCTTTCCTGCCGTCAGCGCGATCAGATAATCTGCGTCAAAGGTCATATGCCCGTCCCCGCAGTCGGGAGCAGGCGAAAGCGTGCTTTCCAGAAGGTACGGCGCAACCGCACCCGCTAAGGTCGCGGGAACTGCCAACGTTGCCACGCCGCAACCCGCGCGCAGGGCGGATTGGCTGAGATTTGCCAGCTTTGCCGCGCCCGAATACTCCATGCACCCGCCGAGAAGCGCAACATAGCCGTAATCCCCCTTGTGCGTATTCCGTTCGCGCGGCGGGAGTAATGGGGCAAGCTCCGCCGCCGTGATCCGATGCGCGCCGCTCATGTGCGGTTCTCCCCGCTCTTCATCGCGTCCGCGGAAAATCCGCAGGACAACAGATCACCAAGCGTATACCGCCGCGTTTCTGTTCCGTCCCACACGAGAATCGGAAAATCGGGGGCGCAGAATTCCGCCAACGCCTGACGGCAGACACCGCAGGGCGTGAAGAAACTGTCGGGTGCTTGCCCCTGTCTGCCGCCCACAACCGCGAGCGCCGTGAACTGCCGTTTTCCTGCGCTGACGGCGGCAAATAGCGCACTCCGCTCGGCGCAACAGGTTACCGAATAGGAGGCGTTTTCCACATTGCAACCGCTCAGGACCGTTCCGTCCGCGCATAGAAGCGCCGCGCCAACCGAAAAGCCGGAATAGGGCGCATAAGAATTTGAACGCGCGGCATCGGCAAGCCGCACCAATTCACTGTCTGTCATGCCAAGACCTCCCCCGAAAAATCGGTTGCACCGAACGACCCCTTCGCGCCGAGCATTCCGAGCACGCTTTCCGCAACGTCGGAAAATCCGTTCCGCACCCCGAGCGGGACAGGACGAACCGACGGTCCGGCAACCAGAAGCGGGACATATTCGCGCGTGTGATCGGTACTCACGTCGCCCGGGTCACAGCCGTGGTCTGCGGTCAGAAGCAGAACGTCATCCGCGCGCATGGCGGGCAGAAAGCCCGAGAGCCACACGTCAAATCGGTTCAGCGCCCCGGCATAGCCGCGCGCGTCGTTGCGGTGTCCGTAGAGCATATCGAAATCCACCAGATTGACAAAGCAAATCCCGTGGAAATCGGTTTTCGCAAGCTCGGATGTGACCGCCATTCCCTCATCGTTGCCGTGGGTGCGGTAGAATTTCGTAAAACCGCGCCCGGCGAAAATGTCGATGATCTTTCCGACCGACAGCACGTCGTACCCCGCCGCCTTCAGCACATCGGGCAGGACGGGAACCGGCGGTTCAAGCGAAAAATCGCGGCGGTCGGCGGAAACACGCGTGAAATCCGAGGCGTTCGTCCCGACAAACGGGCGCGCAATCACCCGCCCGACGGCATAGTCCCCTGTCAGCAGTTCCCGTGCCTTGCGGCAGATTCCGTGCAGTTCCTCGGGCGGAATCAAATCCTCGTGCGCCGCAATCTGGAACACGCTGTCCGCCGAGGTGTATACAATCAGTTTGCCTGTGCGCAGATGCTCTTCGCCATAGTCGCGGATCACGTCTGTTCCCGAATACGGCAGATTGCAAAGAACCCCTTTCCCCGTCAGTTCGGTGAAGCGATCCAAAAGCGCCTGCGGGAAGCCGTGCGGAAAGGTCGGCATCGGGCGGGGCGAGATGTGACCCGCAATCTCCCAATGCCCGATGGTCGTATCTTTCCCGGCGGAGCGTTCCCGCATTTTACCGAACGCGGCGGCGGGAGACGGGACAGCACCAAGGAAGGACAAACCGTCAATGTTGCCGATGCCGAGCCGCCCAAGAGTCGGGATACGGAGCAAACCCGTGTCCCGAATACTGCGCAGGGTATTTGCGCCGAGATCCCCGAAAGCCGCCGCGTCGGGCGCTTCCCCCGCGCCGAGACTGTCGAGGACAACCAGAAAGACCCGCTTTGCCGTCATGCCTGCGCCTCCTTTGCAAGGCGAACCAACGCGCTGGTTCCCAGACGGTCCGCGCCGAGGGAGAGGAAATTCTCCGCGTCGGCAAAGGAGCGGATACCGCCCGCCGCCTTGATTTTGAGGTGGGAGGGGCAATGCTTGGCAAAGAGCGCGATGTCCTCCGGCGTTGCGCCCGCCGCGGAAAAGCCCGTGGAGGTCTTGATATAGTCCGCGCCGCTGTCGCCGACAATGCCGCACATCCGGATTTTTTCCTGCTCGGTCAAAAGGCAGGTTTCAATGATGACCTTCAGAATTTTCCCCTCGCAGGTTTCACGGACTGCGCGGATTTCGCGCAGAACAGCCTCATATTTGCGCTCGCGGAGAAGTCCGAGGTTGATAACCATATCGATTTCATCCGCGCCGTTCCGCACCGCGTCGGCGGTCTCAAAAACCTTCGCGGCGGTCGTGTTGTAGCCGTTCGGGAAGCCTATGACCGTGCAGACCGGCAGTCTGCCGCCGAGGTAGTCCGCCGCCGCGCGAACATAAGCGGGCGGAATGCAGACCGAAGCGGTGCGATAGGTCAGCCCGTCGTCGCAAAGCGCGCGAATGTCCTCCCACGTTGCGGTCTGTTTCAGATTCGTGTGATCCACATGGGACAGAATGCTTGCAAGCTCCATTTCGGTTTTCACTGTTCCTTTCCTGTTGTATTTCTGCTTCTATTATACCATGTTTCGGCGCGCGGCGCAAGAGGTATTTTGAAAAGAGCGCGGATTTTCCGCGCTCTTTTCAATATCAATCAAATGTAACCTTTTCGCCGATCATTTTTCGGATTTCTTCCTCCGTCACTGCGTTTTTGTGCTTAATAAACGCATTGATCAGGTTAACATAGTCCGCTTGAATCTTTTTCAGGCTTTCGGAACTTGTGTCAACGCGCAGAGTCAGACCGGAATTCTTTTCCGCAACATCCGTTGTCAGAGTTTCCAACTGCTCCGCCTGCACAAACAGCATCGGGACTTTTACCGCAACCTCTTCATAGGTGCTTCCGTCCTTTGCAAGTACGTAGAAATACTGCGTCCGCATTTCTATGTCAAAACGGCGCGATGCGGCTTTTGAACTAAAGCCACCAACCCGCTTGTTCTCCCACTCCTTTGTACTTCCGTTCAGGAAGAATGCGGCGGATTCATCATCGGTCTTTTCGCGGTATTTGATGGAATTAATCCCATCAACATCGGAAAGATTGAACCAAAGGGTATTATAAATGATCTCTTTTGAGAGAACTTCTGCTGTTTCCCGCACCTCGTAACCGAGCAGCTTGCCCGTTGCGGTATCGTACAGTTCGTTGATATAGCCCGTAAATCCGGGAATCCCGCTTGCTTTGTTTCCGACTGCCGACACATAATCAGCGGTGATGATGAAATCCGCAGAGCTGTGAGTTCCCTTGCCGGATACCGTCAGATGCTCGTTGATCTGTCCTGTTACGGTGCCGTCCGCATTCTTTTGAACCTTAAAATACGCCGTTCTCACACCCAGATACTTGATTGCAAAGGCGTAAGAATTTGTACCGACGGTATAGGTCAGCGCATTCGCGTCGCCAAGCTGAATCCGCACAGTCTTGTCCCGCGACTGCATATTCATTGCCATTGCGATCTGAATACTCTGTCCTGCGACTGCATAATCCAGAACGAACTGCATCAATACTCCGTCATAGTCCACTGTTACATGATAGTCCCCATTCAGGAAACTGTGGTGCGCGGTGTCGCTCGGGTTTTGGTCAAACCAGTTGTTGAACGCAGCAACCGAGGTTGTCGTCACACCTTCAACTGCTTGCAGCGCCTTGAAGAAGCGCATGGATTCGTTCAGGTTGTCGGTTATCATGTGCCATTGTTCTCCAAAGCCGTTCGGGATTGCGGATGCCGACATGAAATTGCTGTAATCCTCGTTTGGATTCTGCGCTGTGAGCGCACCGGACGGTTGCATTTTCTCCGGAATGTAGCTGTACGGATTCAGCTTGTACCCTTCCGTCAGCTCCTTCAGGTAGTCCTTGATCGGCACAACCGTATTCCACTTTGCCCAAAGCTCCGTGCTTTTTGTCAGAGTCAGCGGAAATGTTGCCGAAACCGTCAATTCCTCATCCGTGCACCAACCGACAAATTTCTTGCCCTCCTGCGTCGGCTTCTCCGGTTCTTCAATCAAAGTTCCCTCCTCCGCTCGGATTGTTGCGATATCGCTTCCGCCGTTCGGGTGGAAAACAATCTCATACATCTTCGGCTGATTCGGTTTGTCCGGAGTCTCTGTTGTAGGCGCGTCGGTCGGCTTTTCGGTCGGCGCTTCGGCTGAGGGCTTTGTTACCGGCGCAGTCGGGGCATCTGTCAGTGCTTCGTTGGAAGTGTTTGACGGTTCAGGTGGCGTTTCGGTTTTTTCTCCACAGGAAGCAAGAAGAAAAACCAGCAGAAGTACAGCCATTGCGGTTAAGAGAATTCGTTTCATTGATGTATTTCCTTTCCAAATATTAGATTTCATATTGTTCCGGATGGGCAAGATTTTTGCGGATCGCAAACGGGTAAACAAACAGCGACATTACGCCGCCCAGTGCGATTGCAAGCGCACCGGTTGCGCAAGCCAACAGGATTCCGAGAATCCAGAAAAACAGTTTGACGGTCAGAAGCCAGATGATCCCGTCCAAGTCCAATTCGAAGATCACGCCCGGAAACTTCACAAAGCCCCATGAAAAGATCGTGGAGACCATCTCCCCGATAAAATTGTTTTGCAGAATACAGCAGGATACCAATGCAAATATCGCCACCGCACCGATTGCGAATGCACCGATCAACCCCCAATTTCCCGTTTTGGAAGCGGTCACAATTCCGATGACAAGCGTTGCGACTGCGGCAAGCGAACCCCAAACAAAGGAGTGCATCCGATGTCGAATTCCGTTTTCGCGCATGGTATCAAACTTGCGTTGTTCGCGCTTATCGCGGCAATCCTTACAAATAATTTGCTTTGGGTAATCCTCGCGGATCAACTCACCCGCATTATAGATCGGCTTGTTGCAGACCTCGCAAACACCGAGAACAGGCGGTGACTCCTTATAAATGTATTCGGTACGGACTGTGGTTTCCGGTTTCGCTTTTTCCGCTTGCGGCGTGGTATCGATGCCGAGAATTTCGTCTGCCGATACATTGAATATCCGCGCAATTTCGGTCACGGTGGAAAGCGACGGCTCGACTTCTCCGTTCTCCCAACGCGATACCGCCTGCGCGGTGACAAACAGTTTGTCTGCCACCGCTTTCTGGGTCATTTGCTTTTCGGTTCGCAACCTTCTGATGTTCTGTCCGATCATGTCCGATTCATTCCCCCTGTGTCTTGAATTTGTTTCCATCATACTCCAAATTGCCTGATTTGTAAAGCAACAAACTGTTGAAGCCGCTAAACAGCTTGTGGAATCAGCTTTCATACAGGTGTTTTCTCTTCATTATAACACAAATAATTACTAAAGTCAATAGCAAAGGGAATTTTTTGGTATAATGATACCGTTCGGGGAGGAGGAATATAAAATGGACTATGTGGCACGGATTCGCAACCTGCGGGAAGATCATGACAGAACACAACAGGAAGTTGCGTCCTATCTCGGCACCTCCCAAACCATGTATTCCCGTTACGAGCGCGGAGAGAACGAACTGCCGATCCGACATCTTCTGGCACTCTGCCGATACTACAACGTCAGCGCGGATTACATTCTCGGTCTTACCGACAAACCGATATAAAACGGTCGCGGAGCGAAATCTCCCGACCGTTTTCTTTTGCTTCAATTCCAGAAACCCATTGCATTTTCCCCAAAAGGATGGTATAATATATTGAATCAAAATCCGAAAGGAACAGACATGAAGCTGAATCTCTCCCCCTCCGACGCGCTCCGCGTTGCGCGACTGAAAAAAATCACGGAGGAAAACGACCGCATCCTCCGCCTGTATGCAGATTATCTCAACCTGACCCCGCGTCTGCTTGATGCGCGGACGGTTCGCGACCTCGCTGCCGATTGCGGGATTCCCGTCGCCGACGCATTCCGTGCACTCTTTTGTGCCTCCATCGGATTGGAAATTCCCGATAACCCGGACGATCGCCGGCTGGAGCGGGTATACATTCAGCCGGGCGTCCGCTGTCTTTCCCCTGCGCCCTACCGCAACGACGCATATGTGAAAACGGTTCGCTTCGGAGACCTGTCGGTCGGCAAATGGCGGTTTACGCACGGGGAATACCATGCTTTCGAGCCGTTTGTCTGCGGGCATCCCGTTCTGACATCCGATTTCCGCGAGATTCCGCAGATCGGTTTCTTTGAGGAACGTTTTTCCTTTCCGTCCGTCACCGAAAACGACGTGGAATGGATGACCGTTACGCCCAACGAAGCGGAAACCATGCGGGCGGTCATCGCCGAGGCGCACGGACGGGTTCTGACCTACGGTTTGGGGCTCGGTTATTTTGCGTTTCACGCCTCGCAAAAGCCGGAGGTGCAGTCGGTGACGGTGATCGAGCGCGATTCCGACCTGATCGGTCTGTTCCGCGATTGCATCCTGCCGCAATTCCCGAACCGCGATAAAATCACCGTTCTGAATGCCGACGCATTCGGGTTTACCGAGCATGACATGAAACCCGACGCGTTCGATCTCGCGTTCGTGGACATCTGGCACGATCAATCCGACGGTTTGCCGCTCTATCTGCGCATGAAGCGGTTGGAAGCGGGCTTCCCCCAAACCGCTTTCCGCTACTGGATTGAGCCGACCCTGCTCTCTTCGCTCCGTCACATGGTCACAGACCGCATTTTTGACGAAACCGACGGCGCAGTGATCCGAACGTTCGGCGAAATTGAGACGATGCTTGGCGATGACTATCTGCGAGCGCTTGCCCCCAAGCTGCGCCGCCTTGACTGATTTTTTGCGTTTTATAACGGAATTTCATCAAATCGGCGCAAAAAGCTCTTGACTTTCATCTGTTTATATGATATAATGATAAATATTCTTTATCGAGAAGGAGTTGTTTTTTCAAATGGACACAGACGGGAACATATGGAGTTGGTTAAGAAATGTCCCACAAAAGGCGCTTTTTGCCGCCGCGGATGCAACCGTAGCGGAGAAAGGAATTGCGGGGCTGACTCTGTTGTTCATTCTGTTCGTCATAGGCGGCGGGTTCTTCGGCGGTGCCGAGAGCGCGTTCTCCGCGATGAACAAGATCCGTATCAAGGCAAAAGCGGATGACGGAAACAAACGCGCAAAAGGCGTGATGTACATCTCTAACAATTTCGACCGGGCGCTGACAACGCTCCTCATCGGAAACAACATCACCCACATTGCCGCCGCTTCCGTTGCGACCGTAATTGCCACCCGCCTGTTCGGTAATACCGACACGGTTGCGCTCTGGTGTACGATCATTTCCACAATGATCGTGTTTCTGTTCAGCGAAATGATTCCGAAGAGCCTTGCCAACGACCGTTGCGATTCGCTCTCCATGCTTTTCGCTGCGCCGGTGCGCTTTCTGATGAAGATTCTGACCCCTCTGGTCACCTTCTTCACTCTGATCTCGCGCGGTTTTACCAAATTGACCGAACGCTTTATGAAGCACGAAAAAGCTCCCTCCATCACAGAGGATGAGCTTTACGACATCATCGACACCATCGAAAAGGAAGGCGTGATGAACGAGGAACAGGGCGACCTGTTCAAATCGGCACTCGATTTCTCCGACACCCGTGCCCGCGATGTCATGACCATGCGGCAGGATATCGTTGCGATTGACGCGTCCCTTCCCAACGCTCAGATTATCGAACAAATCAAAAACACCACGCACAGCCGTCTGCCGGTTTACGACGGCGATCTTGACCACATCATCGGAACGCTTCAGATCCGCGCTTTTATCCGCGCTTATCTGAGAAATCCAAACGTCCGCCTTCGCGGACTGCTGATCCCGCCCTACTTTGTCAAACCCGACGCGCTGATCGACGATCTTCTGACCGAAATGCGTCAGCACAAGTTCTATCTCGGCGTGGTGCGGGACGCGGAAATGCACACGGTGGGAATCATCACCATTGAGGACTTTCTCGAAGAGTTGGTCGGAGAAATCTGGGACGAGGACGACGTGGTGGACAACGATTTCGTTAAACTCGGCGGAAACCGTTTTCAGGTCAGTACGCACCTGATCTGCGGGGAGGTCTGCGAAAAGATGGGCATTCCCTGCCCGCCCGAGATCAATCCCGCGCGCCCGATTCTCTCGCTCCTGCTTGAAAAATTCGACAAGATGCCCGAAGAGGATGACTGCGTAACGGTCGGAAATCTTGAATTCACCGTTGAGGACGTGGAAAACGGCAAAATCGACCACGTGATTATCCGCGTGATCCCCGAAGATGAACAGACCGCTTCGGCGGATGACGGACAGGAGGCGTGACCATGGTAGGATATATTCTTGTAATTTTCATCATGATCCTGTTCTCCGCGTTCTTCTCCGCTTCGGAAATTTCCTTCAACGCGTCCAACAAGATGCGCCTGAAGAAATCGGCGGAGACGGGAAGCAAGACCGCCGCGCTGGCTTATAAGATCAGCGAAAACTTTACCTCTGCACTCTCCGCAATTCTCATCGGAAACAACCTTGCCAACATTGCGGCGTCCACAGCGGCAACGGTTATTACCATGAGTCTGCTGTTGCGGGTCGGCAGTGCCGGTTCTGACAGCCTCGCCTCTCTGATTGCAACGCTGGTCATGACCTTTATCATCCTGATTTTCGGCGAGATTGTCCCGAAGATCGTTGCAAAGAACAATGCCGACACTACGGTGCTCTGGTTCGCCTACCCCATCCGCATTCTGACCTACATTCTCTACCCGATTGTCTGGTTGGTCATGGGACTGGTGAAACTGCTCTCCAAAATCTGGGGCAAGGACAAGGACGACGGACCGACCGTGACCGAAGAGGAACTTTCCTCCATTATCGACACGGTCGAGGAAGAAGGCGTCATTGACGAGGATCAGAGCGATCTGCTCCAGTCCACGCTTGAATTCCGCGACACGACCGTGGAAGAGATCATGACCCCCCGAATCGATATGCTGGCGTTTGACATTCTGGATACGCCGGACGAGATTCACAAGGTGATTGAAGGTTCTCACTTCTCGCGGATTCCCGTTTACGAAGATTCCATCGATAATATTATCGGTATTCTCTACCTCAACCACTATTACCGTCGGGCAATCGACACACCCTTGCTTTCTGCCGACGACATCCGCTCGCTTCTCATGGAACCGTGCTTCCTGCATAAAACCATGAAGCTCCCCGCCGCGCTGACCATTCTGCGGGAGAAAAAGACGCACATTGCCATCATCGTCGATGAATTCGGCGGTACGCTCGGCATCGTAACGATGGAAGATATTCTGGAAGAGTTGGTCGGCGACATCTGGGACGAATCGGACGAAATCGTCCCCGAATTCGTTAAAACAGGCGAAAACACCTACGAAGTCTCGGGCGACATGAACATCGATGACTTTTTCTCCGAGATCGAATACGAGCCGCACGACTTCGAGTGCGAATACACCACGATGGGCGGTTGGGCAATCGAAAGGTTGGATGCCGACCCGCACGTCGGCGACAGCTTTACCGACGAGGACGAGACCCACACGCTGGTTGTGGTCGTTTCGGAAATGGACGATATGCGCGTAACCAAGCTGACGATCCTTGTCAAGCCGCGTGAGAACGAAGAAAGCGACGACTGACCGACTGCGCCATACCGCAAGTTGCTTCAGACTTCCAACTGCCGACGGTATGAAATTGCACCGAAAAAGGGGCTACAGCATTTGCGGTAGCCCCATATTTTTTGAGGTATCAGTATGAATCTGTTGACCGATTGGAACTGCCATCTGCTTCCGATGATGGGCGAATGGATCGCTTCGCCCCGGGACGCACGCGAAGCGATGGTCCGTCTGCACGCGCGGACGGGAATCCGTCGCTTTTGCATGATGGCGGAATTTGATTTTATGCGGGAGTCTCTTCCCTGCTTCCTGTTGGAACGCGACCGCGCCATGCGGGAGTTGTCGCAGGTTCTGCCGCATGGCGTCCGCATTTTTGCGGGCGGCTATCTCCGTCTGCGCCCCGGAGTTTCCGAGGTGGTCGGCTTGACGAAGCTATGCATTCCCCGGCTTGGGCTTCTGCCTGTCCTGCTTCCGTGGAACGGCGTGACGCAGGATGAAGCAAAGGAATGGAATCGCCTGCTTTATCACACGCCGGCGCGCCCGATGATTATGGAGGCCGACCATTTCGTCTCCCGATTTCCGCCTGCGGAAGTCGACCGCCTGCTCGGATTGAACGCGGTTTACCAGTTCAATTATCTTTCCCTGAAAAATCCGAAAATCCGTGCCGTTTTGCGCAAACTGATGAAGCGCGGCGCAACCGTGGTGTTCGGAACAGGGGTCAACTCCCCGGGCAGCGCGGGCTACTACGATTTCCGCGCGGCAACCGAGGCTGCCGAAGCCGATTTCGGGAAGGAAATGCTGGAGACGCTTCTGACGATGAAGCCGACCGTGTAGCCTCCCAAAAAACAGAACCGACGGTTGCCGTTATTCCTTTCCCCGCCCATGCAGGGCGGAATACTTGATGCGCGTGGCTTCCCCGCCGCGCAGATGCCGTTCCTCTTTGTTCTGCAACAGAACGCGGCGAACCTCCTCCCACAGCGGGCGGTTTACAAAGCGCAGCGTTTCGGTCACATCCTTATGTACCGTACTTTTGCTGACCCCGAATACTGCCGCCGCCTGACGAACCGTTGTTTTCTTCTCCGCAAGATATTCTCCCAGAACCACGCATCTGGCTCTGCCGCTCCAATCCGATACCGACATTGTTCATCCTCCTTCGTCTGTCTGTGTATCTATGTAGTTCCATTCTATGAAGAAACGGAAAAAAATAGAAGAAAAGAGAACCCTTTATGGAAAAAAATCAGATTGTTTCCGATGCGGAAATTCTTTTGGAAGGCATGACATCAGTCTCCGCACTGTTGAACACGCCGCCCGAGATCAATGACCGTCGGATTTTGCGCGTGCTGATCGACCGTACCAAGCGCCGCTCCAAAGCGGCGGAAATCGGATATCTGACGGCAAAGTCGCATGAGCGCGGCTTCTCCGTCGCCTTTGTCGACCCCGCGGAGATCGATCGCCTGACCTCGGGAATGACACACGGCGGAATTGCGGCGGTCTGTACCGACCGAACCATTCCGCCGCTTTGCGCCGGGCGGATCAAGCCGAACGGCTTTTACGTGTACCCCGAAGGCATGGAAGATCCGTACAACTTCGGAAACGCGCTCCGCTCGCTCTATGCGGCGGGTGTTACGGGCGTGGTTCTGCCGCCCCGGAACTGGATGAACGCCGCAGGTGTGGTGGCAAAGTCCTCGGCGGGAACTTCTGAAAAGTTGGAACTGACGGTTGCCGACCCCGACACGCTGGTGCGGGAATTCCGCGCGGCGGGCTACCGCATCCTTTCGGCAGGCATCCGCGATTCGGTATCGGTATTTGACGAGCCGCTCTGTTACCCGCTTCTGCTTGTGGTCGGCGGAGAAAAGCGCGGCATTTCGCGGAAGATTCTTGACGCGTCGGACGCGATTGTCCGCGTGGACTACGGGCGGGAATTCCGCGGTTCTCTCTCCTCTTCCGCCGCCTGCGCGGTTCTTGCGTTTGAGATTTTCCGACAAAATCGCCCATCGGGCGACAAAAAAGCAAAATAAGGTTGACTTTTCGCCTTCTGTATGATATAATAGGGCTTGCGGCTCAAAATACTATGAAACGAGGTAAATTCACCATCATGGAAAAGCTGTTCCATCTGCAAGACCGCAACACGACCTTAAAAGCCGAACTGATCGGCGGTATCACGACCTTCATGGCAATGTCCTACATCCTGTCGGTCAACCCCGGAATGTTCACCGCGCTTGGAAATGTCTCCTTCGGCGCCATCTACATTGCAACGGCGCTCTCGGCTGTTGTCGGAACGTTGCTCATCGGTCTGCTCGCCAACCTCCCGCTCGCGCAGGCGTCCGGCATGGGACTGAACGCATTCTTCGTCATTACCGTATGCTTCGGCATGGGCTTCAGCTATGCCAACGCCCTGCTGTTCGTTCTGGTTGACGGCATTCTGTTCATCCTTCTGACGGTCACGGGTCTGCGCAAGCTGATCTTTGACGCCATTCCGAAAACCGTAAAGCAGGCAATTCCTGCGGGAATCGGGCTCTTCATCGCATTCCTCGGCTTCCAGGACTCGGGGCTTGTCATTCCGAGTTCCTCGACCGGCGTTACGCTTGCGTCGTTCAACCTGCTCGGCAGCGCAACATGGGCGAGCATCATGCCTCTGCTCGTTACGATTGCCACGGTGGTTGCCATTGCGGTTCTCTCCAAAAAGGGCTTCAAGGGCGCGATCATGTGGAGTATCCTCGGCGGCACGGCGGTTTACTACCTGCTCAGCCTGACGGTCTCCGGCTTTGATTACAGCTTCCTGACGGGAAGCGCGATGAATCCCCTGACTGCGTTCAAGGAATTCGGCACGATGGCGTTCGGCAAGGTCTTTACCGAAGGCTTTGATTTCTCCGGCTATCTCGGCATGGAGGGGCACTCGGTAACGGGTCTTGTAATCGCCTTCCTGACCACCGCGCTTGCATTCTGCATGGTGGATATGTTTGACACGATGGGAACGCTTTGGGGCGCCTGCAAAGCGGGCAACCTGCTGACAAGAAACGAAAAGGGCGAGGAAAGCATTCCGAGCATGGATCGCGCAATGTTGGCGGACGCGATTGCAACCTGCACGGGCGCGGTTTGCGGAACTTCGACGGTCACCACCTTCGTGGAATCCTCCTCCGGAGTTGCGGCAGGAGCAAGGACGGGACTTTCCTCGATGTTTACGGCGGCGCTGTTCCTCATTGCATTGTTCTTCGCTCCGGTTGCGGCACTGATCCCCGCCTGCGCATATGCGGCGGCGCTGATCTACGTCGGTATCCTTATGATGGGCGGCGTGCGCGACATTGACTGGCACGATCCCGCCGAGGCACTCCCCGCCTTCCTGACCCTTGTCATGATGCCCTTTACCTACAACATTTCTTACGGCATCGCGTTCGGTCTGATCTCTTACGTCCTTGTGAAGCTCTTCACAGGCAAGGTGAAGGAGATCAACGTCGGCACATGGATCATTACGGTTCTCTTTGCCGCAATGTTCTTCCTGACCCACTGATTCCAAACCGATAAACTGCAAAACAGCCGTCCGACAGGAGACACTTTTTCCTGTTGGATGGCTGTTTTTTCATATTTTCGCCAACCGCTTGCAATTTGCGGGAATTTATTTTATAATATAAAGAGAAACTATAACCGAAAAACGATTTTTGGGAGGATACACAAATGAACCGTTACGAATTGGCAAAAGAACGCTATGCGGCAATCGGCGTGGACACCGAAGCGGCGATCAGGCGCTTGGCTGACGTAAGGATTTCCATGCACTGCTGGCAGGGCGACGATGTGCGCGGCTTTGAAAATGCAGGCGCGCTGACCGGAGGCATTCAGGCAACCGGCAACTACCCCGGAGCTGCCCGGACACCCGAAGAACTGATGCAGGATCTGGACAAGGCTTTCTCGCTGATTCCCGGCAAGCACCGCGTGAATGTTCACGCCTTCTACGGCATTTACCCCGACGGCAAGCCCGTGGATCGCGACAAGATTCTGCCCGAGCACTTCAAACCGTGGGTTGACTATGCAAAGGCGCGCGGTCTGGGTCTGGACTTCAACCCCACCTATTTCTCGCATCCGTTGGCTGAGGGCGGCACGCTGACCAACCCGAACGAAGAAATCCGCGCGTTCTGGATTCGTCACGGCATTGCCTGCATCCGTGTGGCGGAGTATTTTGCCAACGAGACCGGCACGCCCTGTCTGATGAACATCTGGATTCCCGACGGCATGAAGGATGTCCCCGCCGACCGCCTCGGTCCGCGTATGCGTTACATGGATTCTCTGGACAAGATTCTCGGTTGCGGTTACGACAAAGAAAAGGTGCTTGTCACGCTGGAGTCCAAGGTGTTCGGCATCGGTCTGGAGTCCTACACCGCGGGCTCTGCCGAGTTCGCGCTTTCCTATGCGACCACGCGCGGGATTGTGCCGCTGATGGACAACGGTCACTATCACCCCACCGAGGTGGTCTCCGACAAGATTTCCGCTCTGCTCTGCTTCAACCCGCGCATTGCTTTGCACATCACTCGCGGCGTTCGTTGGGATTCCGACCACGTGGTGCGCTACGATGACGAGACGGTTGAAATGATGAAAGAAGTCGTTCGCAACAACGCGCTCGACCGTGTGATTCTTGCAACCGACTATTTCGACGCTTCCATTAACCGCATTGCGGCTTGGGTCATCGGTATGCGCTCGGTTCAGAAGGCGCTCCTGACCGCGCTCCTGCTCCCGAACGAAAAGCTTCGCGCGATGCAGGATAACCGCGATTTCACCGAGCTGATGATGCTTCAGGAAGAGCTGAAGTTCTACCCCATCGGTGATGTCTGGGCAGAATTCTGCCGCCGCGCCGGCATTGACGGCTCTGAATCCTGGTTCTCCTCCGTCAAAACCTACGAGACCGAGGTTCTCTCCAAGAGAGGGTAAATCCGGAAGATAAGGTCGCAGGGCGTTGCCCCGCACCCCACTTAGGAAACTTCTTAGAGAGAAGTAACGCTTCGCTACTGACAGTTGCTTTGCA
>URHR01000011.1 GCA_900547725.1 uncultured Eubacteriales bacterium
GTTCTTAGGAATGACAGTTGCAAAGCAACTGTCAGTAGCGAAGCGTTACTTCTCTTTAAGAAGTTTCCTAAGTAGGGCTTGGGGCAACGCCCCAAGGTCTTTTCCCCGAAAATTCGCAGAGGGGTTGACTTTTTGGGAGGGATGCGGTATAATAATTGGGAGAATGGGGGATTTTGGAGATGCTGAAACGATTTTTGTCTTATTATAAGCCGCATAAGAAGCTGTTTGCCATGGATATGTTGGCGTCGCTGTGTGTAGCGATGATTGGAATTATGTATCCGATTGTAACGCGGAAAATGCTGAACGAGTTCATACCGAACAGGCAGTACCGACTGGTTATCGGGTTCGGTCTGGCACTGCTCGGGCTTTATGTTGTGCGGATGCTCCTGAACTATTTTATTCAGTACGAGGGGCATATGATGGGCGTTTTTATGCAAACGCGGATGCGCTCCGACCTGTTTGCGCACTTGGAAAAATTGCCGTTCAGTTTTTACGATAACCACGAAACGGGAAAGATTATGTCCCGCATGACGAACGACCTGATGGACATCAGCGAACTGGCGCACCACGGTCCGGAAAACATCATCATTTCCACCATCTCCATCCTGACCTCGTTTGTCTACCTTTCCACCATCAACCTGACGCTGACGTTGATTATTTTTATCTGCGTCCCGCTCCTGTTGGTGATTTCGGGCGTTCTTCGCAAACGGATGCGGGAGGCGTTCACACGGGCGAGAAAATCAATGGCAATTATCAATGCGTCGATTGAAAGCAGTATCTCGGGCATCCGCGTGACCAAAGCGTTCAACAATTCGGAACTGGAGCAGGAGAAATTCGAAGTCGGAAACAAGGAGTTTACCGAGGCAAAGCGCGATTCCTACAAGGCAATGGGAATGTTCCATTCGGGAACGGCGTTTATTACCAACGTGTTCAACGTGGTGGTGCTGATTGCGGGCGGACTGTTCCTGTACGCGGGGAAAATCGCGCTTGGCGATTATTCCGCGTTCATCGTGTCGGTCAACCTCTTCATCAACCCCGTGACCACGCTGATCAACTTCATGGAGCAGTACCAGAACGGTGTGACGGGCTTTGAGCGGTTTGTGGAGATCATCGACACCCCCGTGGAAGAGGACAGACCGGATGCCCATGACATCGGGCGCGTGTCGGGACATATCGAACTGCGCGACGTGACCTATTCCTACGATGATTCCAAGGACGTGCTGGACCATGTGAGTCTTGATATCCCTGCAGGGGAGACGGTCGCACTGGTCGGTCCTTCTGGCGGCGGAAAGACCACGATCTGCCACCTGATTCCGCGCTTTTACGAGTTGAACGAGGGCGCGATTCTGATTGACGGGAATGACATCCGCGAAGTCACGGCGGAATCCCTGCGGCGGAACATCGGAATCGTTCAGCAGGACGTGTATCTCTTCAACGCGAGCGTGCGGGATAATATTCTGTACGGTCGCCCCGACGCAACCGAAGAGGAAGTGATACAGGCGGCGAAGCGCGCGAACATCCACGACTACATCATGACGATGGAAAAGGGATACGATACGGTCATCGGCGAGCGTGGCGTGCGACTCTCAGGCGGGCAGAAGCAGAGACTGAGCATTGCAAGGGTGTTCCTGAAGAATCCGCCGATTCTGATTCTCGACGAGGCGACAAGCGCTCTGGACAACGCAACCGAGATTCTGATCCAGCAGGCACTTGACGAGCTTTGCGTTGGCAGAACCACGTTGGTTGTGGCGCACCGTCTCTCCACCGTTAAGAATGCCGACGAGATCGCCGTTATCGCGAACGGCAGGATTACCGAGCAGGGAACGCACGCTGAACTGATGGAGCGCCGCGGCGGAACTTATGCGGAACTGTACAATCTGCAATTCCGGGTGCTGTAAAAAAGCGGTGGATTTTTAGTCTGTTTTGTGTGAGCAGATATATCCCACAGTAAATCCGAAAATAGGAGTATCCGCCGCCAAATCAGATAAAAAGCCGTCCCATGCCTCCTCTTGGGACGGCTTTTTTCGATTTTTCCGAATTTTTTTCGCAAAACCACTTGACAAAATCAATACTTCGTGATATGATGTATTACGCAAGGAGGAGTATGGAATGGATATTCAGTTGAAACGGGGATTGCTCGACGTATGTGTGTTAGCCGCAATCAAGAATGAGGACTCCTACGGCTACAAGATTATCAAAGACATGAAGCCGTATCTGGAGCTTTCGGAATCAACGCTGTATACAATCCTGAAACGGTTGGAGACGGCGGAAATGCTGACGGTGCGCACCTCCGAGCACGGGGGGCGACTGCGGAAGTATTACCACATCACAAAGGCAGGACTGCGGCGGCTTGAGGAGTTCAAGGAGGAGTGGCGCGAGGTCATGTCGATTTATCAGTTTGTAATCAGGGAGGATGCAAAGAAATGACAAAACAGGAATTCTTATGTGCGCTGGGAAAAGCGCTGGCGGGTCTGCCGCGGCGGGAGGTCGATGAACGCCTTGCTTTTTACGGCGAATCGATTGACGATCGGATCGAGGAGGGGCGGACCGAGGCGCAAGCCGTTTCGGATATCGGCTCGGTAGACGAAATTGCGGCGCAGGTGATTGCGGAGGTCCCGCTCGCCAAGATTGCAAAGGAGCGCGTAAGACCCAAGCGTCGGCTTCGCGCGTGGGAAATCGTGCTTCTGGTGCTCGGCTCTCCCGTGTGGCTTCCGCTGTTGGCGGTTGCGGCGGTACTGGGACTTGTGCTGTACCTCGTGCCGTGGATTCTGATCGTTTCCGTGTGGGCGGTCTTTGCCTCGCTTGTTGCCTGCGCGCTCGGCGGCGTTGCGGCGGGGCTCTACTTCGCCGTTCGCGGCTTTGGCTTTACGGGGCTTGCCTCGGTTGGGGCGGGGCTCTTCTGCGCAGGGGGTGCGGTCTTTCTCTTCTTCGGATGTCGGGAAGCAACGAAGGGAATTGTCCTGCTGACCAAGCAAATCGTGTTCGGAATCAAAAAGTGCTTTATGGGAAAGGAGAACGGATGATGAAAGCAACAAAAAAATGGCTGATTGCGGCAAGTGCGCTGGTAGTGCTCGGGCTGTTGCTCTTTGTTCTGACCATGTGCTTTGCGGGCTGGGATTTCAAAAAGCTCGAAACGGAAAAATATGTGACCGAAACCTATGAGCCAAAAGATGCGTTTGAAAACATCCGAATTCGGGCGGATATCGCGGACATTACCTTTTTGCCCTCCGAGGACGGGCGCTGCCGCGTGGTCTGCTACGAGCGGGAGGGTGCGGGGTATGCGGTCTCGGTTAAGGACGGCACGCTGAATATCAGCGCGCCCCGGGAGCGAAAATGGCATATCGGAGTTGCCTTTGACAGCGATCGGATTACGGTTTATCTCCCTGGGACGGAGTATGCATCTCTTGCAATTGAAAACGAAACGGGCGATATCACGATTTCTGGCGGCTTCCGCTTTGCGGATATGAACCTTTCGGTCAGCACGGGTGAGGTCAAAAGCGAAGCCGAGGCAGGGGAGGTCCGAATCGCGTCAAGCACGGGCGGCATCTGTGTGGAAAATACCGCGGTCGGGTCGCTGGACCTTACCACTTCCACCGGCAAAGTGATTGTGAAGAACCTGACCTGCGCGGGCGATCTGAAGGTCGGGGTGTCGGTTGGGAAAATCGATTTGACCGATGTCACGTGTAAGAAGATGGTATCGAGAGGGAGCACGGGCGATGTTTCCCTGTGCAACGTGGTCGTTTCGGAGACCCTCTCAGTTGTCAGAAGCACGGGAGATATCACCTTCCGCGATTGCGATGCTTCCGAGGTTTATGCCCGAGCAAGCACGGGAAACATCGAGGGCAACTTCCTGACGGATAAGACCTTTCTTGCAAAGAGCGATACGGGAAGTATTGACGTCCCCAAAACGGCAACGGGCGGCAAATGCGAACTCATCACCGATACGGGGCATATCAAAATAACGGTGCGATAAGCTTTGCGCCGGAACATGAAAAAAGATTTCGTCCGTCTCCTACGGGAGGCGGGCGAAATCTTTTCAATCTCGGAGCCTGTTACGAAACCGCATAGAATACGACCGAGGCGGCGGTCAGGCTGTAGTTTTTTGTTCCGATACGGATGTTTTCCCACTGCGCGGGAGAGCCACTGAAGCGGATTTCTTCCAGATAGGTGCAACCGTAAAACGCCATGTCCGCAATTTCGCGTACCGTTGCGGGAATCAGCGCCGCCGCCCCCGCGTGCCGCGCGGGATAGAGGATCAGTTCGCTGCCGTCCGAGGTGTATAGCACCCCCTCTGCGTCGCAAAAACGGGGATTGCTCTCACTGACCGAAATGTAAACCAGATTGGGACAGTCGGCAAAGGCAAGATCGCCGATTGTCGTAACGCCTGCGGGAATCTGAATCGCCGCAACCGTCTCGCAACCGTAAAATGCGCGCGCGGAAATGCCGGTAACGCGATCTCCCGATGGGGAGCGGTCGGGAATCACCGCAAACGCGTCCCGACAGCTTCCCACGCTCTCCAGAACGCAAACGCCGTTGCCCGTCGACCGGAATACCATGCCGCCCGGAACATCGGTTTCCGAAAAGGTCGACACCTCCTCGGTCGGCGGAGCGAGATAGGAGGTGCTTGTCCCCGGGATGTAGTACCGCGTGCGCGCCGATGGCGCAGTGTCGGTCGGGTTCTCCTTTTGCGACGCTCCGATGCAGATCAGAGCAATCGTCAGACAAAGCGCAACGGCAAATACCACCGCAAGCGCAACCATTAACAGCTGACCCGGATTCTTCATGATTCTGTACCTCCGAATGGAAATGATTTCCATCCTTATCATACCACAGCCTGTCCGGGAGGTCAAGAGAAACCGTTCCCGATATTCCGACGGAATTTCCGAAAAGCGCCCGAAAACGACGAACTTTTTTGCATTCAAGGGCGATTCCGGTTGCCTTTTGGCGCGGCGTGACGAACGGTTTTATGCATGGCGTGGCGCAAAGAACCCGTATTTAAGGCATTACCGCGTAATTCCGATGGCACAATTATGAAGTCGATTTTTTCGTCAGACGATACAAAAATTTGCAGGCTGTAGCCGAGCTACAGGCAAGGATTTTTGTGAAGTATGACGGGAAAGGCGCGAGTGAGTGTGTCAATCGTGAATTGCGCGGTGATGTCTTAAGCCCTGCCGGGACTTTTTCCATGCCGGGGCTTGCTTTTTTGGGGGGAATATGCTATAATAGGAAATGGTTTTATGGAAAGAGCAGATTTATCCGCTCACATAGAAAAGCATCTTTCAACCGCCACGGAACGACACGTGTGTCGTTCCGTCCCAATCATCAATTGACCTGAACCATTTCTATCCGGTAGCGGAGAGAAGCGACAGCTGTGTCAAGCCCGCCGGCGGGATTGACCTCGCAGCAGCCGGAAACAGTAGCACGGAATATGGCTACATCAGAATCTGGACAATAAAAAGAATGGGGCAAAAATCCCATTCGTTAAAGTTCTTGAAAGTCTTGAAAACTTCTTGGGGGAAGTTTTCAAGTGGGGTGCGGGGCAAAGCCCCGCGACCTTACCCGGAAAGGAAACATCGCTTGAAAATCGGCAATATCACCCTGCGATACGGCATCTGCCTCGCACCTCTCGCAGGGGTCAGTGACCGCCCGTTCAGACGGGTTGCAAGGGAATTCGGGGCAGAGTATACCGTCAGCGAAATGGTCTCGGCAAAAGCACTGTGCTACGAGCAGAATTGCCGCAGAGCACCAATCGGAAACCGCGTCCGTACCGCTCCGTTGGCAGCAGTCATGAGGGATGAATACCCCATGGCAGTCCAGCTGTTCGGCGCAGAGCCAGACTTCGTTGCCCGTGCCGCCGCTATGCTTGAGAGTGGGGAGTACCTCGGCGCCTGCGGCGAAATTCCGCCAGCCGCAATCGATATCAATATGGGGTGTCCGATGGTCAAAATCGTCGGGAACGGGGAGGGGAGCGCCCTCATGCGTGACCCCGAACGCGCGGCGGAAATCGTCCGCGCCACCGTGAAAGCGGTCAAATTGCCCGTCACCGTGAAAATGCGCGCGGGCTGGGATGCAGAGCATATCAACGCGGTCGAACTGGCAAAACGCGTTGAGGAAGCGGGCGCGGCGGCAGTCTGTGTCCACGGCAGAACCCGACAGCAGATGTATGCCCCGACAGCGGATTGGGAGATCATCCGACAGGTTAAGGAAGCGGTCAAAATCCCCGTGATCGGAAACGGCGATATCTTCTCCGCCGCAGACGCAATCCGAATGCGCGAGCAGACCGGTTGCGACGGCGTGATGATCGCGCGCGGCGCACAGGGGAATCCGTGGATTTTCCGGGAGCTGACCTGCGCGCTGGAAGGAAAGCCTTATACCCCGCCCACGGTTTCCGAACGCCTTGCAACTGCCTGCCGACACGCAGAGGCAATGGTGCGGGAGCATGGGGAGAAAATCGGCATTGCCGAATCGCGCAAGCATATGGCATGGTACGTGCACGGAATGCGCGGCGCGGCGGCGGTCAGGGGACAGCTTATGCAGGTGGGTTGCCTTGACGATATCAAACGGATTTTTGCCGCACTGGAGAAAGAGAACGGAGCGGAATGATGGAATTTCTGATCTTTTCGGACGCACACGGACGCAACAGCGGCATCCGCGCCGCACTGGCAAGACAGCCGCGCCAACCCGACGGCGTGATCTTTCTCGGCGACGGTCTGCGGCAACTGGATCGCGCCATGTTCACCCCAACGCCGCTGTTCTATGTGCGCGGAAACTGCGATTTTGCCGTATCGCAGTGGGAGGACGCCCCCGAGGAACAGCTTCTGCACTTTGAAGGGCATACCCTGCTTCTCACGCACGGCGCGCGGTACGGCGTGAAGAGCGGAACGGGACTGCTTGAAACCGCCGCGGCGCAAAAGGGCGCGGACGTGGTTCTCTTCGGGCATACCCATGAGCCGTACCTGCATACCGTCGCGGCGGGCGAACGGGTGGGCGAGAGAACGCTTTCCCGCCCCATGACGTTGTTCAATCCCGGCAGTATCGGTTACGGCGGAAGTTTCGGGCATCTGCTCCTGACGGAGGAGACGGTTCTGTTTTCGTTCGGGACTGTTTTTGAATAAGGGCATCACCGCGCAATTGCACCTTCAGAATTGTGCGGTAATGCCTAAAAAAGCCGCAGATACACGCGGTATCTGCGGCTTGATTTCGAAGCGATCAGACGGTAGCAGTGCCTTCGGCTTCTTTTGCCTCGGCGGCTTCCTGTGCCTGCTCGGCTTCCTGCTGAGCCAGTGCGGCTTCGTATGCTTCAACAACGGCGGACTCCAACACCCCACGGAACTGTGCATTGATGGGATGTACGATATCCCGATAGGTTTCGTCCGGATTTTTTCTGCTGGGCATTACAATGAAGAACTTGTCCCGCGCGTAGATGACTTTGATGTCGTGGACGGCGAGCTGACCGTCGAACGTGACGGACACGATTGCCTTCATCGGACCTTCGTTGAAGAGCTTTCTGACTTTGATATCGGTGATTTGCATGATGTGAACCTCCGTATGGTATTGGACTTGCGGTCCTTTGATGATTATAGTATAAAATATGTTTGTGATAATTATTCAATGGAACGCGGATTTTTCTGTGAATATCCGTTCGCCGCGCGGCACGCGGGTTTCACAATCCGTGTGGAGAAAGCGCGAATCGGCGCATATTCTGGAATGAATCGGTGCATTCCGGGGAAAGGAGACGTAATATGTCTTTGAACAATACGCATCTGGGAACGGAGGGGCTGAAAACGCTGCTTGCCCGTTGCCACAGGCTGTTTTTTATCGGGATCGGCGGGGTGAGTATGTACGCGCTGGCGCTCCTGACCCTTGCGGAGGGCGTGGAGGTGAGCGGCTCGGATCGCACGGAAAGCGCGCGTCTTGACCGGCTGCGGCAGGCGGGGGCGCGGATCTTTCCCGGGCATAACGCGGCGCATCTCGACGGTTGCGACGCGGTGATTTATACCGTTGCCATCGCAGAGGACAATCCCGAGTATCTGGAGGCGAAGCGGCGGGGACTGCCGCTGATTTCCCGCGCGGATTACCTCGGCTACCTCATGATGCGCTTTTCGCACCGCGTGGGCGTGTCGGGGATGAACGGCAAAAGCACCACAACGGCGCTCCTTGCCCATATCCTTTTTGCGGGCGGAGATCCGACGGTCATGGGCGGCGCGGAATCGGTTGAGTTCGGGGATACTTCCTGCCGCATCGGGCAAAAACGGGAGGAATTCGTTTTCGAAGCCTGCGAATACAAGGATTCCTTTCTGGACTTCAATCCCACGCTTGCCGTAATCCTCAATGTCGGCATGGATCATGTGGATTATTTCCACAGCATGGAGCAGGTTCGCGCGTCCTTCCGTGCTTTTGCGGGGCGGGCGCTTGCCTGCGGTGGGCGTGCGCTCTGGAACGCAGACGACGAGGAGACGGCGCGCGCCATGCACGACCTGCCGCCCGAATCGTCGGTTACCTTCGGACTGTGCGAAACGGCGGACTTCCGCGCCGCGAACGTAACCGATTGCGCGGGCTTCCGTTCGTTTGACTTTCTTTATAAAGGAGAAAAACTCTGTCGCCTCACGCTGTCACAGCCCGGAGAATTTCAGGTGTACAACGCGCTTGCGGCGTCGTCGTCGGCGTACCTGTGCGGTCGGAGTCCCGCGGAGATCGCGCGGGCGGTTGCAAGCTTCCAAGGCATCCGACGGCGGATGGAGTACCGCGGAAAGCTCGGCGGCGCGACGGTCTATGACGATTACGCACACCACCCGAGCGCGATTGCGGCAACCTTGGCAGGTGCGCGGGAGTTGGGATATCGGCGGGTTCTCTGCGCCTATCAGCCGCATACCTACAGCCGCACGGCGGGACTGTTTGAAGAGTTCACGCACGCATTTGACTTGGCGGACGAGGTGTACTTTGCGGAAATCTACGCCGCGCGGGAAACCAACGAGAGCGGCGTTTCCTCGGCGGACTTGGCGCGCGCCATCGGATCGCGGGCGGAGTTCTGCGGAAATGTTGCCGACCTCGCGCGGCGCTTGCCCGAGGTCGTGCGCGACGGAGATTTGCTCCTTGTGATGGGCGCGGGGGACATTGAGAACGTGTTCGATACGTTGCCGTTGAAAAAGGAGTAAGAAAATCTTTCACTTACAACAAAAACGAGCACAAAAGGAAGCGGATGTCGTTCGGCATCCGCTTCTTTAGATTATTCGGTTTGCTTTCCGCCAAAATTCCCATAAATAACGTCTGATAAACGAGAATAAGACTAAAACCGATTCCGAATTACACGATCTGGAAGAGATAAAATTTCAGATAGTCGGTCTCGGGAACGTTCCATAGAATCGGGTGGTCGGGGGACTGCTGGCGGGCTTCAATCTGCCGCAGTCCAACGCCTGCATCCTCGGCGGCGTTGTGGAGCATCTGGCAGAAGTAGGTGTTTGTCATGAAGTGCGAGCAGGAGCAGGTGGCAAGATACGAGCCGCGGCGGAGCAATTGCATGGCGCGACGGTTGATCTCACGGTAGCCCTTGATGGCGTTGCGCAGAGTGTCGCGGCTCTTGGTAAAGGCGGGCGGGTCAAGGATGATGAAATCGTAGCCGTGGTTCTGCGGGAGCGCGGAGAGATAGTCGAACACATCGGCGCAAACGAAGTCCATGCGGTCGGAAAGCCCGTTTTGCGCCGCATTTTTCTGTGCAACTGCCAGAGCGTCAGCCGAAATATCCACTGCAGTGACGTGTTCCGCGCCCGCCTGCGCCGCATTGAGCGCAAAAGAGCCGGTGTGCGTGAAGCAGTCCAGAACACGCTTGCCGCACGCCATGGTGCGGATCGCCCCGCGGTTGTATTTCTGGTCGAGGAAAAATCCGGTTTTCTGCCCCTCCATATAGTCCACGGTGTAAAGAATCCCGTTCTCGGTGATGGTTGTCAGCCCGTCGGTATCGGTTCGCAGACCCTCGCCGCTCCAAAATCCTTTGGCTGTTTCCATGCCCTCCAGTTTTCGGATGGGGGCTTCATTCCGCTCGTACAGAACCGTGATCGTCTGCCCGAATTCTTCGCGGAGCAGACGGACGAGAATAGAATAAATCTCATTCTTGATCTTCTCCATGCCGAGCGACAGCACCTCGGTGACGAGAACGTCGCCAAACCGGTCTACCGTCAGGCCGGGGAAGGCGTCGGCTTCGCCGAAAATCAGGCGGCAGCAGGCAAAATCGCGCTCGCCCATGACCGTGCGGCGGTAGTCGATTGCCCAACGGAGCTTGCGTTCCCAGAAGGCGGCGTCAAAGCGGTCGTTCGCGTTTTTGGAGATGATACGAACGCGGATTTTGGAATTGGAATTGTAAAAACCCGTGCCGAGATATTTGCCCTTGGGTGAACAGACATCGGCAAGCGCGCCGTCCTCGGGTGTGCCCGTGATGTGGGTCACCTCATCGGCAAAGACCCAGACGTGACCGCCGCGCAGAAAATCCGCGCCTTTCTCGGTAAGGGTCAGAATCGGATAATTTCTCATGATTGTCCCTTTCTGTGGTGGAATAACGGGTAGATTATACCACATTTTCCGTGTATTTTGGATCGCAAACCGCTCTGTTCACAAACTTTTAACATATAAATGGCGGTTTGCACTTGCAAAAGAATGGAAAAAAGGGTAAAATAGAATGCTAAACGAAAACAAAGAGGATGCAATTCATGCTTGAACTCAAGAATTTGTCATACACCGTTCCGGACGGAAAAGAGATCATCCGAAACGTGAATCTGAAGATTGATGACCGCTTTGTGGCGGTTACCGGACCGAACGGAAGCGGAAAATCCACGCTTGCCAAGCTGATCGCGGGCATTTACCGCCCGACGTCGGGGCAGATCATTCTGGACGGCGAGGATATCACCGACCAATCCATTACCGATCGCGCCCGCCGCGGGGTCAGTTTTGCTTTCCAACAGCCCGTCCGCTTCAAGGGGCTGACGGTCAAAGATCTGATTTCACTTGCGGCAGGGGAGAAAATCACCGTTGCGCAGGCGTGCAACTACCTCTCCGAGGTCGGACTTTGTGCGAAAAACTATATCGACCGCGAATTGGACGCGTCGCTCTCGGGCGGTGAATTGAAGCGGATCGAGATTGCGATGATCAACGCCCGCGGAACGAAGCTGTCGCTGTTTGACGAGCCCGAAGCGGGAATCGATCTGTGGAGTTTCAACAACCTGATTTCGGTGTTCCGTTCCATGTACGAACGGACGAGAGGAACGATCCTGATTATTTCGCATCAGGAGCGGATTCTGGACATCGCGGACAAGGTGGTTGTGATCGTGAACGGCGGGATTGCGGCATACGGACCGAAGGAGGACATCCTGCCCGAGCTGCTCGGGACAACCGCAGGATGCAGACTGACCGTAAAGGAGGGGGCAACGGTATGATAACCGACGTGCAGAAGGCACTTTTGCAGGAGATTGCGGGAATTCACGAAGTTCCCATGGGGGCGTATTCCCTCCGCATCAACGGCTCGCTTTACGGCAAGAACGATTCGGAGCACATTTCCATCGTCAAAAAGACCGATAAGCCCGGAATCGAGATCCATATCAAGCCCGGGACGAAGAACGAAAGCGTGCATATCCCGGTTCTGATCTCCGAAACGGGACTGAACGATATGGTCTACAACGATTTCTTTGTGGGAGAGGACTGCGACGTGACCATTGTTGCGGGGTGCGGTATCCACAACTGCGGAACGCAGGAGAGCCGGCACGACGGGATTCATACCTTCTACCTCGGAAAGAATGCAAAGGTGAAGTATATCGAGAAGCACTACGGCGAAGGGGACGGCAACGGAACAAACGTGATGAACCCGCAGACCGTTGTGTATCAGGAAGCCGGCAGCCACATGGAAATGGAAACGGCGCAGATTAAGGGAATCGACTCCACGGTGCGTTCGACCACAGCGAAACTGGGCGACGGCGCAACGCTGGTGATTCACGAAAAAATTCTGACGCACGGACATCAGGTGGCGGAAACGCATTTTGTGGTGGATCTGGACGGCGAGGGCTGCGGAACGCACGTGGTGTCGCGGTCGGTTGCAAAGGAGGACAGCCACCAGAAGTTCTTCTCCAATGTGCGCGGAAATAACCGTTGCTCGGGGCATACCGAATGCGACGCCATCATTATGGATCGCGCTACGGTTGCGGCAATCCCCGAAATTGAGGCACGACATACCGACGCGTCGCTGATCCATGAGGCGGCTATCGGAAAAATCGCAGGGGAACAGCTGATTAAGCTGATGACTCTGGGATTGACCGAAAAGGAAGCCGAGGAAGAAATCATCAACGGCTTTTTGAAGTAACCGCTACAATCATCCATTATGCTCTCTCAGGCTTCACGATGTGAAGCCTTTTTATTACCTAAAATCAGGAATTGATTGGAATTTATGGATGAAACGGGCGGATTTGTGCAACCTGCGAGGATGTAGAAAATTTGGGCTGAAATTTGTGCGAAATGTACAATCGTTTTCTCTCTGCGGAACGGTTTCGACAAGGAAAACCGTTTTTTGAATGGGTAAATAGAATTTACTGTTTCAAATTTGCAGGGTTTGTCAAGTGGTTTTAATTAAAAATAATCACCAAAAATGGCGGATTTTGCTTCCCGCGTTGCGGAAAATGCCGTAAATTACATTTACTATTCTGTTTTCATGAAATGTCGGTTAAAAAGACACAAATTGAAATGTAAACTTTTTTGGGGGTTACGTTGTCGAAACTGCGAACCAAAGGGCGGGAATTTTGATCTCTGTGTGACGGTCGGCTTCTTTTTTTGCTTGACAATCGGTTTTTTTTGTGATATGATATAGAAGTTAAAAAGGTATCGCTGTACCTGTTTCTCATTTTCGGGTGCGGCTGTCGGACCTCTCTCGCGTGGCAGGCGGCGGAGGCGGCGGATGCCGGATGAATTTTTCAGGAGGAAACACAAATGGGAAAGAAAAGATTCACAAGATTTGTCAGCTTCGCATTGGCGGTTCTGTTTCTTGTGAGCGGCTCCGCGATCGCCGCGGGTGCCGAAACGTCCAGCGTCACCGATAAGACCATCGGCGACTACGAGAACGCACGCGATCTGCTGTCGTATGAGAAGTATCTGGAGCGGGTCTGCGCGGATGCGGAAAGTACCGACAAGACCGTGACGACCTCGGCGTTCAGCGACCTGACCTTCGTCAACGCCGCAGGCGACACCGTAACCGTAAAGGACGGCGTCTGGACACTGACAACCAAGAACGGCACGGTCTGCACCGATCCCGAAGCGTTGCCCGAGGGGTATGTGCTGAGCGACCTTGTGCATCTTGAGGAGTATGACGGACGGAAAGCGGTTTACACGCCGAGCGCCGGAAGCACGACATGGAAGATCAATCTTTCCGCGTCGGGCATCACGGAAAAGGCGTTGTACAACATCATGCTGTCGTACTACCCGATCAATAACAAGAACGCCTCTCCCGAGCGCGAGTTTTACATCAACGGGACGGTTCCGTTCAGCGAGGCACGGTCGCTGACCCTGCCGAAGAACTGGTCCTCCTACCGCTCCGATGAGGGCGATGTGCTGATTGCCACCTACCGTCCGTCGAAAAAAATCAGAAAGAATCAGGAAAAGCTGGATGCAGATCTGGCGCAGGCTCTTGCCGAAGCGGAAGCGGCCGGTCTGACGGCGTACATTTCCGGCGAGGGCGCAGAGAAGGTGCTGAATGTGGAGCGCCCGACGGTTATCACGAGCGCGATCAATGCGCTGATCGACAAATTCGAACTCCGCTTCTTTGTGACCGACGCGCTGAACAACGAAATGCGCCCGACCATGCTGCAGGATCCGAAGTGGATGGAGTACACCATTCACGACAGCGACGGCTACTACTCCGCGCCGCTGAAATTCGCGCTGGAACCGGACGAGAACGGATGTGTGACCCTGACGCTGTCCGGCGTGAACGAGCCGGTTGCGCTCGATTCTCTGACATTGACCGCCTGCCATACCAATCCCTCCTATGAGGAGTATCTCGAGCGGCTGAAGAACAGCGGAGCTTCTCTGGAAGAGGGCAAGGATGTGGTTCAGATTGAGGGCGAGAACACCGTCAACACCTCTACCAACGTGGTTTATCCCGTTGAGGACCGTTCCGACGCGCTGACCTCTCCGATCGACACAAGCCGCACGATGCTCAACACCATCGGTACGGAGAAGTGGGAGACTGCGGGTCAGTGGATTCGTTACCGGTTCAGCGTGAACTCTTCGGGTATGTATGAAATCTACTCCCGCTTCAAGCAGAGCTACCTCGACGGTATGTATGTCTGCCGCACGCTGAAGATTTACACGAACGGTTACGAGTCCGAGGACGCGTACAAGGCAGCTTTCGGGAACACGGCGGGCTATTACGACGGCGTTCCGTTCGAGGAAGCTACCCAGTTGCGCTTTGATTACAACAACGCATGGCAGGTCAAGGGACTTTCCAAGGGCGGCAACAAGGACGAAACCTATCCTTTATATTTTGAAGAGGGCGTGACCTACACCTTGCACTTTGAGGTGGCGCTCGGCTCTATGAGCGAATTGGTTCGTCAGATCGAAACCATTCTGAATGCGTTGAACGATGACTACCTCAGCATCATCAAACTGACCGGTTCGTCTCCCGACGACTACCGCGACTACAGTTTCACCCGTCTGCTTCCGAACACCATGTTGGATATGCTCGAGCAGTCGGTGGCACTCGGTCAAGTGTCCGACTTCTTAAAGAAGGACACAGTCGGCGTTGCTTCCTCTTACACCGGTATCTGCGACAAGTTGCAGACGCTGCTTGAGAAGATGGGGCGTGACGAGAACGCAATCGCGAAGAACCTTGATAACTTCAAGTCCTACGTCGGTTCGTTCGGTACGTTCCTGACCGACTCCAAGACGCAGCCGCTTCAGATCGACTACTTCCGCATTCAGGGCGCTTCGGTGAAGAAGCCGAAGGCGAAAGCAAACTTCTTTCGCGCAATCGGACATGAAGTTTCCAGTTTTGTGATGAGCTTCTTCCGCGACTACAACAGCATGGGCTCGATGGATACGGGAGAGACGACCAAAGAGTCTATCAACGTCTGGTTGGCTTACGGTCGTGACCAGTCGCAGGTTATCCGAAACCTCTGCACCAACAAGTTTACCGCAAGCGGCGAATACGGCAACATTCCTGTTGACCTGAAACTTGTCTCGGGCGGTACGCTTCTGCCCTCCATTCTGGCGGGCATGGGCCCTGACGTTTATCTCGGACTCGGACAGACCGACGTCATCAACTACGCAATCCGCGGAGCGCTGATGAATGTGGAGGATCTGGACGGCTTTGAAGAGGCTGTCCGGAACTTCAACAACGCAGCAATGACCGTGCTTTCCATCGGCGACGCTGACGGCGATATGCACACCTACGGACTGCCTGAGACGCAGGCTTTCCCGATGATGTTCATCCGTACCGATATCCTCTCCGACCTCCAGATTGAGATCCCCAAAACGTGGGAGGACATCTACGTGGCGCAGTCCAAACTGGAGTCCAACAACATGGAAATCGGTGTGACCACCGACTACAAGATGCACCTCTATCAGCTTGGCGGCGCGCTCTTCGCGGACGACGGAATGCGCATCAATTTGGATTCGGTTCTGGGTCTGAAGGCGTTTGAGACGATGTGCAATATGTTCACGCAGTATTCGTTCCCGTATAAGTACAGCGCGGCAAACCGCTTCCGTACCGGTGAGATGCCGATCATCATTTCCGACTATACGTCTCTGTACAACCACCTCAAGGTGTTTGCAACCGAACTTGACGGCTGCTGGACCTTCGTTCCGCTGCCCGGTTATGAGACGACCGGCGCGGACGGCAACAAGACCATCAACAACTGCGCCGTTTCCTCGGTCACAGCGGCTGTTATGATTAAGGAGACCAACAAGGATTACACCGACGCATGGACATTCGTGAAGTGGTACACCGACAGCGATTGTCAGGCGGAGTACGCAAAGGAAATGGTTGCGATTCTCGGTGATTCCGCAAAGCACTCCACTGCAAACAAACAGGCGCTTGAGAGTATGCCTTGGACGAACGAGGAATACGTCGAAATCAACCGTCAGTTCAACAATCTGGCGTCCATTCCGAACTATCCCGGCTACTATATCATCGACCGTTACACCAACTTCGCATTCCTCGCGGCTTACAACAATGACGCAGATCCCAGCTCCGAACTGCTCAGCTATATCAAGACCATCAACAAGGAAATCACGAGAAAACGCGAGGAGTTCAAACTGGAAACGCTGGAAATCGGACAGACGCTCGCTTCGAAGCGTTCCGAACAGGTGTTGGAAGCAATGGAGTATCTGACCTCCGAATATATTAAGGAAGGCAATGACAAGTACAGCGCGGTTTCTTCTGCGGTACTTGCCGCGAAGTACGCGATTGCGAACAGCAAGATCAATCAGCTGAATGACGCCGCGCTTTCCTTCAAGGCAATTCTGGATTCCTACGGTATCACCGGAACGATGACCATTACCAAGGCGGACGGCAAAACCGCTGAAGTTCCGACCTACTATGTCAACATCGGTAAGCAGACCGCAGAGCCCAAGAACGGCGGTTACAGCATCAAATCCCTGAACGAACAGCAGTTGATCTACTTCATTTCCGCGGGTCTCGGTGACATTGCAAATGCACTGGCTTCCTACTGATTCGTTTTCATATTTTTCAAAATCTGAAAAGGAGAATGCAAAATGTCAAATAAAACAGCACCGGCGGGATCGGATAAAGCTGCTTATCAGGCCGTTTCGAGAAAAGACCTGACCTACCGCCAGTGGATCTGGAAGGAAATGAAGCGGAACTGGGTTGCATATGTGATGATCGCTCCCTACGTTATCATTTTCACCCTGTTCACGGTTGCGCCCGTTGTCCTGTCTATCTTCTTCAGCTTTACCGACTTCAATATGTTACAGGCTCCCAACTGGGTCTGGTTCGATAACTACATCAACCTGTTCTTTGCAGACGATATTTTCCTGATTGCCTGCAAGAATACCTTCATTTTTGCGGCAATCGTCGGTCCGACCTCCTACCTGATGTCCTATCTGGTGGCGTGGTTCATCAATGAACTGTCTCCCCGCATCCGTGCGGTGGTGACCCTGATCTTCTACGCACCGTCTATTTCGGGTCAGGTCTACCTCATCTGGGGTACTCTGTTCGACGCCGACTCGCAAGGCTGGGTCAACGCAACGCTTTTGGAACTGGGGTTGATCAGCGAGCCGATCGCGTTCTTTCAGGATGCAAGCTACGTGATGCCGCTGTGTATTGTGGTGGCACTCTGGACGTCTCTCGGTACTGCGTTCCTGTCTTTCATCGCAGGTTTGCAGGGCGTTGACCGCTCGCTTTACGAAGCGGGCGCAGTGGACGGCGTGCGCAACCGTTGGCAGGAACTGTGGTATATCACCCTGCCGAGTATGCGCCCGCAGCTGATGTTCGGTGCGATCATGTCGATTACCGGTTCGTTCGGCTTCGGCGGCGTGGTTACCGCGCTGTGCGGTTTCCCGTCGGTTGACTATGCCGCGCATACCATCATCCACCATCTGGAGGACTACGGTACACAACGGTATGAAATCGGTTATTCTTCTGCGATTGCGGTCATCCTGTTCGTGATCATGATCGGCGCGAACGTGATCGTCAACAAAATTCTTTCAAAGGTAGGTACCTGACATGGCAAAGCTAAGAACCAGAAAACATAAAGTTGTCCTGTCACGGTCTGCCGGAGGTGATGTGGGAATCACCATCATCCTGTTTCTGCTTGGCTTGTTTATGGTTCTGCCGATGGCTTATGTCATCATGCAGTCCATTAAGCCGCTGGACGAACTCTGGATGTACCCGCCGCGCTTCTATGTCATGAATCCGACCTTTACCAACTTCAAGGATCTGTTCAGTCTGATGAATACCTCGTGGGTTCCGTTCTCACGGTACATCTTCAACACGGTGTTTACCTCTGTGATGGGAACTTTCGGTCACCTGTTCATCGCGTCCATGTGCGCATACGCACTGGCAAAGATCAAGTTCCCGGGCGGGAAGACGATCTTCAAAACCATTCGGACCTCGCTGATGTTCCACTCCACGGTTACGGCGGTCACCAGCTTCATTCTGATGAGTTTCTTCCATATGATTGATACCTACTGGGCAATCATCGTGCCTGCGTGGGGCTACACGCTGGGACTTTACCTGATGAAGCAGTTCATGGATACGGGCGTGTCCGACGCGGTTTTGGAAAGCGCACGGTTGGACGGCGCAAGCGAGTTGCGAACCTACTGGACCATTGCAATGCCGATGGTCAAGCCCGCGTGGCTGACGCTGATTGTGTACAGCTTCCAGACGCTGTGGAACGCAGGTTCGTCCATCTACATTTATTCCGAACAGTATAAGTCGTTCAACTATGCGATCGGTCAGATTACGGCAGGCGGTATCAAGCGCGCGGGCGCTTCCGCAGCCGCAACCGTTTTGATGATGTTGGTTCCGATTCTCGTGTTCGTCGTTACGCAGTCGAACATCATTGAGACCATGGGAACCAGCGGCATGAAAGATTAAGGGAGGGCAATATGAAAAAACTCAAATTTGCGGTATTGCTCGTCCTGTGCGCGGTGATGCTTTTCCCGCTGTTTACCGTCGGCGCGTCGGCTTCCTCCGCTTACCAGACCTACACGTATTCCATCGACGGCAAAGCACTGTATTCACCGGACGCTTACTCCGCTTCCAAAACCGTCGGCTCTGCCGACCTTGCGTTCGCGAGTTTCTATCCCAATGCGAGCGCGGATTCGCTGAAAAAACTCACCAAGCTGGATAACCCGGGCGATATGGTTACCGACTCCGAAAAGAAGGTGTACATCGCCGATTCGGGTAACAACCGGATCGTGGTTCTGTCCCGTTACCTCGAGCTTGACTACATCATTTCGGACTTTATCAACGACAAGGGAAACCCCGACTCGTTCACGAATCCGCAGGGTGTGTTTGTGGTCAATCCCAAGGACGGGGACAACGGCGAAATCTGGGTCTGCGATACCGACCACAACCGTTTGGTCGTGTTCGACCGCGTGACCTTTGAATTCAAAAGGATCATCGACCAACCGCAGAGCCAGTTGTTTGATGCCGACGCGGTCTATAAGCCTGTTGCGATGGCGATCGACCAGTACGGCAGAATCTATGTCGTTTCCTCGACCACCTATCAGGGTATCATCGTAATGGACAGCGAAGGCGAATTCGTCGGCTTCATCGGCGCGCAGGCGGTTACCATCTCCGCATGGCAAATCCTGTGGAGAAAGCTCCAGACAGACGAGCAGAAAAAGGTCAGCGCAAAACTGATTTCCACCGAGTATAACAACATTTCCATCACTGAGGACGGCTTCGTCTATGTGACAACCTCCTCCATTGCGGAATCATCGGTTCAGGGCGCGATCAACGGCAAATCCAAATCGGGTACCTATCTGCCGGTCAAGTTGCTCAACCCGTCGGGTGAAGAGATCATGCGCCGCAACGGCTTCTGGCCGCCGGCGGGTGAAATCGATTACTCCACAGACAGCACGGATACCTACCACGGCGTTTCGACCATTACCGACGTTGCGGTCGGACCGGAAAAGACATGGTCCATCATCGACGAAAAGCGGCAGAAGATTTACACCTACGATTTCAACGGAAATCTCCTGTTTGCCTTCGGCGATAAAGGTTCTCTGCTCGGAAGCATTTCCAACATCGAAGCGATCTGCTATCAGGGAGACACCCTGCTGGTGTTGGATAAAGGAAACGACGGTTGCATCGTGGTTTACGAGCGCACCAAGTACGGCGACCTGCTGATTCAGGCAATCAGCGCGCAGAACTCGTTGGATTACGACGAAGCGATCGACTGCTGGAAAGAAGTCCTGCAGCGGAACTCCAACTTCGACGCCGCGTATGTCGGAATCGGTAACGCAATGTATCGGAGCGGTTCTTATAAGGATGCGCTCGCAATGTACGAGGTGGCTTATGACACCGCAAATTGGAGCGAGGCTTATAAGGAAGTCCGGAAAGAATGGATGTCCAAGTGGTTTCTGTTGGTCATCGTTCTGATCGTCGGCGTGATTGTCGGTGTGATCAAGTGGTTCCAGTATGCCGCAAAGGTCAACAAACGCGTTTCGACCGACGGTCGCGCGAAAAAGACCTTCGGGCAGGAACTGATTTACGGCTTCTATGTGATCTTCCATCCGTTTGACGGTTTCTACGACCTCAAGCACGAGCATCGCGGATCGGTTCGCGCGTCGTTGGTGTTCATCGCCGTTGCAGTGCTGACTTTCTTCTATCAGGGCGTCGGGCAGGGCTATGTGCTCAATCCGACAGGGAAGGTGACCACGATCATGACCCAGTTGATCTCGGTTGCTGTTCCGCTTATCCTGTTCGTGCTGGCAAACTGGTGTCTGACCACGCTGTTTGACGGCGAAGGCAGCTTCAAGGATATCTTCATTGCAACGTCTTATTCGCTCCTTCCGCTTCCGCTCCTGATTATCCCCACGACCATCGCGTCGAACTGGGTGTCGTCGAGCGAAGCTTCCATCATCACGTTCATCGGAACAGTTGCGTTCATCTGGGTCGGTATCCTGCTCTTCTTCGGAACGATGGTAACGCATGACTATTCGATGTTCAAGAATTTCATTATCATTTTCTTCACCATTGTCGCAATGGCGGTCATCGTCTTTATCGTGCTTCTGTTCAGTATGTTGCTTTCCAAGTTGGTCAGCCTTGTGACAAACCTGATAACGGAAATTCAGTATCGGGTCTAAACGACAGACAGGAGGTAAAATATGAAAATTCAATCAAGAATTCTTTCGACATTCTTAGCTGTCGTGTTGATGCTCGGATCTGTCGCGTTTGTCGGAACTCTGGCGGTCAGCGCCGCAGGTGAGTTGAGTGATGTGGAGATTTCCAGAATCTATATGCAGACGGACGTTTACAAAACGCCTGAGGAAAAGCTCGCAAGCATGACCAAAATGCTTGAGAACGACCGCTATCAGCTGTATGTGGATCAGCACGTTGCGGACGTGTACGAGAACGGGAAAAAGACCGGCACCACTACGGTGACGAGCGGCGAGGTTGCACTGGTTGAGACCGCAACGCTCGGAACGGATCATGTGAATGTGCTGTTCTCCAACCCGTATGACGTGGCAAGCTCCAAGGGCTCGGCAATGTTCAAGGCGGACGGTTCTACCTCGGGCAAAGCGGGAACCAAGGAGACCCTGCTGATGTCGCAGGTGATCGTGCAGTACAAAGAGACCAAGGATAATGCGTCCAAATCGCTGTACAGTTTTCAGGATTCCGCAATGCTGAATCAGATCAAGGTCACCCAGATCAAAAACGGCGTTCGCGTGGAGTACTCCATCGGACAGGAAGCGTTCCGGAAGTTGGTTCCGAGACAGCTTTCCGAAGAGAACTACCAGAACCTGATTCACAAGCCTCTGCTTGACGCGGTTGAGAGAGGCGAGCTTGGTGAGACGAAGGATGACGGTCTCTTCTACGTCAACAAGGTCGACACCTACTATCAGGAAAAGAATCCCGCCAAAATGAAAACGCAGGCGGAGAAGGAAAACTGCATCAAGAAGTACCCCTGCACCGACCCTGCCGGACAGAATCTGCCGATCCGCGTGTTCTCCACGGACGCGTCGAACGTCGAGAAGCAGATGGTGGAGGATTACATCCGCAAGTACTGTCCGGACTACTCTTTCGAACAGATGGACGCGGACCACGAGGAAACCGGCTATGTGGCGGAGGAAGAGGAATATCCTTCCTTCAAACTGGCGCTGGAGTACTCGCTGAACGACCGCGGGCTGTCGGTTCGTGTGCCGATCAACGGCTTGCAGTACAACATGGCGTCCTATATGTTGGAGAATCTTTCGATTCTGCCGTACATGGGCGCGGGCAATACCAAAAACGAGGGTTACAACTTCTTCCCGGATGGCTCCGGTTCGCTCTTTGACTTCAATCTGAGCAAGACGAACACGGTTCGCAGCAAGATCTACGGTCAGGACTACGCCTACCATGAGATCTCCGCTTCCGGATACCAGAAGGCGATCCGTACTCCTGTTTACGGAACGGTCGCAACCGAGGTGATCTACACCTACACCTATTCCAAACTGGTGGATTCCGGCGAGAAAGATCCCGCAACCCAAAAGCCGATCATGCGGCGCGAAACCGCAACCGAACGCGTTTCCAATACCGTTATGACCAAGGAGCAGATCCTGGCGAAACTGGAAAAGGAAAAAGCGGAGCTGATCGGAAAAATTGAGGAATCCTCCTACAAACGCGGATATGTTGCCATCATCGAATCGGGCGAATCGCTCGGCGAGCTGGAAACCTATTTCGCGGGGAATGTTTCGGACTATGCAACGGTGAGCAACTACTTCAACCCGAAGCCGAAGGACAGCTACGACATTGCGGATTCCATTTCGGTTACGAGCAGTAAGACATGGACGGTTGTTTCCAACCGGAAGTACACGGGAAATATCACGATTCAGTATCAGTTGCTCCGCGACGAGAAACTCGCGGCAAGTGAGGCGGGAACGCACTACGACGCTTCGTGGCTCGGCATGGCGGACGCTTATCGGGATTATCTGATCGATAAAGGCGTGCTGACCGAACTGACCGAGGAGGATGTTACAGAGAACATCCCGCTGTACATGGAAGTGTTCGGCGCGATGAAAACGCAGCAGACCGTTGCAACCATCCCGGTCAACCTGATGACGCCGTTCACCACCTTTGACAACGTGTTGGATATGTACAAAGGGCTTTCCGAATCGGGCGTTTCCAACATCAACTTCAAGCTTACGGGCTTTGCAAACGGCGGTATGTATTCCAAGATTCCGTCCTCGCTCTCGTGGGTCGGAAAGGTCGGCGGCAAATCGGGCTTCAAGGATCTGTTGGAAGAGGCAAAGAAGATCAACGAGGCAGATGACAGCCGTCAGATCGGTTTGTATCCCGATTTCGACTTCGCGTACTGCACCGAGAACACGCTCTTCGACGCGCTGAACCTCAAAAAGGACGCGGTCAAGACCATTGATAACCGCTATTCGTCCAAGAGACAGTACAGCGCGACGCAACAGAAATACGTCAGCTTCTATTCGCTCGCGATTTCGCCGTCCCGCTACAGCAAATTCTATGAGAAACTGCTGAAGAAATACGGCAAGTACGATATCTCCACCATCTCGGTCGGCACGCTTGGCAATGCGCTGAACTCCGACTTTGACGAGGACGATCCGTACAACCGCGAGGACAGCAAGAACTTCACCGTTGACGCGCTCAAGAATATCAGCAAGAACTATAAAGTGATGGTGGACGGCGGCAACGCTTATACATGGGGCTATGTGAGCCACATCCTCAATCTGGAGTTGGATTCCAGCCGTTACGTCAAGGCGGCTTGCTCGGTTCCGTTCCTCGGCGCGGTTCTGCACGGCTATGTGCAGTTTGCCGGCACCCCGCTGAATGAGGAAGGCGACACCGATTACGCACTGCTGAAGGCAATTGAAAACGGCGCGGGTCTGTACTTCATTCTGTCCTACCAGAATACCGAGGAGCTGAAGGAAGACGAACTGCTCAGCCAGTACTACTCCATTCAGTACAGCATCTGGAAGAATGATGTTATCAACTACTATAGCCGGCTCAACGGACTGTTGGCGGACGTGCAGACCAAGACCATCATCGGTCACGAATTCCTGAACTACGGGAACACAGGCAGCGACGGCGTGATGTTCGGCACAGAGCGTGTGTTGGATATGGACGAACTGCTTGCAAACCTGAACAAGAAGTTGGCGGACGCGAAGGCGGCGGCGGAAAAGGCGGAACGCGATGCGGCGATCGGTAAGATCGCGTCGGTTGCGGAAGCAAACGTTGCACTGCGGAGCGCGATTGAAACGCTGACGGGCATTCTGGAAACGGCAGACACCAATGCGGAATATCTGCAGACCAACCTTGCCGCGATGCGCACCAATCTGGACAACGCCGCAGAGTATCTGCTGAAGTTGGAAGAAAATCCGGATAACGATGCCAAGATCACTGCCGCAAACAAGGCAAGAAACGAGAGCCGCTATACGGAATTGGAGAAGTTCCGCTCCACGGCTGTGACCTCTTGGAACAACTACGAACGCATCCTGCGCGCATACGGTCTGGCGGACGCAAAGCTCGCACAGCTGAAGGAGGCGCTGGATCTGATCGGAACAGAAAAGGGAACCGATTCGGCACAGTACCTGATCGCAAAGGCACAGTATGACGAAGCGGCAAACTGGCTCGCGGAGAAAAAGACTGCGTTGGCAACCGAATCCGGTGTGGACGCCAAGGATCTTGCGGGCGAGGCGGACGGTGCAATGGCTGTCGAATTTGAGACGCTGTTCACACGCGCCAACTCGGACGAAGTCATCGGAACGGGCGACAACCGTATCACTTCGCTGTCGTTGGTACTGGACGATGTCAAGAAAGAGGGCAAGCTGCCCGAAGAGATCCCCGACAGCACCGATACGGACGCCTCGGACGAAGATGCCCGCTACCATGTAACCAACAACAATGTGGTTGCCGTGACCTACGGCGACAGAACGACCAAGACGCCGTACAAGACCTTCCTGCTCAATTACAACAGCTACGCGGTTCGCGTGACCTACCTCGGGGTTGTTTATACGGTTGAAGCAGGCGGCTACGTCATGATCCCGCGCGCAAACTGAGAAAAGGAGGTGCAATGAGAATGACAACCGATTTGAATCTGAATCAGACTCCCGTGACCGCCCCGGTCAAGGAGCCGAAAAGAAAGAAAATTGCATCCCTTGACCGCCGTAAGGCGCGCGCGGGATGGCTGTTCATCCTGCCGTTCCTGATCGGCTTTGTGTTGATCTACCTGCCGATGGTCAAGGATTCCATCGTGTTCAGCTTTTCCAAGATCAACACCGCCACAGGAGGCGGCTCGTACACCACCGAATTTGTCGGGTGGGATAACTACAAGGAAGCGCTTCTGGTCGACCCCGACTTCGTGCAAACGTTGGTTTCGGGACTGAAGCAGTTGGCGTTTGATATTCCCGCAATCATTATTTTCTCGCTGTTCATGGCGGTGATGCTGAATCAGAACATGGCGGGGCGCGGCGTGTTCCGTGCAATCTTCTTCATTCCCGTTATTCTGTCAACGGGTATCATGGAATCCATTGCCGCAAGTGACATCCTTTCCGACTACATGGAGGACTCCTCAGGTATTGATACGGGTACGGGAAGCAGTACGGCGAATGAATTGGTCTCCAGTATGGATCTGCAAAAGCTGTTTGCCAACATGAAGGTCGGTACGGAAATTGTGGATTATGTGACGGCGGCGATCAACAACATTTACGGAATCGTGAACCGCTCGGGCGTGCAGATGCTGATCTTCCTGGCATCGCTCCAGTCGATTTCGCCCGCAATCTACGAATCCTGTAAGATCGACGGCGCAACCGCATGGGAAACCTTCTGGAAGGTCACCTTCCCGATGATTACCCCGATGATTCTCGTCAATGCGGTCTACACGATTATCGACTCGTTCACAACCGAGAGCAACGTGGTCATGACCTTCATTTCGAAGAAGTACTCGTCGTCGAACGGTCAGGTTATCAGTTCGGCAATGTCGTGGATTTACTTCCTGATCGTTATCATCATCGTGTCGGTCATCGCGGCGATCATTTCGGCGTTTGTATTCTACCAGCGAAAAGCGGAGTAAGGAGGGGAAACGAATGGACGCTCAAATTGAAAAAAAGCCAACGGTCAAGCGGGAATCCAAGAATCGGATTCGTGTGGACTTTGACCGGACCCCTCTGAAGGAAAGACTGAAGGCGAAGTTCCTGAACCTCTACTTTCTGACCAAGGTGGTCTACTGGATCTTCCGCATGGTTCTGCTGATCGGAATTTCCTACATCGTGATCTATCCGTTCATCTCGAAGATCGCGGGCTCTTTCATGGCACCCGAGGACTTCGTGGACGTAACGGTTCGCCTGATCCCGAAGCATTTCTCGCTCGACATCTACCGCGCCATCATTGAAGAGCTGAACTATTGGTCGGCGTTCCGTAATACCTTTATCCTGTCGTTCAGCTGCGCAATCATTCAGACTCTGATCTGCGCGCTGATCGGCTACGGGTTTGCGAAATTCAAATTCCGCGGCAGAAACATCGTCTTCCTTCTGGTTATACTGACGATGATTGTCCCGCACCAGACGCTTCAGCTTTCCATGTTCATGCGCTTCCGTTACTTTGACGTTCTCGGTATTGTGAGATTCTTCAAGGGCGGCGGAATCGAGGTGTTCGGACACAACATCAAGGATATCGGACCTGGAGTTGCCTCGTTCTTCGAGAAAATCAACATCCTGCCCGATGAGATTAAGCTGTTCCCGTACACGGAATATGTGCGCGGAAACGCGAGACAGGCATTCAAGGTTACCATGGCGGTCACAGCGGACGGTATCAACCTCATCAACACCTACGTGCCGATGGTTCTGCTGTCGCTCGGCGGTCTGGCATTCAAGAACGGCTTGTATATCTTCCTGCTCCGTCAGTTCTTCCGCGGAATTCCGGATGAACTGGAGGAATCGGCATACATGGACGGCTCGGGTACTTTCCGTACCTTCGTGCAGATCATCCTGCCGCTGTCAATCCCGATGCTGATTACGGTGTTCCTGTTCTCGTTCTGCTGGCAGTGGACCGACGACTTCTACACCAACCTGTTCTTCGTCACGTCTGATACGAATCTGTTGGTCAAACTCATCAACACGATTCCGACCTCCCTGCGACAGGACGGTTTCGCAGGACAGGATCTGTACAACACCGCGATCCGAAACACCTGTGGCTTGATGATTATCGCGCCGCTCGTGGTTCTCTACGCGTTCTGTCAGAGATTCCTTGTCCAAGGTATCGAGCAATCCGGTCTTGCAAACTGATGAAACACGAAAAAAGGGCAACCGCCATTGGCGGTTGCCCTTTTGGGTTGCGCTATATCTGTTTGTGAACGCTCTTGTACTCGTCGTAGAAGCGGTAGAAGGGGCAGGCGGCAGTGCGACCCGAAAGGAAGCGCGACATTTCGTCCTGATCCAGATTGACGCGGCAGAAGTTGGCGTCGTAATCCTCGTCGTAATCGTAAAACACACAGCTGTCGCAGGAGCCGACCGATTTTTTTACTTTTCGTTCTTCCATGATTCCACCTCCGTGTGTATTTGGGTTTCCCCATCTTTATTATACCGCATTCCGGCGGAAAAGTAAAGGGCTTTTCGGAATTTTTTCGGATATTGCAACGCGAAACGGTCGATACTGGCAGTATCGGCTTTTATTTTTTTGCAGAAAGGGGCGCGGCGCATGACCTTTTCTTCCCTTATATTCCTGTTTGCTTTCCTCCCGCTTACGCTTGCGGCGTACTATCTGTTCCCGCGCGGGTGGCGGAATGCGGTTCTGCTCGCGGCGGGACTGCTTTTCTGCGCGTGGGATCGTCCCGCTTCGCTGTTGCCGCTCCTGTGGGAAACGCTCGCGGCGTATTGCTTTGCACGCCTGTTTGCGCGGTCGGGACGGCGGGTGTGGCTCTGGGGTGGCGTTGCCTGCGTGACCGCGCCGCTTTTGCTTTTCAAATATACTCCGTTCGGCTCTTCTTACGGTTTGCCGCAGGGGATCTCCTTTTATACCTTCGCCCTGCTTTCCTACCTTGCGGATGTCAGCCGCGGGCGGGCGGAGGCGGAGCGGAATCCGCTTCTCTTCGGAACATATGCAACGCTGTTTCCTCTGCTCGGCGCAGGACCGATTCTGCGTTGGAGCGAGACGCGCGGACAGCTGACCGAACGGCGGGAGTCGCTCATGGCGTTCGGGGTAGGGGTCGGTCGCTTCTGTTGCGGACTTGGGAAAAAGCTGTTGCTCGGGGACGGGCTTGCGGCGGGGTATCGCTACTACCGCGATCTGCTTACCGGTCAGCCGACCGTTCTCGGCGCGTGGATGACCCTGATCTGCTTTACGCTCCACCTCTATTTCGATTTTTCCGGCTACACCGACATGGCGCTTGGCGTTGGGCGGATGTTCGGCTTTCGCTTTCCCGAGAATTTCGATTATCCGTTTCTCGCACGGAGCGTCACCGATTTCTGGCGGCGTTGGCATCTGTCGCTTTCCCGTTGGTTTCGCGACTATGTGTATATCCCACTTGGGGGCAACCGTCGGGGGCGACTGATGCAATGCCGCAACCTTGCGGCGGTCTGGCTTCTGACGGGCGTGTGGCATGGCGCGGGGTGGAATTTTCTGCTCTGGGGCGGGTACTTCTGCGTGATTCTGATCTGCGAGCATCTGTTCCTGCGCCGCTTTCTGGAGCGGTTGCCGTCCTTCCCCGCGCACCTGTACGCGCTGTTTCTGATTCTCGTCAGCTTTCTGCCGTTTTCCTACCGCGATTGGGCGGGCGGGTGGCAGTGCTTTTGCGCGCTGTTCGGGGTCGGGACGGTTGGCGTGACCTCCGCTGTGACTTCGTGGCAGGCGCTCCGTCTGCTCCCGCTTCTGGCGATTGCCGCCTTTGGCTCTACGCCCTTGCCGCGCAGAATCTGGGGGCGGTTTGCCTACCGCGTTCCCGTTGCCCTGCCGATAGGGGCGGTTCTGCTGACGGTTCTGTGCGTGGCGTATCTGCTTGACGCGTCCTTTTTGCCGTTTGCGTATCTGAATTTTTGATTTTCGGAAGGAGACCGAGCAATGAAACAATCCGTCACGGTTTGCGCAATCCTGTTCTGCGTGTTGCTGTTCGGCATGGCGATCACATTCCGGCTGATGCCGAAAAAAGACTTTTCCGCCGTGGAAAAGCGGGCGCTTCAAACGCGCCCGAAGCCGGATATGGCGTCGCTTCTCTCGGGTAGTTACACCGACCGCCTGTCGGACTTTTACGCCGATCAATTCCCGTTTCGCACCGCATGGGTCGGGCTGAAGGGACAGGCGGAAATCCTGCTTGGAAAGGGGGAGAACAACGGTATTCTGCTCGGTTCGGGCGGTCGGCTTGCACGGCGGAAATTCCGGATGCTGACCCCGGGTGGCGCTGTGGGGGATGCCGATTTCATCTCACCGGCGCAGGTCACGGCGGCGTGCGACGGAATTATACGCGCGGCAGATAGGTTATCTGTGCCGTTTGCGGTGCTTCTGACGGGGCGGAACATTGACGTTTGCCCCTCTGCGTTCTCCTATCCGACCGATTTCTCCGACGAGTTGAACGAAGCGGTGCAGTCCCGTCTGCGGGGAAAGGTTGCCGCGCCGGATCTGATCCCGCTGTTCCGTGCGGGCGGGGAGGGGCTTTACTACCGCACCGATCATCACTGGACGACAGCGGGAGCGTATCTCGGTTACTGTGCGGCGATGGAAGCGCTCGGGCAGGGAAATGCGATTCTGCCGTCCACGGCGTTTCGCCGAGAGGTGGTGTCCTCGTCCTTTTACGGCACGCTTTGGGCGGCGGGCGGGATGGAGTGGGTTCCGCCCGACTCGGTGGAGGTCTGGTATCGCGGCAACGAGTCGGATTTTACCGTGACGGCGGACGGGCGGGAGTTGGGCGGTTTCTACGCGTTCTCACGGTTGGAAAGCGGTGACGGTTACGCAATCTTTCTGGACGGAACGCACGATGTGGTAACGGTTCGGAAGCAGGGGGAGGCACGTCCTCGCTTATTGGTTATCCGCGACAGTTTTGCCTCGAGTCTTGCGCCCTTTCTCGCGCAGCACTACGATCTGGTTCTGCTGAATCTTTCTTCTACGCGCTCCGATTTCACCGCCGTTTCTGCTCTCGCAACGGAATACGATGCCGATGCGGTGCTTCTGGTATACACGCTCGAAAACTTGCTGACGGCGGACAAATTACCGAGGTTGAGGTAAGACCTTGGGGCGTTGCCCCAAGCCCCACTTAGGGGACTTCTTCTGGAGAAGTCCCCTAAGAACCTTCAAGACCTTCACTGCAATTGGGTTATTGATTCTATCTTTACATTGTGCGGATTTTGAATGTTGCCATATTCCGTGCTATGAATTCCGGCTGCTAAGGCTTACGCCTCGCTCCCGCTACCGGATAGAAGTGGTAGGGAAGTTAGTTTGTGGACGGGGGCGGGGTGGAATGCGGGGCGCTCCCTGCGGATTGCGCCCCTGTAAGGAGCGTAGTCCGTTGGAAATATGTTGTAGGGAACGACCCATGTGTCGTTCCGCACCGTTTGTCGGTTACATTGCCGCGAATGGATTCTATCCCACAGAACGTTATACGCTCTGTGTCATTTCAAACCAAACAAACGCCAGTGGCACTATGTTCGCACCCCAAAATGTCTGCGTTGAAAGTTTTGAGGGAGTCCAGAGGGGTGACGGTTGCTTGCAACCGTCAGTAGCGAAGCGTTGCTTTCCTTAAAAGCCCCCTCTGGCGCATCCCCTCGGCAGAATGACAATATTTGCGGCGCGAGGTTGACAAAAGGCTGTCTTTGTGATATAATTATATTCAATACAAAACAGAAGAAAGGGGCTGTTGAGCATCGAAGATACATTCTGGTCGGATCATTATCCGCTGTTGGGACAGATAAACAGCCCGGAGGATCTGAAAAAAATGCCCGCGTCGGAAATGCCTGCGCTTGCGGAAGAAATCCGCGAGTTTCTGGTGGATCAGGTCAGCGAAACGGGCGGACATCTGGCGTCCAACCTCGGCGCGGTGGAACTGACATTGGCGATTCACCGTGTGTTCTCCACGCCGCAGGATCATCTTATTTTCGACGTGGGACATCAAAGCTACATTCACAAACTGCTGACGGGGCGGAAGGAGCGCTTTCCCACTCTGCGGCAGAGCGGGGGACTGAGCGGTTTTCCGAAGCGCTGTGAGAGCGAGCACGACTGCTTCGGAACGGGGCACAGTTCCACCTCGATCTCGGCGGCGCTCGGGTTTGCCGAAGCGGATCGCATGGCTGGATCGCAGGCATATACGGTTTGCGTGGTCGGAGACGGCGCTTATACGGGCGGCATGATTCATGAGGCATTGAACAACTGCCGCAAGCGGCTGAATCTGATTATTATCCTGAACGAAAACGAGATGTCCATCTCAAAGAACATCGGCAGGTTTGCGAGAAATCTTTCCCATATCCGCGCCTCAAACGGGTATATCTGGACGAAAAATGCCATCGGACGGTTTGTAAGCCATATTCCGCTGATCGGGAAATGGCTGTACGGCAGGCTTCTCCGCTTCAAAATGGGGATGAAGGCGGCGCTGTACGGCAGTAATCTGTTTGAAAGCCTTGGGCTTTACTACCTCGGTCCTGTGGACGGAAACAACGAAGCGGCGGTGGAAAAGCTGTTGCGGGACGCGAAAAAGACGCACCAAAGCTGCGTCATCCACCTCAAAACCCGCAAGGGAAAGGGGTATGCTCCCGCAGAAGCAACGCCCGACCGTTTCCACGGAATGTCGCCTGCCGACGCGCCGAAGCCCGAGTGCGCGAAGTTTTCCGACGCAATGGGGGAGGAGCTTTGCCGCATGGCGGCGAAAAACGACCGCATCTGCGCCATTACCGCCGCCATGACTGACGGAACGGGACTGACCCAGTTCCGTGCAACCTATCCGCAACGCTTTTTCGATGTCGGGATTGCGGAGGAACACGCGGTGACCTTTGCGGCGGGACTTGCGGCAAACGGCTACCGTCCCGCAGTGGCGATTTATTCCACCTTCCTGCAACGGTCGTATGACAATATCCTGCATGACGTGGCGCTTCAGCACCTGCCGGTGGTCTTTCTGGTGGACCGTGCGGGGCTGAACAATGCGGACGGCCCTACGCATTACGGCGTGTTTGACGTCGCGTTCCTTTCCGAAGTGCCCGAATTGCGCATCTATACGCCGATCACCGGCACCGCTCTGCGCAACGCGATGAACGAGGCGTTCCGAGCCGACGTTGCGTGCGCCATCCGCTATCCGAACGGTTGCGAGTCGGCAAGGGTTGTCAGAGAGTTTTACGGCAATGCCGATCCCGCAAACGTGGCGGTTCGGAACAACTATCCTGTCGGCGGTCTCAAAGCGCGCGAAACGCTTGACGCGGTTATCGTGACTCACGGCAGAATCGTGGAGGAAGCGCTCGCCGCAACAGACCGGTTGGCGCAGGAGGGAATACGGGTTGGCATCCTGCTTCTGGAGCAGATCAAGCCATACGAAACGGTTGCGGCGCAGGTGCTCGGGTATCTGCCGAAAAAGCGTTGCCCCGTCCTCTTTTTGGAAGAGGAGGTGCGAACGGGCGGAATGGGAATGTTGCTCTCGGACGCGATGCGCGGCGCGCCCGAAATGCAGGGGAGAGAGACGCGCATTCTGGCACTGGAGCAGCCTTTTGGTTATCCGGGCGAGGCGGGACAGACCTGCCTTTCCATGGCAGGTCTGGATGCGGCGCATATCGCGGATGCAGTCCGGGAAGCCATTTGCAAGAAAAAATAAGGAAATCGTAAAAATGCTCTTGACAATCGGTTGATTGTGTGATAAAATACAATAGAAAGATAACAACCGAATGTGAAGTCAGGAGGAGCATGTATGTACCTGCAATTTTACGATGAACTGATCCCGGGAACGAAACTCAACCGATCCGAAATGGACGGGCTGACGGGACTGGCTTTTTTGAAAAAAGTATTTTTTGTTTCCGAAGGCGTGATGCTGACCCAGATCCGCGATATTTCGGGAATCGATTCGTCCACACTCCAGAACTGGACAAAGCGCGGTTGGGTTGCAAACAGCCACCTCAAGCGCTATGATATGGATCAGGTTGCGCATATCCTGATTATCAATATGTTGCGATCCTGTATGCGACTGGATCGGATCGCGTATCTGATTCGGTACGTCAACGGCGACGTGGCGGATAAATCCGACGATATCGTGTCCGATTCCATACTGTACGATTACATTTGCCGTGCGCTGGATCGCATGATGAGCGGTGAGGGCGGGGCGCTGAACGATGTGGTGAAGGTCATTGAGGAAGTCACCGCAGGCTATGTGGAACCGTTCGCGGGCGCAGAAGAACGGCTGAACCGCGCGTTGGAGGTCATTGTCGTGACCTATTACGCAACCGTTATCAAGCGCCGCGCAGACGATCTGCTTGACGGCATTCTGCCGCAGGCGGAGCGCGAAACCGGGAAGAACTAAGGAGGGGAACTGCCTTGCATCAGCATCACAGAGAACGGATGCGGGAGCGGTGTCTGCAAAACGGATTTGACAACTTTGCAACGCACGAGCTTCTCGAAATGCTGCTGTACTATTCCATTCCGCGCATCGATACCAACGGTGTGGCGCACGGACTGATGGAGCGGTTCGGATCGCTCAAGGGAATCTGCGAGGCTTCGTTTGACGAATTGCTTCTGTGCGACGGAATCGGTCCGCAGTCGGCAATTCTGCTCAAGCTGATTCCCGAATTGATGAAGCGCTATGCGATGGAGGAAGTCTCTCCGACAGAGGTGTACGACAATCTCCAAAAGCTGTCGGATTTCTTTTCCCGTAAGTTTATCGGATTGGATCATGAATGCCTTTACATGATGCTTCTCAACAATCGGTTGAATATGATTGACTGCGTGTTGGTGTCGGAAGGCGTGGTCAGCAGCTCCACGGTTCCGATCCGCCTGATGACGCAAAAGGCGCTGTTTCGAAAAGCGACCGCTGTCGTTTTGGCGCATAACCACCCGCAAGGGCTTGCGTTGCCGTCCGCCGGTGACATCGCAGTCACCGAAACGCTTGCAAGTGCGTTTGACGCCATCGATATCACTCTCCTGGAACACCTGATCCTCGCGGGAAACCGTTGCTATCCCATTATGCAACAGCATTCCGCGTCCATCCGCCTGAATCCCGCGAATAAACAGATTGACAGCAGGTTTTATCAGAATTTTTATAACATCAAGTACGAGGAGTGGAGAGCGCCTTCGTTCTTCCCGAAAATGAAATGATAAACGCCCCTTTTCATCGGCACAAGCCGTGAAAAGGGGCGTTTTTTAAGGCGCCACCGCACTGTTTTCAGCATTTGGTCTACCCGGTGGCAGACCGATTCTTATTCATTTTATGAAAAGGGAAGTCCCTTTCCGGTCATAACGAACCTGAACCATTTCTATCCGGTAGCGGAGAAAGCGCAAGCGCCCAAATCCTGCTGGACAGGATTTGGTTCGGAGCAGCCGGAATTCGTAGCACGGAATATGGCTACATTCAAAATCTGTACAACGTAAAAACAGAACCCAAAATCCAATTGAGTTAAAGTTCTTGAAAGTCTTGAAAACTTCTTGGGGGAAGTTTTCAAGCAGGGTTTGGGACAGAGTCCCAAGGTCTTGGTCTTTCCCTTCCTACCTTACCCCCGTGTGCCCGAACCCGCCGTCTCCGCGCTCGGTCTCGTCAAGCTCGGAGACCGGGAGAAAGACAGCGTGGGCAACAGGGAGGAAAAACATCTGCGCAATGCGGTCGCCGCGATGAATCACAAACGGCGTGTCCCCGTGGTTGATTAAACCAACCTGTATCTCGCCGCGATAGTCGGAGTCAATCACCCCGATCCCGTTGGAAAGACTCACCCCGTTCTTCACACCAAGTCCGCTCCTGCCCGCGAGAATCGCAACGAACCCCGAACTTTCGGGAGAGATCGCAAGCCCGGTCGGAATCAAAGCGCGTGCCCCCGGGGCGAGAATCACCTCAGCTCCCTCGTCCAGCGCCGCGCGCAGGTCTACCGCCGCAGACCCCGCAGTCACGTAAACCGGCGCTTCCATGCCGCGCGTCAGCTTCAGCTTTACTGTTAACTCCATACGCCCCTCCGTCAGTGAATCGGCGTGCCTTCCGGCACAGCGTCGTCAACAAACAATATCTTGCAACCGCAAGCGTTGTTCGTTGCCGCAAGCAACATTCCCTGCGAGTTGACGTTGCAAATGCGGCTCGGCTTCAGGTTCGCAATCACAATGATCTTTCTGCCAATCAGATCTTCGGGCTTGTACTCCGCCTTGATGGAGGACATGATTACCCGCTCGCCAATGCCGTCGAACAGCGTCAGCTTCAGACAAGCGTTCGATTTCCGTACTGCCTCCGCCTTGAGTACCTTGCACACGCGGAAATCCAGCTTCGCAAAATCGTCAATCGTAACCTGCGGTTTGACCGGCTCAACGGGATCTGCCTCGCGTACCTCCGCTTCCTTCGGCGCTTCTTTCGTGGCAGGCGCTTCGGCAGGCTTGTCCGCGTTCTTTTCCTCCTCGGTCTCGGGGTAGGAGAAGTCCAACTGCCCGAGATAACGCGCGCGGTCAATTGCGGCAAGGAAGAGGTAGAGCCGCGGTCCTTGCTCCTTGTCGAGCAGGAGACGGTAAACCGTCTTGAAGAACGCGCTCTGAATGTTGCGCAACTCCTTCTGATCGGTCAGTTCGGGGTAGATCGCTTTCGGAATGTCGTAAAGGAGCGTATTCAGACTGTCGGGCGTGTACTCGCCGTTCCGCAGCTTTTCAAACAGCATCCGGATCGCCTGCTTCTCGCTGTCCGAGAGCGTGTTCCAGACCGCCCAGTTCCGCGTGGCGCGCAGACGGTTCACCTGATCGGGTGCGCATTCCTCCAACCAGAATTTCGCACGGTCGAGACGGTCGGCAAACTGCTCGCGCGTGTAGGGCATCCCGATCTTCGCAAAAACCGTTTCCAACATCGGAACGTTGAAGTCCACCACCGAGCCGAGCTGAACCAGAAGCCCCATGGGAACTGTGACCACCTCGCGCCCCTCGATTTTGCAGTTGTACATGATCGCCTGCGCCGCCTCGCTTGCCGTTCCGTTGCGGCATTCGTTCAGCATACGGTCAAATTCAAAGTACTGCCGCAGAATGCCCTCGTCAAAGCAGAAGTCAAACGCCTTGGTCGGATCGGTCTTGGAGTAAAGCCAGAGAATGATCTCAGGCTGATAGAGCTTCAGGAGCGCGTCGGGCGTAAGGTTCAGACCCGAGGACGAGGACATCTTGCCCGTCATGCCCTTGATGCCGATGAATTCATAGCCTTGGAAGATCGGCGGCTCAAAGCCGAAAATCTGCTTGGAGATGAGCTTTGCGTTGGAATAAGAACCCGTGGGGGAGGCATGATCCTTCCCGCCCGGCTCGAAGTCGACCTTCTCGTATCTCCAACGCATGGGCCAGTCCACCTTCCAGCCCAACTTGCAGTTGAAGTCGGTGAGAAAGTGGAAGGTTCCGCTGTGCCCGCAACGGCAGGTGTATTCCGCCGTGGTGCAGTCGTCGGAAAGCGAGGTGATGGTGGTGAAGTCGGAGTGGCATTCGGGACAGAAGATGCTGACGGGGTAGTACTTCTCCTTTTCCGCGTCATGCTCTGCCTTCAGTTCCTCGGGGGTCTTGTCGGGATCTTTGGTTTTGAAAGAATCAAGAATTTCAAAAATCTCTTTCCGCTTCTGCAGGGCTTCCAGAATGTCCTTTGTGTAAGCGCCTGAGCGGTAGAGATCCGCCTGATAGCGGCAGTCGATCTCAATGCCGAACCGCTTCAGCGCACGCAGATATTCATCCTCAAAGTGCGCGGCAAAGCTTTTGTGACAGCCCCAAGGGTCGGGGATATCCACATAAGGACAACCGATATATTTGTCGTAGCTGTCGCCCACCACCTCGCGCACGTTGGCGGGGATTTTGCGGCAACGGTCATAATCGTCCCAAGAGAGAAGCAGACGCGCTTTTTTGCCTTTTTTCTGCAACGCCTTGACAACGAACAGGGGGGTGGCAACGTCGCGGAAGTTGCCGATGTGAACCGAGCCGGAAGGGCTTGTGCCCGCCGCGCAGACGTATTCTTCCTTGTCGGGATCGCGGTCGATGATCCGCTGAGCTATCTCTTCTGACCAGTGCATAACAAAACCTCGCTTTTTGAAAAGTACATTAAGGCATCACCGCGCAATTCCGATGGTGCAATCACGAAGTCGAATTTTTCGTCAGACGATACAAAAATTCGCAGGCTGTAGCAGAGCTACAGGCAAGAGTTTTTGTGAAGTATGACGGAAAAGGCGCGAGCGAGTACGCCAATCGTGAATTGCGCGGTGATGCCTTAACATTATATCATTATACCATGACGTGCGGGGTTTGTCAACCTTTTTTCAGGACTTTTTCAATCTCGCAGACGTAAACGCGGTGCAAGCCGCCCGAGCGGTAGCAGGTGCGCGGAATTTCGGGATCGAGAAAACAATCCGCGCGCAGATCGGATGCGTAAAGTTTGCGGCAGAGCAGAACCGTTTCGGCTTCGGCCGGATAGGGAACGCCGTCGTCGTGCTGAACCGTTAATCCCGCCGCCGCAAATTTGTCGGGGTGATCCCGCCCGCTTTCCCTGCCGCAGAAGGTCAGTGTGTCACGGCGGGAAGAGGGGAGAAAGGAGAGCGCAAGCCGCGCCGCCGCTTCCGCAAGCGGAAAGGTGAAGCGCTCGGGGCGGATCAGGCAGACTGCAACGGGGCGGTTCCAGACCGCGCCGATGCCGCCCCACGAGGCGGTCATCACATTTTCCCGCTCGCCGTCCGAGACGGAAATCAGCATCCAATCCTTCCCGATGCGGTCAAAAACGGGATTCCATTCTGCGGCGGAAAGTTCTGAAAATCGGTTCATTTCGGTACACCTCTCTTTTTTCTGCAGGATGGTGATATTATATGCATCCTTTTCCAAAACGGTGCAAAAGAAAAAATGTTAATTTTGAAAAAAAGGGGTTGACAAGACACAAACAATGTGGTATAATAACAGCGAAAAAGGAAAAATTTTCAAAAAATCTCTTGACAAGGAGGGACAGGTCATGTACAATGCCTTGACAGACAGACAGACAGACAGACAGACAGACAGACAGACAGACAGACAGACAGA
>URHR01000012.1 GCA_900547725.1 uncultured Eubacteriales bacterium
TCTTGCGGGGAAGTTCGGGGAGGGTCAGGGAGGTTTGGAGGGTAGGGAGACCCCTACGAAAGGGGTCTCCCTGCGCCTCCAAGGTCTTCTTCCTCACTCCTCGCTGAATATCACCGTCAGATCCGGATGCAGCTGAAGGATCGAAGCAGGGAGAGCCGGCGTGATCGGTCCGTTGAAAGCGCGGAGAAGAACATCCTTCTTCGCAGGCCCGTTCGCAATCAGAAGAATCTTGCGCGCCTGCATGATCGAAACCATGCCCATGCTGATCGCCTGCTTCGGCACTTCCGCTTCGCTTTCAAAGAAGCGGGAGTTTGCACGAATCGTCGACTCGTGAAGATCCGCAACGTGCGTTGCCGTGATGAAGCAGTCGCCCGGTTCGTTGAACCCGATGTGCCCATCCAGACCAATGCCCAGAAGCTGAAGGTCAATCCCGCCAAACCGCTTGATGCGCGCATCGTACTCCGCACATTCCGCCGCAGGGTCTGTAGCCGTGCCGCAGGGAACAAACGTCCGGGACGGGTCAATGTTGATGTGGTCAAAGAAGTTCTCCTGCATGAAGTAGCGGTAACTCTGCGGATGATCCCCGGTCAGCCCCACATACTCGTCCAGATTGACCGTGGTCACCTGCGAGAAATCAATGTCCCCCTTGTTGTACCAGTCGATCAACTGGCGGTAAACGCCAACGGGCGAAGAACCGGTCGCAAGTCCCAACACGCAGTCGGGCTTCATGATGACCTGGGCGGAAATAATGTTCGCCGCCTGACGGCTCATCTTTTCATAGGTCGGTACTGTAATGAATTTCATATTTTTTCTCCTCTTTTCAGGTTTGATTTACAGATTTACAGGTGTAAAAAGCCGCGCATCGCGTCGATCAGAGCCCGCGCCCCCGCCGCGTCGCAATCCTCGGCAAAAATCCGCAAAAGCGGCTCTGTGCCCGAGAAACGGCAGATCAGAAACGCGCCGTCCGCGAAGTTGATCCGACAGCCGTCCGTGTAGTCGACATCCGCCACCGCGCGCCCGAAATCGGGCAACCGCCGCTCTTCCATCAGCACGCGCCGCACCGTTGCCTTGTCCTCGGGGCGGAAGGAAAGATTGTCCTCTTCCATCGTGTGTGCCCCGTACTTCGCGGTCAGTTCGTCCCACAGCTCGCTCGGCGACTTGTCCATCGCGGAAATCATCTCCACAAACAGCGAAGCCGCATAAACCGAATCCTTGCCGTGAATGTGCCCCCGAACCGTCAGACCGCCCGAGGATTCCCCGCCCAACACCGCGTCGGTTTCGTCGATCTTCGCCGAAATGTACTTGAAGCCCACAGGGACTTCGTAGCAAGCCTCGCCGAAGGACTCCGCAACGCGATCCAGCATGTGCGTGGTCGCATTGTTGCGCACCACAGGACCTCGCCAACCGCGATACTCGTGCAGATAATAGTACAGCATCACCAGAATGCGGTTCGCGTCCACATACGCCCCGTTCCGGTCAATCACGCCGAGACGGTCGCCGTCGCCGTCAAAGGCAAGCCCCAGATCGTAGCCGCCCGCGCGCACCTCGTCGGCAAGCCCGCGCAACTGCCGCTTTCCCGGCGCGGGAAGTTCCCCGCCGAAGTAGGCGTCCTTGTTGTAATGAATCGTGTCGACCGTGCAGCGCGCGGTGTTCAGCACCACCGTCAGCGGGTAAGTTCCCGAGCCGTGCATCGGGTCAAACAGAATCCGCAAACCGCGCCGACGGATCACCGCAAGATCCAGCCGCGACAGAACCGAGTCCAGAAATGCGTTGAACGGCGTGTGAACTTCCTCGGCAAGCCCGCCCGCAACCGCTTCGTCAAACGGGAGCGTCGGAACGTCTTCCACCCCGTCGATCAGCTGCTCCAGTCGCGCGGTGCATTCCGCCGACGCATCCCGCCCCTCTTCGGTAATCAGTTTGATTCCGTTGTAGGCCGCGGGGTTGTGACTGGCGGTGACCTCAATGCCGTAGTGCAGTCCGCGGTTCATCACCTCGAACATCACCAGCGGCGTTGGCGTGCTTCTGCCCACGTAAAGAACCCGCAGACCGTTTGCGCACAGAACCTCCGCAATCCACCGCGCCGAGGTGTCGGACAGAAACCGACGGTCGTACCCGATGTAAATCGGTTTGTCGGTCTTTCCTTCCTCCCGCGCCAGCAGGCAAACGCCCTGCGCCACTTTCTGAATGTTGCTTTTGATAAAATCGTCTCCGATTACGGCTCTCCAGCCGCCTGTTCCAAAACGTATCATGGGTTCTCCTGTACTGATTTATTGGTGCTTCCGATTACGGTTGAACACAGATTATCCCCGCTCATCAGTCGCTTACGCGGCAATGTCACGTCCTACCCCCGATAGCTTCCGGGCGGCGTGCCTCTGATGCGGCGGAAAACCGTGCTGAAATAGTTCTGATCCCCATAACCGAGCTCCGCCGCAACCTCGCCTACGCGCTTGCCCGTCCGCAACAGTTCCGCCGCGCGCTGCATCTTCATCTCGGTAAAGTACCGCGCAACACCCATGCCCGCGTAACGGGTAAAGACCTTTTTCAGATTGGACAGACTCATATTGCACAGCCGCGCGATTTCCTCCGCGCTGAGCGCCTCGCCGATGTGCGCCCGCATGACGTTGATGATCTCCCCGTACCGCAGAGCGCCCGAACTTTCGGTTGCGCCGCCCTCCCCCACGCTCCGGAGCGCGCGCAGAAGCCAGTACTCAAACCGCACCCGCTGTTCCGACAGGAGCGCTGCGTCCGAGTTGTGCAGCCCCGTCCGGACCTCCATGCTGATTTCCAACAGCTCCTCCCGCAGATCGGAATCGGGCATGAAAATCCGCCCCTGATATGCGGGCATGGAATCGCTGTGGAAGGACAGATTCAGAACGTGCGGCTCAGTCCCCCGCTCCGAACGAATCCGGTGGAACTCGTTCGGCGGGTGCAACAGGCACTGCCCCGCGTCCAATGTATAAATTTTTTCGCCTGCCGTAATGCCGACCGACCCGCCAAGCACATAGACCAGTTCCCAGAACGGGTGCTTCTCCCCCGCGAACTCATACGACTCCCCAAAGATACGATCCAGAGAGAAATGGAACGACATAATGTCGGGACAACGGGTCAGCGGAACGTCGGTCATCGGTTCCGGAACCGTTTTTCTGTAATAAATATCTTTTTTCAAAGAAAAGTTATCCGTTTCTATATATGTGTTTGCTTTTGGATATTGTATAATGTTATTATAACGCATGAAAGGAAAAAATGCAAGAGCTTTCTCGCATTTTCTGACAAAAAAAAATGAAAGATATCAATTTTGCATCGGACATCCTGCGCCACTATGATCTGAATCATATTTCCACCCCCTACGGGAACGGGCACATCAACAGCACCTACCTTGTGGGAACTTCCCCGCGCTTCATTCTTCAACGCATCAACACCGACATTTTCCGCGACCCGGACGGCGTGATGGAAAATATCCTTGCGGTAACCTCCTTCCTGCGCGCAAAAATCGTTGCCGCGGGCGGCGACCCGATGCGCGAAACGCTGACGGTCATCCCGACCACCGATAACCACTCCTACTATCGCACCCCGGACGGCGACTGCTACCGCGTGTATCTCTTCATTGAAAACGCCGTGTCGATTGACAGCGCCCCCTCCCCCGAGGTCTTTGCCGAGAGCGCGCGGGCGTTCGGAAAATTTCAGCGGATGCTCTCCGATTTCCCCGCCGAAAAACTGCACGAAACCATCCCGCACTTCCACGACACGCCCGACCGTCTGCGCATTTTCCGCGAAACGCTTGCCAAAGATCCCGTTGGGCGCGCCGCCTCGGTTGAGCCGGAGATCCGATTCGTTCTGGATCGCGCCGCCGAGATGGGAATTATCACCGACGCGATTGCCGACGGCTCTGTCCCGCTCCGCGTAACGCACAACGACACCAAACTGAACAACGTCATGCTTGACGCCGAAACCGGAAAAGGCATCTGCGTGATCGACCTCGACACGGTAATGCCCGGTTCGATGCTCTACGATTACGGCGATTCCCTGCGCTTCGGCGCATCGACCGCAGCCGAGGACGAGCGGGATCTCGACAAGGTCTCCTTCGACCTCAATTACTTCCGCGCATACACCAAAGCCTATCTGGAAGCGCTCGGCGACAGCGTCACGCCGCGCGAGTTGGAGCTTCTCCCCTTCGCAGCCAAGCTGATGACTCTGGAATGCGGTATGCGCTTTCTCACCGACCACATCGACGGCGACCACTACTTCCGCATTCACCGCGAAAACCACAATCTGGATCGCTGCCGGACTCAGTTCAAATTGGTTGCCGACATGGAGCGCAAAGCCGACGAAATGTCCCGCATCGTAGCAGAGTTGCGCTAAGGGGGGACGCGTTAGGGGGTACTTCTTGGAAGAAGTACCCCCTAAGACCCCCTCAAGAACTTCCAACGCATTTTGGGAAGAGTGCGAACATACGGTTCTGAATATTGGTGAGCAGATTACCGTGAGGCGTACAATCTTTTGCCGGTAACATACGTTTTGCACTGTCCCAAAAAATCCGCAGGTTGCCCTGCGGATTTTTTGATACAACCGTCATATATAACACGTCCGGAACATTCCCCACAAACGGAGTGCGAAGCCGCACCATCCGCCGCACCGCACCTCCCTGCCCGAAAAAGAACTTCCCGCAAGTCCCCGCCGCCCGTCAAAAACAAATTGTTTTTTCGCTCTGCAAAGGCGGGGACTTGCGGGAAGTTCTCGGAAGGAGAGGGAGGTTTGGAGGGGGAGGGAGACCTCTTTCAAGAGGTCTCCCTCCCCCTCCAAGGTCTTCTTTCCCCTCCAAGGTCTTTCCCTATTTCTTCGTAAACGCCACAGCCAGACGGTCGCAACGCTCGTTGTAGGGATGCCCCGCGTGACCCTTTACCCAGACGTAGGTCATCCGATGCCGCGAGACCAGAGAAAGAAGCCGCTCCCATAAATCCGCATTCAAAGCCTGAGACCTGTCCGCCTTCCGCCATCCCCGCGCGCGCCATCCTTCCGCCCAACCGAGCGTCAGCGCGTCAATCACATACTTCGAATCCGAGGTCAGAACCACCTCGCAAGGCTCGCGCAAAGCCGCAAGCGCCTCGATGACCGCCGTCAGCTCCATGCGGTTGTTCGTCGTCTCCGCCTCGCCCCCCGACAGCTCCTTCTCGTGCCCGTTCCAGACCAGAATCGCGCCCCATCCCCCCGGTCCGGGGTTTCCGCTGCACGCACCGTCGGTGTAAATCTCCACTTTCTTCATCTGTCTCTTCCCCTCGTTTCCGCCCGCAATCGTTATCAGTATACCATATTTTTGCACTTTTTTCAACCCAAACACGATTTTTTTCGCGAAAGCCCTTGCATATTCCGCTTTTTTTGTTTATAATAAAGGATGTGATTTTGTGAAATCCGATTCACAAACCCGAAAGTGAGGAACCTATGAAAGACGCTTCCAAGCAGAAAAAACGTCGGTGGCATTGGGGCGACCGCCCGGACGGCTACAAACTCCGTACCGTCAACCCCATGACGAGAATGATGCCTTACATCATGCCCCAACGCGCCGACGCCTGCAACTACTTCGCAGATTCTATCGATATGACCAAGACCGACCGCTTCTGTCGCGAAAAGGTTCGCGCGGGCATGACGAATTTCGGCTTTCTGCATATTCTCATTGCCTCTTACATCCGCGCCATCTCCCAACGTCCCGCCCTCAACCGCTTTGTCAGCGGGCAGAAAATCTACGCCCGCAAGGGCATTCAGATTGTGATGGTGGTCAAAAAGCGGATGGCAATCGACTCCCCCGATACCTGCATCAAGGTCGACTTCGAGCCGGATGACACCGTGGACGAAGTCTACGAAAAGTTCGACCGCGCCGTGTCCGCCGTTCGGGAAGCCCCCGACGACCGCAATGAGTTCGATCGCCTGAACAAAATCCTGTCCCTGATCCCCGGGCTGTTCTGCCGTTGGACCATCGGACTGTTGCGCTTTCTGGATTATTTCGGCATCATGCCGCGCAAGATTCTGCGTCTTTCCCCCTTCCACGGAACGATGATCGTCACCAGCATGGGCTCGCTCGGCATCCGCCCGATCTACCACCATATTTACGACTTCGGCAACCTCCCCGTGTTCTTTTCCTACGGCGGGCGGCGCTCCGAAGTGGTCTGCGACGCGGACGGCAACGTCTCAACGCGCAAGTGCATCGAACTGAAGATCGTAACCGACGAGCGCATCTGCGACGGCTACTACTACGCCTCGGCGTTCAAGATCATCAAGCGGCACGCGGAAAATCCCGAGCTGTTGGAGGTCAAGCCCGAAACGGTCTGCGAGGACATTCTCTGAAGCAAAGGAGCACCCATGAGCAAAATTCAATGGAAAGGCGGCGCGCTTCTGGCGCCTGTCCCGCCGGTTCTGGTCACCTGCGCCGCAGGCGACCGCCGGAACGTTTTTACGGTGGCGTGGACGGGCATTCTCAACACCAACCCGCCCAAAACCTACATTTCGGTTCGTCCCTCGCGCTACTCCTACGAGCTGATCGGCGAGAGCGGCGAGTTCGTTATCAATCTGACAACCTCGGCGCTTGTCCGCGCGACCGATTCCTGCGGGGTCTACACGGGGCGCAAGGTGGACAAGTTCAAGCGCTTTCATCTGACCCCCGAGCCGGCAACCGAGGTACGATGTCCCCTGCTTGCCGAAAGTCCGCTCTCGCTTGAATGCCGCGTGTTCGATCGCGTCCCGCTCGGAACGCACGAGATGTTCCTTGCCGACATCGTTGCGGTCGATGTGGACGAGACCTTACTCGACCGCGACGGCAAGCTCTGTCTGGAGCGCGCCAACCTCCTTGCCTACGCGCATGGCGACTACTTCGCTCTCGGTCGCCGTCTCGGCTCGTTCGGCTTCTCCGTCAAAAAGCGGTAGGAGGATGCGGGGGATGCGATGGAGGGAACTTTTGAAGAAGTTCCCTCCAAACCTCCCTCAAAACTTTCAACGCAATTATGGGGAGAGTGCGAACATCGTGCCACTGACATTTGGTTTGAAAATGACACAGAGCATATACTGTTCTGCGGGATAGAATCCGTTCGCGGCAATGTAACCGGCAAACGGAGCGGAACGACACACGGGTCGTTCCTCCAAGTCAGCAGCTAACCTGAACCATTTCTATCCGGTAGCGGGAGCGAGGCAAGGCGGGAAACCGCCGCCGTCAAAATCCCGCTCGACGGGATTTTGCGCGGGAGCAGCCGGAATTCGCAGCACGGAATACGGCTACATCAAAATCAGCACAATATAAAGACAGAACCCAAAATCCAATTAGGTTAAAGTTTTGAAAGTCCTTAGAAAACTTTTTCAAAAGTTTTCTAAGCAGGGTTTGGGACAGAGTCCCAAGGTCTTAGTAGTAAAGGAGAAACACCATGATTTTATATAATTCGCTGTCAAGAACAAGAGAAGAGTTCGTGCCGAACGAGCCGGGGAAAGTGAAAATGTATACCTGCGGACCGACGGTCTACCACTTCGCCCACATCGGAAATCTCAGAACCTATATCATGGAGGACGTGCTGGATCGCTACCTCCGGTTCTCGGGGTACGACGTCAAACGCGTGATGAATATTACAGACGTCGGTCACCTCACCTCCGACGCGGATACAGGCGAGGATAAAATGCTCAAAGGCGCAAAGCGCGAGCATAAAACCGTCATGGAGATCGCGAAATACTATACCGACTGCTTCTTCGAGGACTGCAAAAAGCTGAATATCCGCACCCCCGACGTCGTCCAACCCGCAACCGGATGCATCGCGGACTTCATCAAGGTCATCTCTGCCCTGCTGGAAAAAGGCTACGCCTACGAGGCGGGCGGAAACATCTATTTCGATACCTCCAAGCTCAAGCAGTACTACGTGTTCCATAACTTTGAGGAGGAGGATCTCGCCGTCGGCGTCCGCGAGGGCGTGGAGGAAGACGGCAATAAGCGCAATAAAGCGGACTTCGTCCTCTGGTTCACCAAGTCCAAGTTCGACGCACAGGAACTGAAATGGGACAGCCCGTGGGGCGTCGGCTACCCCGGGTGGCATATCGAGTGCTCCTGCATCAGCATGAAGTACCTCGGCGAACACCTCGATATCCACTGCGGCGGCATCGACAACGCATTCCCCCACCATACCAACGAAATCGCGCAGAGCGAAGCCTATCTGGGGCATAAGTGGTGCAACTATTGGTTTCATGTCCTCCACCTCAATACCACTTCGGGCAAAATGAGCAAATCCAAGGGCGAATTCCTCACGCTCTCCCTGCTTGCCGAAAAGGGCTATGACCCCATGGTCTACCGCTTCTTCTGCCTGCAGTCGCATTACCGTAAATCACTGGTCTTTTCCTATGAGAACATGGACAACGCAAAGACCGCGTATCACAAGCTGATTGCCAAAATCGCCGCGCTGAAGGACGGCGAACAGGTCGACCAAGCCGCATTCGATACCGAGCGCGCAAAATTCGTCGCGGCGCTTGATAACGACCTCAATACCTCGCTGGCAGTCACGGCGGTCTACGACGTTCTCAAAACCAAAACCAACGATGCAACCAAACTGGCACTTCTGCGGGAGTACGACAAAGTCCTGTGCCTGAATCTGTGCGAGAATGCCGAGAAGCTGCGCGAGGAAACCGCAGAGCCGGCAAAGCCCGAGATTCCCGCAGAACTGGCGGAAAAGATCGAGGGCATGATCGAAGCGCGTAAGCAGGCAAAGGCGGCGAAGAACTACGCCGAAGCCGACCGCATCCGCGCCGAACTGTCCGCAATGGGCGTGACATTGATCGATACCAAGGACGGCACAACCTATACGGTGGCAAACTGACAAGAGGCAAAGCATGAAGGAAAAGATTCGGGCGCTGTGGGAAAAATACCGCGAGCAGTTGCTGTACCTCATCTTCGGCGGACTGACAACGGTCATCGACTGGGGCGTCTGCTTCGCGGGATACCGCATCTTCGCGGAGCAGATGGAGCAGTCCCGCGTCATCGTCCACGCGATCGATACCGTCGCATGGATTGCGGCAGTGCTGTTTGCGTTCGTTACAAACCGCGCGCTGGTGTTCGGGAGTCGGAAGAAGGGCTTCCTGCCCGTCCTCGGCGAACTCGGGACTTTCGCGGGCGGACGCGTCCTCACCCTCGCCATGCAGGAAGCCATCATGGCGGTTTTCGTGACCGCGCTCGGACTGAATGAGTACGTGTTCAAGATCGCCGCCGCAGTCGTGGTCGTGATTGCGAACTATTTTATCAGCAAACTGATCGTGTTTCGGAAAGGGAAAGGATAAAAATGAAACAGCATCGGTATCGGCTGCTATGCCTGTTGCTCGCCCTCCTGCTGACATTCCCCGTTACAGTCTCGTGTAAGAAAAAAGGCGGTTCTTCCGCACCAAACGGCAATGAAGCGCGCACAACCGCATCTCAGGCAACCATCATACCCGAGAATGACAACGACAGAACAGTCCGGACGCGCCGAATCCCCTTTCGAAATCTCTCCACCGACTATGCGGTTGCGGACACGGAGATACAAACCTATTATGTTGACGGAAACGATGTACCGTATGTCAGTTTGTTGCAATTTATACAGGCACTGAATGGGTATTTTAATTGTGGTGATTTGCTTAAATACAAATACGATCCAAATCAAAACACCTTTTCCTTGTTTGCTTATCTTCAAAGCGGCGATTTCCATAGCAGATTAGATGTAAAATGGGACACCGATACCATCTCGGTCAGCGATTTTAATTTTTTCTACCATGTCCTGAAAGAAAATCAAAGCACGGATTACGGAGCTTTTACCAAGACAACCCATATCTCATCCGAACAAAAACATCCGGTTACATTCAATATAGGCGGATATTATTTTGACATTCTTTATTATGACGAAAAATGCCTCGTCCCCTTCGTGATCGTCAATCTTCTGTTTTGTTCTACTCAGCAATACAATGTGTATTATAACGGTGACGCATACTACGGATATTATGGGGAAATGTCAGTTTCCGCAAAAGCGTATCGGCAGATTTACCAATCTTCTCTGAACGGAAAACGCCAAAGTAAAGCCATGAGAATTGCGGCTGTCAACAGTTTGCTGTTTGCAACGGATTATTTCTATGGATTAAAAGAGTACAAAGAGATTGAAAGGTTCAAAGATTACATCTCCCAAGACATATGGAATCTGGTTTGGTCTGACAACGCTGATGATAATATTCAAGGATACCAAAACCTGATCTATCAAAAGTTGGATGAGATACATACACGGATAGATACATTCCCAATATATGCCGATTTCTGTGACGATCCAGACCTCACAGGTCCTGAAATCGGAGAAATCCGCACAAAATTTTATGAAACCCGCAAAGAATTGTTGCAACAGCAGGCATACTCTGCAGAAAAGTTGGATTCCGTCCGGTACGATGAGGACATCGCCATCATCCCTTTGACTTCCTTTACTACCGGAAGTGATGCAGAATTATATGACAGTGAGGGAAATCTGAAAGATACGGCATGGAAATACGATTCCTATTACTATATGCAACATTGCATGAAGCAAATCAAGAAACATTCCGGCATAAGAACGATCGTTCTTGATCTTTCCCTGAATGGCGGCGGTAATGTCGGCGCAATGAAACGAGTTCTCGGATTTCTTTCTGACAAGGTTCCCAAAATCTCCTCCTATGACAAATTGACGGGCGAATTTCTTACAACCTCGTTCAAGGTCGACACGGACGGCGACGGCTACTATGACGATGATGCTTATGATCAATATCGTTGGGTCATTCTATCATCCGGCTATACATTCAGCGCCGCAAACACCTTTGTCAGCATTGTGAAAGAGCAAAACCTTGCAAAAGTAATCGGGCAACGGACCGGCGGCGGAATGTGCAGTGTATTGCCGTTGGTATTGGCAGACGGAACGGCAATTGCAATCAGTTCCAACAACACCTACCGATATGTAAAGACAGATAAAAATAACCACCAAACCTTTTATGCAATCGAATCCGGATTATCACCTGATACAGAGATACCGTATTCCGAATTTTATGACAGCAAACAATTAAAAAAGTATATCACCAATATATTTCCCTAATTTCACAAAAGTTAAATTGCATTTTTTCGAAAAAGGCTTGACAAACGGCGGAGAATATAGTATAATAAGAAGGTCCGAAAGCCCATGCAAGCGGCGGCTTCGGATGAGTATTCGGAGAAGTACTCAAGAGGCCGAAGAGGCGCCCCTGCTAAGGGTGTAGGCCGTGAATAACGGCGCGAGAGTTCAAATCTCTCCTTCTCCGCCAAAAAGAGAACCCGACCCGTAAGGGTTGGGTTCTCTTTTTGGCGGGGTTGGTCTGTTTGGTATCCGGTCAGGCGGGGCACTCCGATTGACGGCGGAATTGCTTTGTTTGCACCCGCTTTTGAGGGAGAGACTCCCCTCTCCCGCCTGAGTTCTGTTCGTAAATCTCTCCTTCTCCGCCAAGAAAAGCCCTCGGAATCGTAAGATTTCGGGGGCTTTTTCTCATTTTCTCTCCGCTTTTGGAATTTCAGGAAAAGCCATTGACCCCAACCGTGACCCCAAAAGCCTTCCACAGTTTGCGCGAGAGCTTTTTGACACAAAACCGGCGCCTGCTGCATTCCTCGAAAAGGCTTGATTATTGAAGATTTTAGGCTTGAAAAGCGGTGGACAACCGATGCCTTTTTATGTTATAATAAGTGTAGCCATTGCAAAGGGAGGACGTGACATGGAAAAGCGGATTGTAATTCTTTCGGCGGCTTTGGCGGTTCTGATGCTTTGCGGTACGGCTTGCGGCGGGGCTGCAACCTCCGGCATGGAGACCGGGCAACCGACCGACACGAAGCCGGAAACCCTGCCGCCCACCGAACAGCCGACCTCCGGCGAGAATATGGACGAATCGCCGCAGCTTCCGGTATATGAAGTTGTCGGAAACACGCTTCGGATTTATCAGGAAGGGACGGCACGTCTGGAAGCGGAAGCAGTTGACACGGCAAATTACAAAAAGTCATCCGACAATCCGACCGTGGTAGTGGAGCGTGCGGACGCATCCGGCGGGAAATTCCTTGCGGCGGCGACCGGGGACATTTCCAAAGGCGGGTACTTTGAATTTTGGATTGAGCTGGCGTTTCCCTCGGAACTCGAAATGACTGCGGCATATGCGCAGACCAACAAGTGGAAAAGCCGTGACGAGGACCTTACGCTGTCCTATTCCTTCCTGATCGATGAAAACAGAAGTATGCCGATTCTGCCGACGAAAACCGTGCTTGCGGCGCGGGACGACATCACTGCGTGGGAGCGGTTTTCGTATACGGCGGTTACCCTGCCTGCGGGGCGGCACGCTTTCCGCGTCTGTGTCGCGGCGGACACGGGAAAGGGCAATCCGAACATCGACTATTTCGATTTTGCAATCCGAAAGTTGGACGATGCGCCGCCGATTGAGAGCATTGTTCCCGAATATGATTTCCATACGGCGTTGCAGTATCGGTATCTGACCGATCCGAACCCCGCTAACATTGTCGCTTATGCAAGCGGCGTGCAGGAATGGAGCCGACCGAGGGGAACGCTGCTGGATTTCTCCGGAGACTGTGCGGAAAGCGCGGACGGATATGTGATGCAGTATGCAGACAACGATAGATTTGACGGCGCGGTGACGGTTTACGGTCTGCGGTCGAGAAGCTATCGCCTTTACAATCTGATGCTGGGAGAGACGGTTTGGTGGCGCGGCGGAGCAACGCTTTCCGAGGCACAGAACAACCCGATTCACCGAACCACAACAGGCACCGTGGGTCCGCGCAACCTGTATATTGACGGTGTGACGAATGTCCGCGACATCGGCGGATACGCTTCCTCGTTGGTGGAGGGTGGAAGGATCCGACAGGGGCTGTACTATCGCGGCGCGCAGCCGGACAGCATCACGGACGCGGGGAAGGCGGAGATGGTGCGCCTCGGCATCCGGCAGGAGATCGACCTGCGGGACGAATACCAATGCAAGGGACCGTATGCAGACGGCATCCGTTATACCGCAGTCTCCATTCCGTCGGGCACCGAAAAACGGCGGTTTGAGGAATTTGCCGACGAATACAGAACGATTTTCGGGCTGATTGCCAAGGCGGACAAGAATCCCGTCTACCTCCATTGCACGGCGGGAGCGGACAGGACCGGCATCTGTTCGTTTATTCTCCTGACGGTTTGCGGCGCCGCTTATGACGACATCGCGCGGGACTATCTGTTTACAAATTTCTCCACACATGGCTCACGAATCAACAATTACACGACCGAATTCAGGCAATGGTGGAGCAAGCTGGACGGGTTTGAGGGCGAGACGAAAGCCGAGAAGGCAAAGGCATGGCTGATCTCCAAGGGCGTGACCGCCGAGCAGGTGGAGCGCATTCGGGAAATCTTTGTTGAGGGATATACGGCACAGACCGACAGCTGCGAAAACAAGAACGAGAACAAGAATTGGACTAAATTCTATTGACCAAAAAGCAGAGGCACAACAGCCTCTGCTTTTTCTGTTCCTTATTATATCACGGCATATCCTCCCCCTGCGGCGGGTCAGTGTGGAGAAGATGACGCTTGCGGTATTCGGTTGGGGAAAGCCCGCCGCTGAAGCGCTGAAAAACGCAACAGAAATAGTTGGGGTCAATAAAGCCCGTTGCCTCCGCAATTTTGGTTACGGTCAGGTTTTCTTCCAACAGCAGGCGTTGGGCACATTGAATGCGGTATTGGTTCAGGTAACGGATCGGGGGAATCCCCATTTCCTTAGCAAATCTCTTGTGCATATAGGGAACGGAGAAATGAACCAGATCAGCCAGCGCGCGCTCCGTGAGGGTATCGGTATAATGTTCGTGAATGTAGTCGCAGATGCGGAGAACGCTTTGACTGATGTGCTGTACGCCGTTGTCTGTCCCGCGCTGCCCGGCGGCGTGGAGCGCAAACAGTCGGCTGAGAACGCCGAGCATGCAGTAGCCCTCGTCCATGTTCCGATAAAAGGAGAGCGACAGCGCCTCGCGGAGCAGAGCAACCGCTTTATGGATATAGTCGCAAGAAAAAACGCCCGCATCGGTCGGCATACCCGCTTCCGAGAGGTAGGCGGGCGCGGCAGAACCCGAAAATTTGATCCAGTACTGCTCGAAAAAACCGCTGTCGGCGTCAACGGTGTAGCGCTGAACGGTTTCGGGCGTAAAAAGAAAGGCACCGGGGGCGGAAAACGGAATGCCGCAAACCACGCCGCTTCCGCTCACGATATAGTGCAGAACCCAGACGGGACGGGGCATATTGCCGGAGTCATAGCCTGCGGGCGGGTTGCTTCTGCCGATTTCCAGAACGCGGAGCGGTGCCTGACTGACAATTTTCGGAAAAAAGATTTTGGTTGTGTTTTCCCGAATGTGGGTGATAACCATAGCGGACCTCCTTTGACGCGGGGATCGGGGAGAGAATGTGCTTTGTAAAGCGAAGCTCATGATTTTGCAGATTCAAGGTTATTATAGCATTTCAATCCTTTTTTGTCAAGCGAAAAGATTGAAAATCAAAGATTTTTGGATTGAAAAGGCAATGGATAAACAAGGGCGGGTATGCTATAATAGAGCTGTAACATCGCAACTGTTTGGTCGAATTCTACAAAACCGTCACGATAAAGGTTCGTAAAATTCGTTTTTCATCCTGTTTCTGTCCGGACGGGAAGAGAATGGAAAAGCAAAGAACAAAGCCGCGATGAAAAAAAGACAAAGGAGAAATGCAATGAAAACGAAACTGTTATCCGTGTTTTTAGTCCTTGCAATGCTCATGACCTCTGTCCTGTGTGTCCTGCCTGCTTCCGCCGTGGAAGCGGATTACGATGCACTCGCAAAAGCGGAGGGATATGTCTGCCGTGTCGGAGAGCCGAACGCCGATTTTACCGGCTACTACAAATTCTTCTCTGCGGCTGACACCGGATACACCGAGGATCAGCCCAATGCCTTGGTTGCTGCGCTCGGCGCAGGCAATGAGGCAACCATTACGCTGATTGATACAATCCATGTCAGCCAAGAGGTGAGAAACGCCGTAAACACAAAGTTCCTGCATACATCTGTTGCCATTCCGAGCGGTAAGACTTTAACCATCAACGGAAACGGACAGACCTACAACTCCAAGTGGGGATTCCGCGCGGCAGGCGGCAATTTGACCGTGAAGAATCTGAATATTGTTTTGGTGAGTGGTGCAAACGAAGCGTTTGGAGATGTCCGTCAGAATGGCACACTGACATTTGAAGATTGCACTATGACTGCGCAGGCTGCAATTGACCGCAGTGCAAACGGATTCTTTATTCACTATGAGCCGAGCAAAATGGCAACGGTGAATCTGAAGAACTGCAATATCAGCATCGTTGGTTCGGATAAGGGTGGTGCAATGTTCTGGAGCACCGACGGAAGCAAGATTACAGTCAATCTGGACAACGTGGTATTTGATACATCCAAAAATCCCAATATGGCGGGCTTCAACTTGAAAGGCGGCGCATTGAATGTTATCGGTGGGTCTGATATCAAAGCCGGTTGCAATGTTATCAGCAATGTTGCAAATGTAACGGTAACAGACTCCAAAATGACATCGACCAATGCTTCCAACAACGGAAATCTTTTTAGTTATAACGGATTGGGCGTTGCGGTTCATATCAATGTTTCGGGGAACTCTGTCCTGACCGCTTCCAACAGAATTATGAATTTCATCAACAATACGCAAGCGGTAAATGTTACAATCGGAGGTCAGACGCAACTGATTTGGCAGGGCAAAGCAGAGGATAACGGTTTTTATGCTTGCGGAAAAAACTGCGATTTGGTTCTGACCATTAAAGATGAAGTTTCCTATCAGGCGGCAAGCGGAAAAACTGCTGTTTCGGTGGCAAACGGCGGCAACCCGCTGAAATCCTTTGTATTCAATCTGCTCGACAAAGCTTCTGTTTCCGTTCCGAACGGAACAATGCTGTATCCTCACACCACCCGCACAACTTATAATCTTTCCGACCGTGCGACGTTTACCGCCAAAGTGGAATACGGTGGCAATTCGGCATTGACCAAGAATCACATCTACACCCCCGAAATGAAATTCGGCGCTTCCGTCCGTATCGTGCCTGACACGGAAAACTCGAACGGTCTGCGGTTCACCTCCATGCTGGTCAACAACGCAACGCCTACCCGCTACGGCACACTGATTGTCAAGGCGGCTGACCTCGGCGACACCGAGTTCACCATCGCGGCGCTGACGGCGGCAAATATCAAGTTTGCAAACATCGTGGCAACCGAAGAAGGCACGGTGAAGGGCAAAGACAAGACCGCCTACAATGCGGCTCTGGTCAATCTGCCCGATGCGGAGTTTACCACCGAGTTTGCGGCAAGAGCCTATGCGGTTTACACGATTGACGGCACAGAGTACATCGTTTACTCCGATTTCACCGCGAAGGACAATGTCCGGAGTCTGGTCAATGTTGCGGAAGCGGCGCTCACCGACACAAAGTCCACGCAGAGCGAGGAGTACTGCTACAAGATTGCAGAAGATGTTTACAGCCCCTACACTCCGGCGCAGTATGAGGTGCTGAAGGCTTACGCCGCAAAAAAAAACTGATGCTCGAAACCTCGGAACTCACGACCCCGACCGCGCTTGCAAACGGTCTGAAAACACGGGATTTTACGATTAGAGCCGGGGAAACCGGGCATAGCGTAACCATTGTTCAGCTGACCGACCTGCATATCGGTTATTGCAACGAAGAGGATCTGAATAATCCGACTCTTGCAAGCACGGCGCAAAACCGCGGCGAATCGGCAACCCCGCCGACATGGCCCAACAGGAACAGCGTTCTGCGCAATCTGGGCTATGCGCTCGACTATGCCGACGGGCTTGACGCGAACCAGATTGTGATTACGGGCGACGCGTTGGACTATCTGTCCATGGGCGGTCTGAATCTTTTGAAAGAAAAGATCTGGAGTCGCTATCCGGGCAAGGTTCTGATCGCCACCGGAAACCACGAGATGGTTCAGAAAATGAACGGCAAGGTTGACGAAACGGTCAGCGAAGAAGACCGTTTCAAAATGCTGAAAGACAACTGGGAGCACGATCCGATTTACACCTCCCGCGTTCTGCGGGATAAGGTCATGGTCATTCAGATGGACAACGGTCTGAATGACCGCGACGAGGTCGCACAGCCGCACTCCGGCAACCTCTTCCATGCGGAACAGGTTGAGCTGCTGAAAAAAGACCTCGAGCTGGCAAAGAAAAACCGCTATGTCGTGCTTCTGTTCTTCCACGAACCCATCGGGACAGGCAGTTCCGACGATAGGGTCGTGAACGCAACCTATACCCCTGACAGCAGTGTCAATCCGACCCAAAACCTTTACGAAAATGTCGCGGCGGGAACAAACCACGATTCCGAAGCGAGCGCGGCAATCTGGAATCTCATCCGTGAGAATTCCGACAACATCGCGGCGGTGTTCGCGGGACATGTTCACGGGGATTTCTACAGCGAAATTCTCGGAAAAACCCGCAACATTCCGCAGATTCTTCTGACCGGCATGGCTTACGAAAAAGGTCACGCACTGAAAATCACGGTCGAATATTGAATGATAGGGGGATTTATCTGATGAAAAAGCAGTATCTGAAACCCGAAATGACAGCGATGGCATCCGACACGCTTGATATTATTGCAACATCCTACGGTGTGCCGCACGACGACACCGCCGATTACACAAAAATCTGGGATGTTGGTTCTGCCGGTTAAAGGCAAAAGGAAACCGAAATGAAAAACGCAAAAACACTGTTGGAACGGCTGGGGCTCGGCTCTCTGGCGCTTGTTATGGCGCTGGGGCTTGCCGCCTGCGGCAAGAAGAACCCGACTCCCCCGGATCGGACCGACTCCGAAACCAAGGAAGAGACCAAAGAAGAGATCACAACGGGCGGTGACGGCGAACTGACCCCCAACTACTCGGGCAACACCTACGATTACGACAAATTCTGGATTCTCATGCGCGATCAGTCCGACTACGTCAACGAAATGGCGGTTGAGAAGCTCAACGACAATGAGTTGGATCAGAAGGTCTATTACCGCAACCTTGCGGCGGAAAAGCAGTTGCATGTGACCCTGCAATTCGAGAAAAAAAGCGAGGATGAGGTTCATCAGCGGGTAAAAGAATCGAACATGACCGAAACAAACGCTTACGGTCTGGTTCTCAACCACGGCATGAAGATCTTCCATGAAGCCATTGAAGGCTACTATCTGGATTGGAACACCGTGTCCGCCATCAATCCGGATGCGCCGTGGTGGAGTCAGAACATCAAAAACGCATGGACAACGCCGAGCGGCGCGCTTTATGCGGCAAACGGCGATATCTCCTATCTCAGCATCGGCTCTACCAACGGTCTGTTCTTCAACAAGGATCTTGTCAACGCCGCACAGGGAACTGATCCGTATGAGTTGGTTGCGAAAGACGAATGGACCTTTGAGAATTTCTTCAAGGTGGTGGAGGAAGTCGGCACAACCCTGCAGAGTTCGGGCGGCTACGGCTACCAGAGCGAGAAGAGCCGCGGACCGATGGACGCGATGTATGCAACCGGATATTCCACAATCGTCATCAACAAGGACGGCGATACGGCATCCTTCAGCATCGGCGTTGACAACGAGCGCGCCATTACGGCAATCGACAGATTCACAACCTTTGTCAAGGGCGAATATGCCAAGTGGGAAACCGACCTCGGCTCGGCGCGGAATGCCTTCAAAAGCGGAACGGTTGCATACTTTGACGATAACATCAAGGTTGCGGCAACCGATTACCGCGATATGAACTTCGGCATCCTCCCCTTCCCGCGCTACGACAAGGAAGCAAGCTATCAGTCTCTGGTCGGCTCGGGAACGGATACCTTCGCGCTCCCCGCCAACACGACCGACGCGTTCCGCGGTTGCATGGGCGACGTTGTGGAATGCCTTGCTTACAACGGCTATACCTCTGTCGTTCCCTTCTATTACGATGTTCTGCTGAAGGGACAGGCGATGAAAGATCCGCAGTCGCTGAAGTCGCTGCAGATCATCCACGATTCGCTCTGCTTTGACCTCGGTCATTATCTGAATCCGGGCGGAATCGCGTTTATCGCGTCCGCCGCTATGGACGGAACTTACCCGTCTTTCTCCGGCGCGCTGGAGCAGTTCAAGCAGAACGGTAAAGTTGCGGCAGATCTGGCAGACTGGCTGACAAAATAAAGAATCAAACATCCGGGAGCGGACTTGCCGTCTGCTCCCCGTATGTGCTTATGGGAGAACCTATGAAACCGATGAAAAAAAGACGGACGCTGTTCCTTTCCGGACTTCTGGCGCTGGCTCTGGTCGGGTGCGCGGGCGGCGGAACCGAACTGCCGACAACAACCGACGGCACTGCGCCAAGCAGCAGCGCAACGACTCCGGCAACCACCGCAAAGCCGACCGAACCGGACACTCCGAAGGATCCGTGGCACTACGGAATGTGGAACGATGTCAAAATCCGCGAGGTCACAATCGACAGCGGCAAGGGCGGCGACCCCGTAACGGTGATTCAGCTGACCGACCTGCACATCGGCACCTGCACGGCGGAGGATTTGAAGAATTCCACACTGAAAAGCACCTTTGAGAACCGGAAATGGGGTGCGAACGGCGCGTTTGTCCCGAATGCGAAAGCGTCCTTGGACTATGCCGACAGCCAGAACCCCGACCGGATTGTCATCACGGGAGACGCGATCGACTACCTCTCCGAAGGAAGCATGAACCTGTTGAAGGAAACGGTATGGGATCGCTATCGCGACGGGGACGGCAAGGTCAGCCACGTGTTGATCGCGCTCGGAAACCATGAACGCGAGCAGAAAATGGAAGGCAGGGTAGACGAAATATACACGCTTGAAGAGCGCGAACAGATGGTGAAGGAAAAGTGGGAGCATGATATTCTGTATACCGCTGTCGTTGTGAAGGATCAGGTTATGGTCATCCAGATGGACAACGGCACGGGCAGCTTCCGCAACGAGCAGGTGCCGCTCCTGCGCGCCGACCTTGCACTGGCGCGCGAAAAGGGCTATACGGTGCTCCTGTTCTTCCATGAGCCGATCAGCACCGGCAATCCGAAAGACCGCGATGTCAATGCAAGCTATGTGGGAAAAGGCGCGGGAACCTCCTTCAATTTCTACACCGGTTCGACCGTTGCAAACCCGTTTACCGATCCCGACAGCACGAACGGTGCGATTTACCGAATGATCGTGAACAGCGCGGATGTTGTGGGCGGCGTTTTCTGCGGGCATCTCCATGCGGATTACTACACCGAGATTCAGGCAAAGACCCCGGACGGGCAGGCGAAGGTCATCCCGCAGTATGTCCTGACGGGGACCCCCTATGATAAAGGTCACGCGCTGAAAATAACGGTTCAATGAACGAAGCCCCAACCGCACGGTTGGGGCTTCGCTGACTGTAGACAAAGCAGTGAAAGTTTTCGCCCGCCTTTTTGGGGAGGCGGCGCAGGGCGGGGCGCGAAGTCCTCGTCGCCGTCCGCAGACGGCAAACCCCTCTTATCGGCGCTTTCTTTTTGCTGTCATTTGTTTGTGCATTTGTTTCTTCCCTGCCTCACACTTCCCGAAGTCGGAGGGTGTCCGGGTCGAGTTCCTCATAGGAATCCAGACAGCAGTCAGCCACGCCGCCAAGCTCCGCGCGGTTTCCGACGCCAACCGTTTGCATCCCTGCGGCAATTGCCCCCCGAATGCCCGCCAGGGAATCCTCAAAGACCACGCAGGCAGACGGCGGAACCCCAAGCCGGGTTGCGGCGGTGAGAAAGATTTCGGGGTTCGGCTTTGCATGCCGGATGTCATTGCCCGTGACGATCGCGTCAAACAGATCCCGGACACCCAGCTTTTCCAGCACGAGACGGGCGTTCTTACTCGAGGAGCAAAGCGCAATCCGGATGCCCCTGTTTCGGAGCGTCCGAATCAGGGCAAAGGCGCCCGGATAGACATCGTTCTCTCCGATCCCCTGCAGCATCTGCACATAGCGGGTATTTTTCAGGTCTGCCAGACGAGCCTTTTCGGCATCCGCAAGTTCAATATGATTGTATTTCAGAATTTCGTTCAGAGATTCCGGGCGCGGAATGCCGCGAAGCCGGAGGTTAACCGTTTCATTGAAATCCCAACCGTTCTCATCCGCAACGGATTTCCACGCCAGATAGTGATAGCGGTCGGTGAATACCAGCACGCCGTCCAGATCGAACAGACACGCCCGGATGGGGTTCTTGTTTTCCGTTTGTTTCATAGCGCCGTCAGTCATGCAGTCCTTTCGCGTACAGGTATGGCATCCGCCATGCCGGGTTGTTGGATGGGAACAGCCTCTCCGACTCTCTGCAGAAGATTCATAAACCGCTCCCTTCCCATTGCCCGACTCCGGCATCTTTCAGTGCCTGCTTCTTCCGCTCGGTCGCATCCGCCAGATAGCGCGCAACCGACGCCATATAGTTCAGCGTTGGCTGCAACAGCCCGGCGGGAATCCTGCCGTGAAAGTTATCCGCCTCCAGGGTCAGCTCCCCTTCATAACCGATCTCTGCCAACGCGTCCGTCACCGCCTCCCAATCGGTTGCGGTTGACTGGAACGGCAGGGTGTGCAGGTCAGCCTTTCCGTCCGTGTCGTGTATATGGAGCACGTGCAGGTGCTTTTTCCCCAGCGTGCGGATCAGATCCTCGGGGCGGTGGTTGGTCACCGTGCAATGCCCGATATCCAGGCAGGCGACAAACCACTCGCTGTCCAGCATTTCCATATAGTCCAGAAATTCACGCGGGGTCGAGCAGACCGAATCCACAATCGAGCGCCCGAACCGGTTGCGCTGCCACATGTTTTCAACCGCAACCCGGATGTTGTAGGCACGGCACAGCGGCAGAAGCGACTCGTAAAACGCAAGGTTCTGTTCCTTCAGTTCTGCGGCGCAGTCAGCCCATCTCAGATGCTGCTGAGGATGAACCACAATTGCCTTTGCGCCAACGATGGCGGCGATCTCCATCGCGCGCCGCAGTTTTTCCGGGAGCACCCGATTCATTTCGATGTGCTCCGGGGTGTCATCCCGATAGGAGGTCGGGTAAGGCGCATGAGATTGGTTGCAGACCATGCCGCAGGCATCGGCAATCCGGCGCACCTCCTTTGCCCGCGTCTCCCCTTCTGCGCCCTCAAAATATCCGTCCGTATCGATCTGGCAGCAGATCGACAAATCAAAGCAGTCAAAGCCTGCCTGCCGCAACATCGGAATGCCGTGTGCGTAATCCGTCAATGCCGGAACAAAGCCCGTGTTGGTTGCGATCTTCATTTATCCTCTTTTCCCTTTCTCATCGGTGTCGCCGCAGGGTCTGCCGGTCAGTATGTCTTGGTCCATTTATTGTCGGTGTCCATTTCATCGTAGTCCGTGCGGGACTCGGTCGGCGCTTCGGTAACATCGCCGGAGTCGGTTGCGGTGAGCTGCGCGGGCTGCTTGGTCCCCGTCGGAGTCGATGTGCCGGGCTTATTCTCTCCCGCATCGGTGCAGGAAACCGCGGTAAGCAGAAACGCAAGCAGGAACAGGACCAACAGGGTCGGTTTGATGTATTTCATAAGATACCCTTCTTTCCGCTCCGGTTCAGGTTGCACCGGAGACAAGCGATTTCAGATAGTCGTTACCGGCATATTCTGCGTCCCCGAGAGCCATGGCTGCAATGCCCCGGACCGAGCGCACATGGTCTGCCTCCACGATTTCGGAATGGTACAGCATCTCCTCCTCGCCGAACAGGAAGGTCACGGCGGCAACCATCACATATTCCTCCTCTGCGTCCAGACCGTAAACACAGCCCCGGAACAGGAGCGTCTTGCCGTCCTCACTCTCGCTCCAATAGATCCGGTTGACCTGCTTTTTGTCCCGCCCGCCGAGCAGCTGCAGATTGTAGACCTCGCCGCCGAGTTTGGTTGCTTCCAGATCGGCCTTTTTCACCAGAAACAGTTCATAGGTGACATTATGCCCGACCTCCGCAAGGTAATCGGAAAGCGTTTTCGCAATCGCGCCGGAAATCTGCATCGCATTGGGCGCCTCGGTGCGGATGGCGGCACCGGCATTCATCACGAAATCCTCCTGCCGATAGGCGTAGGTCGAAAAGCAGCACAAAACCGTCTCCGAGGTCGCCTCGTAGCGGAAGGAAGACTCCGCGCCTGCCGAAACGAGCCGATCGCCGTCCTTCAGGCTCCAGCAGATTGTTGTTTCACCGTTGTAGCTGTCAAAATCCGGCTTCAGGATGCCCTCTGCCGCAACGGCACGGGTGGCGCTCCAGACCGCGCCCGCATCGTTCACTGCCGCGGTCCCGCTCCCGTCCCTGTAAAGAAATCCGTGCTTTGCCGTTGCGTTTTTCGATTCCGCGAGATGCAGCCGCACCGTATTCTCAAGATTCACCGTCACCGTTGCAGAGCCGATGACCGCCAGTGCCTGCACGGAATCCGCTTTTCCGAGCGGTGTATAGTTCAGGGTGCTGTTGCCCTTCACATTCAGCGTCACATTGCCCTTTTGATAGAAGAAGAGCATCGACTTGTTTCCCGTGTGGGCGTTTGTCTGTCCGCCGTTCTGGTTCAGCACGCTGTCCTCTATGTTGATTGTAATATCGCTGCCGCCCTTGTTGTAGGTTGCAATGATGGGGTCCCCCGCGACCGCCGTTTTGGTAATGGTCGAGCGGATCAGGTTCAGCGTTTGCGGAATGCCCGACTTTTCGCCCTGCAGGTTGACAAACAGCCCTTTGCCGACCGTCCATTCCACATTCTCCAGCGTTCCGACGACCGCTTCCCGCCCGTTCCGGCTGGTGTTCCAGAAGCGGAACCCTGCCTGCGTATCCAGCTTCAGATTCTTCAGCGTGAAGCTGTCGCAGAACTGAAAGGTATACTTGTTGTCGGTCGCGGTGATCTTATACTTGGATTCGCCGCCGTCGATGGTGATATTCTTATAGATTTCCTTGTTGGTTGCGGTCAGAGTCAGATCCCGCAGGATCGTGATGGTGTCCCCATCCTTCGAGGCATCAATCGCCTCCCCCAGCGTTGCATACTCGGTCTCACCGATCTTTGCCTCATTTTCGGCAGCATCGGCACCTGCCCCCGGTACCAAAGCGCAGATCAGCACCATGCAAAAGGCAAGAAACCAAGATACGCACCGTTTATTCTTCAGCTTCATTGCATCGCACTCCTTTCCGTGTCGGAATTCAGATAAACGGAATCGGTATCGTACAAACGGGAATCCGCAACCTGCCCGTTGCGGAAGGTCAGAATCAGAATGTCGTCGTTGGCAACATACACGCGATCCCTGCATTTTTCGGAGGTAAAGAAGAAGCGGTTGTGCGCGGCATTGACAAATTTGATACAGTCCTCCGCGTACTCACACACCGAGAGCGGACCGGTCCCCAGCGGTATCAGCGCCCATGCGGGATTCACTTTCGGATAGAGGATGCTCGGCGAGGATCTGATTCCGTGATGCGCCACCTGGAGCACATCGGCGGCAAACACATCATCGCTGTAAATCGCCTCCATCACCGATGCCACCTCTGCGCCGAGATCCCCCATCATCATGGTCTTTACACCGCCCGCTTCAACGGTCCAGCACATACTGGCGGTGTTGCCGTAGGAGATCTCCTGCGGCACAAACAGATCCGCCGTGTAGAGAATCCGGATTTTCGCGCCGTGAATCAGCATCACCTGCCCCGGGTGTGCATTGGTGACGACTGCATCCCGGTAGTGCCCGACCTGATTGGTTATCCTGCTGTTTCCTCCGGCGGTATTGTCCCCGGTAATCTGTCGGGCGGTCGGTAAATTGTAGATAAACCGCTCAACCGTTACGCGGTCGGCATAGGAAGCGGTGAAATACGGGAACATTCCGCTGTGGTCTCCGTGCGAATGCGAGAAGATCCACGCCGCAATCACAATGTTGTCGGGATCAGGTGCCTGCTTACGCAGAATCCGATAAAGCCGATCTGCGTTCTTCTGCAGGGCATGACCGCCATCGGTGACGATGAAACTACCGTCCTCCAGTCGCATCACGTAGCACATACCGTTGAAACTGCCGACATCGTAAAGCAGTCCGACCTGCGTCAACGTGACGTCGCAGACCTTCTCCACCGGGGTCTGATCCTCTGCCCGCCAACCGAGCGCCGAGGAGTCGGTGGTCTCGATCAGCACGCGCAGAATGCGGTCACTCGGCGTGTAGAGAAGCGTCAGAATACAGCGGTCGCGCCGGAAGGTCAGAAACCGGTTCTTGGCGCTCTTCGTTTTTCCGGTTGTCTGATCGCCGGAATAGAGACTGTACCCGTCAGAAAGGACCTTGGATTGATAGCCGTCCGCTTCCGCCTCGCTCACATCCCGGAACAGGACCTGCATCGCATTTGCGGTGCATTCATAGGACCCGACAGGCGTTTTCCCTTTGAACTCCGGAACCATTGCAAGCAGGTCGGTCCCCTCAATCTCGGCCGACAGATCCCCGGCAATCAGAATTTCCTTTGTGTTCTTGTCGCAGGAGGACACCAGCGTTGCCAGCAGTTTGAGCGTGGCTTTTCCGAGAAGATCCGGGTCCATTGCCAGCACGCAGAGCTTGCGCCCTTCAACCGCAACCAGCGCGCCTCCGTAAGGAATACGCCCCCGAAGCGTTTCGCAGACCGGATTGTCAACGGCACCGATGAAAATTTCGTAGCTTTCGGTGTCTGCCTCTTCATCCACACGGCGACTGTCCTCGCGGAATTCCGCATCGACACCGGTCAGGCTTTTGATCTTATTCGCGACCGTTTTTGCATAGCCCATCGCGTCCAGATCATCCATCGGATAGACGATCGGAACCGCTTTCCCGTTCTTTACGACAGGAAAACGGGTGTCCGCGGTCGGCTCGGCCGTTCCGGAATCCGGGGGAGCGGATTCCGGGCCGGAGGACTCCTCCGACCGTGCCGGAGCAGGCGGATTGCCCGCGCAGGCAGAGAACGGCAGCGCCATGGAAAGCATCAACAGCCAGAGCACTGCATATTTGATTTTGTTCATATCCATCTGTACCCGCTTACTGCGCCAGGAACCATGCGTCCAGGTCCTGCAGCTTCTTGGTCAGCACCTTTTCGTTGGCCGCCCAGGCACCGGTGACGGTTTCCTCATTTTTGGCAACATTTCTCCAAAGCAGCTTCTTTGCACTTTCCAGCACAATCGAATACTGTTCGCCGAAGTCAAAGTCCGCATGGTCGAGAATGATATCAAAAACCTGCGAAGCCTTTGCGGTGCCGAGGTACTGCGCCTTCATGATCTTCTCGAAGTAGTAAGGGCGGGAGTTCTGATAGCTGAGGTAGTTTGCATACTCCAGATAAGCGCAGCGCCTTGCGTTCAGCGCCTCGCTCCCCTTCATGATGCTGGTCATTCCGTAGGAATCCTGTGCGCCGGAGCCGTAGTTCTCCTGTTCTTCGTCATATTTCGGCAGCGGGAGCAAACCGTATTTGTCCTTCATTGCGCGAAAAGCCTTGTTCTGCGCGGCAGAGCGGTAAATGACATCAATGTCAAAGAGCGCATGACTCCCTGAGAACATCTTGTATTGGTCCTCGGCGGTGGAGCCGGAATTAGGCGTTTTTCCGACCATCCAGACGCCTTCCTGACGCCACAGACTGATCAGCTTTTCCATTGCGTCAGACATCTTCTTGTTGCCGCTCACATTCCATTCGTGCGTGCCGTCGTCGTTGGTCACGGTCAGGTCCAGATTGAATGCGTAAAGGAACCCATCATAGCCCTCACAGCCCGCATTGGAAAGCAGACCGTAAACATCTTCCGCGTCCTTCTCTCCGTTTCCGTTGGGGTCAAGCCAGATCCTTGCATATTCAAACAGCTGACTATAGGTCCATTTCTCTTGCTGAACCAGATCGTACAGCGCGTCTCCGCTGTCGTCCGGAATCAGCCCGTTCGACCAGCAAAGCGAGCGGTTGAAGTAGGTTGCCATCAGTCGGTTGTAAGCACAGAGGTTGTAGTCCCCGATGATGTAGTACAGATGCCCGAACGCCTGGGTGTTCTCGATAAAGTTTTGGTTGTACCATGGCTTATCCAGCTGCAGATACGGCGTTTCGGCGGCGAGCAGGTCAATATAATAACCGCGCAGGTATTCCGCAACGCCGTATGCCGCATAGTTGACCACGATGTCGTATTCGTTCAGCCCCGATTTTGCGTCGGTCTCAACCGTCTTGTTGAGCTTGCTGTCGGCGCCGCCGTTTGCAGGCTGATATGCCACTTTGAGCGACAGCCCCAGATCCTGCTCGATTTGCGCATTGCGCTTGTAGAGCGCCATTTCAAGGGCATCCGACGGCTTCTTGTAAAGTCCGGGATCCATAGCCCAATAGCCGTTCTCATCGTGTCCGGCACAAAGCACGGTCAGCTTTTCTCCGCCGAAATCCAGCTCGGAAACGGGAAAATCGGTCGGCTCAATCACTCTGCCCCATTCATCGGTCTCAGGCTCGGCGTTGGCAGAGCCTTGCGTGCCGGAAGCGGTGGTTCCCGACGTGGGAGGGGTCTGCTTGCCGCAGGCAGCCAGCAAGGGGAATACGGTCAGGCAGGCAAGCAGCAGAATCAAAAATTTTCTCATGGTTTTTCTCCTTTTTAGGACGGTTCAGAATTCCATTTCGGTATTGCCCATGCAGGCGCAGACAACGCTCAGCGCGCGCTCCTGGATATACCGGTTGAAATAGTTGCAGCCGGTTTCGGGAGCTTTGATAAACTTTGCGCCGCCAAGCGAGCAGGGAATCAGCACGGTCGTCGGGTCAACCAGACGGTAAAAGCCGATATTGCCGCCGTCCAGCCCATGGTGCGCCAGCTGCAGAAAGTCGCTTTTCAGGAGCGCCGGATCTGTGCCGTCGCGCACGACCGTAGGTCCTGTCGGTGTGGAGTCGCCGACAAACATCGCCCGGTGCGCCGCGCCCGTGACCGTAAAGATCAGCGAAAGGCGGTTGAACGATTTCGCGTCGGCGAGTTTGGGGTCATTTTCCCAGGTGTACAGAATCCGGATCTCCAGACCGTCCACCGTCAGCACGTCCCCTGCGTGCGGTGTCAGCCATTCACAGCCGAGCCGGGCGGGAATTTCCGCAATTTTTGCCTGGTCGGTCTCCGGGAACGAAACCGGAATCGCCGCGCAGGCGCAAAGGCGGGAAACGGTCAGCCGCTCCCGAAGCGCAGGCGTTCGGGAAATGATCTCCAGCGCGCCATAGTGATCCGCATGTGCGTGCGTCAGGATCCAGAGGTCCACAACCGGATGCCCGCCGGATTTCCGTTCCAGAAGAGAGACAAGCGCCTCCGCGTCCCCCTCGGTCTCGCCGCCGTCAATGACCAGCAGCCGCCCGCCGTCCGTGACAAAGACATATCCCATCCCGGCGGCAGGCCATGACCCTTTGGTAAACGGCTCATCTTTCCGCGATGCCTCTGTGCAAAGCTGTATCAAATTTCCCATTGGTTTCGGTTTCTCCTTTATCAGATGCTTAGTTTTCAAACAGTCTGCTGACATCCAGAATGTTTTCGATCTCCCCGGAAGAGCAGATGACGTCATCCGCCCCGATGGAAAGCAGGTCTGCCAACGGCTTTGTGTATGTGTGTTTCATGATCTTCTCCTCCTCGGCTCAATTACCTGCTATCTTGTTCAGCAGGGCTTTTTCCGCTTCGGTCCATTCCACGGTCGTATCTGCCAGCGCGCTTTGTGCGACCTGCGCCAGCGACCGACAGTTGTCCGTTTCTGTCCAGTCTGCCCAGAAGGTCGCGGTCGTTCCGTCCGCATAGGTAATGGTCACATAGGCGTTCCAGCAAAGCGCGGTCTGATAGTTCGCTTCATTGATGTTCATCAGAACCGTGCGGAAGAACTCTCCCTCGGTCACCCAGCGGAAATCCTCTTTTGCGGAGGTGTTGGAAACCGAATTTTCATCGGTCAGCGCCGCAAAATTGCCGTTCTGCAACACATCCTTGCGGGCAACCTTCACACCGTAAACTGCGGACGCACCAAGCGTTTCATAGAACGTCTTATCAATCTTCGTCCCGAACCGGATACCGGTCGGATTCGACAAACGAATCGAAGCGCCTGCTTCGTTCGTCACGCCCATGCAAACCGATGCAAAGGAGGTCTTGGCAGTCAGTTGTTTGATATCGGCGGTCGGGCTGTACAGCTTCCCGTCCGCAGCTTTCATGGCAACGGTCTTGCAGTTGAATGTCCCGGCATGGTTCACGAACCGATAGCCCTTCTTCGCAACCGCTTCGCTGACCGTCCAGATCGCGCCCTCGTCCACGAGATTCAAAGTTGTATTTCCGTCGGTGCGCAGGAACGCAAGCGAGGTCACTTTTTCCGGAGCAGCATTGTATTCCAGCGTTGCGCCCGGCTTCAATGTGATGTTTGCAACCGTATTCGCTTGGTTAACCGCAAAAATCTGATTTTCGGTCATGGTATTGTCCGGATTGTAGATCAGTTTGGAAGTGCCGTCAACAATCACGGTACCGTTGGCTTCACCTGAAATAACGAAGATTGAGGTATTGACTGCAACTTTGGTGCTGCCTTTCCGGTAATCGATGGTGGAGTTCAGCAGCTGAATTTCGGAAACTGCCTCGTTTTGAATCAGGATAACCGGGTCGGTTGCCGTGGAAATAACCGTTGTATTCCGGAAGGTCACATTTGCCCCAGCCTTGATATTCAGCAGCAGACCGCCCGTTACATCAATTCTGCAGTTTTCAAACAGGACCGCCGCGCCGTCACCGACGCCGGTTCCGATTCCCTGTGTAACATTCAAAACAAGATTGCGGAAGGTAGCGCTGTGCCCGGCAAGCTCGAAGAAATATTTCGATGAGCTGAGAACATATTTCCCCTGACCGTCGATGACAGCATCCTTTGCAAGCGTAATTTGTGTGCCAATGTTCGGTGCATTCGCAATCAGTTTAATATCGCCTTCCGCTTTCAGCGCATCAGCCCATGTTTTATAATAGTCGGTTCCGACCTTGAAGCTGTAACCGGAGTAAGCCCGTTCCGTTTCGCTCAGCTCGGTTTCCGCATAGTCAGCCGCCGCTTTGCGATAGGTCAGCGCCGTATCTCCGTGACAACAAGCACCCGCTTCTACAACGGCTTTGCCCGTCCCATTGACATCATAGCTGCCGGACATCGGGAAATAGAAGCCGCGCCTTGCAATGGCAGCGCTGACGTTCCATGCGGCTCCGTTATCGTTTACGGTCACTGTGCCGTCCTTGGTGCTGTATGTAAAGTAGTTTTTGGCAGTTTCTGCTCCGGAATCCAGCAGATTCAAACTGACCGAAGAATCTGCGTTTACCGTCACCTTTGCATCTTTCGTACAGAGGAACGCATGAACCGCATTTGCACACCCCTGCGGTTTATAGTTGAGGGTGCTGTTTCCTTTCAGATTCAGCACAACATTGGAGTTAAGGTGAAAATAGAAGATCGCGCGGTTTCCGATGTTGGCGGAATTCGTATTCCCTCCCGCCTGCGTAAGCGTAGAATTTTCAACGGTTATCGTGATGTCACTGAGCCCCTTGTTATAGGTTGCAATCAGCGAATCCCCTTTTCCGAAAGGCTTGATAATTGTGGAATTGACAATATTCAGCGTTTGCGGAATGCCCGACTTTTCGCCCTGCAGATTGACAAACAGCCCTGTGCCGACCGTCCATTCCACATTCTCCAGCGTTCCGACGACCGCTTCCCGCCCGTTCCGGCTGGTGTTCCAGAAGCGGAACCCTGCCTGCGTATCCAGCTTCAGATTCTTCAGCGTGAAGCTGTCGCAGAACTGAAAGGTATACTTGTTGTCGGTCGCGGTGATCTTATACTTGGATTCGCCGCCGTCGATGGTGATATTCTTATAGATTTCCTTGTTGGTTGCGGTCAGAGTCAGATCCCGCAGGATCGTGATGGTGTCCCCATCCTTCGAGGCATCAATCGCCTCACCCAGCGTTGCATACTCGGTCTCACCGATTTTCGCCTCATTCCCTCCGTCCTCTGCGACAGCGGGAAGCACGGCGGCAATTCCGGTTGCCAGAACCATCAGGACTGCCAGGAGCATGGATAAAGCGCGTTTGGATTGTTTCATCGTTTTTCCCCTTTTCTTGATTTATCTGCTTTCACCGTTCGGTGCAACAGTCAGAAATGAATGAAAACGGCTGAACGCCATATGCCGGGCACATGGTTGATCAGCCGTTTTTCACCTTGCACTCCGCACGAATTCCCCTTCGGGATTGCCGGATTCATTCGTCCGTTCACGAATCATCCCGCAACGGCTTACAGGATAATTATATCTCTTTTCGGCGGCTCTGGCAAGGCTTGTGACGGTCATTTTGCGGCTTATCCTATACACTTTTCAGACAGCGCCAGTTGGTTTTTGTAGATAGTTTCCAAATTAAAAAACGCTTTTTTGTCAAATATGTTCTGCACAAGGGTTCTTTTCTTCGGTGCGATTCTTCCGTCTCCATTCGGTTGGCGGCATACCGTAGCATTCGGTAAACACATGGCGAAAATGCCGGGAGCCGGAAAAATGCAGCATTTCCGAAATTTCCTCCACCGTATACTTCGTTGTGGACAGTAACTGCTTGGAAAACTCCACCCGCTTCAGCATAATATACTTTGCAGGCGAAATTCCGATATTCTTCGCAAACATACGGGAGAGCGTCCGCTCGCTGATGTAAAAACTGAGGCAGAGGGACGCGGGCGTCAGCTGCTCCAGGCGCAGATTGACCGAAATATACTCCACAATCTGATTGAACGCTACCCGCTCCGGCTTTTCCTGCTTCTTCTCCAGCCGGGTCACCATCCTCTCCAGAACCTCCATCACCAACTTCATCAGGCGAAAGTTATCCTGGCGCGGGTTCTGAAAATCAAACTCCATCAGAATCCGGTGAATCTCGTCCAGCTTGTCCTCGCTGTCCATCTGAACCACGTACACCGGCTCGTTCAGGTTGTAGGTATACATCAGCGCGTCCGCAAAGCGCCCGGTAAAGTTGAACCACTTCTTTTCGTAAGGGTCATTCCTGTCGGAATACCATTTGGCGGGAATTGCACGGTTGATGATGTAAGTATCGCCCGCGTGCACCTCATAGCGCTTTCCTTCGGTCTCAATGTACCCCTTCCCGCTCACGACGTATTCCAGCACCACGGTATAGGGCGCGATCCGGTTTTTCTGGGAGATCTGGCAGTAATAATCTGCTGACGGGTGCGTAATCCCCGCAATCAGAGGCCAGAACTGCTTCTTGGCTCCCCGGAGATCGTTGGAATAAAAATAGTAATCCTCGGCAAGCGAGTTGACCACCGAGTCGATTCTGCGGTACTTTTTGTAAAACGCTTCCATTTTCTCCATGCTTCTCTGCCCATCCATCGTTTACTCCTCCTCGCAAATGGTGTAACGTCCGTTTTTTACAGTATACCACATTTGCCCGGCTTTTGCAAGAGGGCAAAACAAGGAACGGGGCTGTAAAAAAGCCCCTTTGTGTTGGCGGGAGATGCCGGCTTCCCGACCGCAAATTTCCCGCTGTGCGTGAGCGCTTTTTGACACAAAACCGGCGCCTGTTACGGAAATCGTAACAGGCGCCGGTTGCTGTTAGTGATGGGGAGCGACAGATTGCGAAATTGCCTGCTCCACGGCTTGATTCAGTGTTGTCCCGTTCCGCATGGCGAGCGTTGCAATTGCCCGGTGCAGGGACGGGTCTATTCGGACATTAAAGGTGCATTTGTAGGTCTTCTCCGGCACTTTTCCGACCTGCTCGCAGAAGGCGAGATAAGCGTCCACGGCATCGTGGAATGCACCTTCGATTCCGTCAACATTTTCGCTTTCGAATGTAACGAGGTCACCGATTCCGTCAATCTTTCCGTAAAGCACCTTGTCTTCTGCGGAATATTCAATGTTCGCGGAGTATCCCTTGTATTGCAATGTATTTGTCATGACAGATACCCAAGCGAGCCGAGACAACCAATCAGATTCATCGGAGAAAAGCCATCTTTCTGCCGTCATCGGGACAACACCCCTGCGGATGTCGGTTGCACAGTGTGCATCGCGCAGGCTCGACCGCTCAGGGGTCATTGCATTCGGTCTCCCCGCTCTGCTTGCGTAGCGATTCCCGATATTCGGTGCAGGTCATGCCTGTACCCTTTTTGAACTGCTTGGCGAAATACGCAGGGTCACTGTAGCGCAGGGAAAGCGCAATGTTCTTGATGTTCATATTCGTCATACTGAGCAGACGTTTGGATTCTTCAATTCTGCAATCGTTCAGATACTTGGTAAAGGTTGTCCGCATTTCTTTCGATATGAAATGGGAAAGGTGGGAAGCGCTCATGTCAAGTTCCCTTGCCGCATCCGCGATTCCCACATTCCGATAAAGGTTGTCCCGCACATATCGAATCAGTTCCCCCGACACCGACCTCTCGCTCCGCCTGATATAGTTGTCGCTGTAAATTTTCTGTGCGCAGATTTCCAGGAAATAGACATACGCGGAAAAGGTTTCATAGTCCATGCAGGGCATCCGCCCCCACGCATGGCGGAAATCCTCTGCGGAATAGCGGCTGTCCGTAATCCGAAACCGTGCGGAAAACTCCCGCGCCGCATCCTCACTCATGCCGTTCTCCGCCAATGTCCGTTTGCGCACCTGCCCGATCATCAAAAAGCACTCCACCCGTTCTCCCGCAAGAATCGGGATAACTGCCTCCAAAAAGCCCATATGACATTCGTAAATCTGCGTTTTTCCGGTCTCCCGCGCCTGAAAAAAGGCTTTTCGGTCACAGGAAACACATTTCTTCATGAAGCTGCCGGAACACAGCTTCGCTTTTTCGCAAAACGTCAGATTCTCGAACTCGGGTGCCCAGTGCGGGTAATCCGAAATGATGGACATCTCTTCGTCGGTATCGTAGACACCAATCCGAATGCCGGAAATACGAAAAAAATTTTCCAACATCAGCTTGATTTGCGGACGGACTATAAATTTTTCCAAAATGATACCTCCGCTGTTTTTTGAAAAAAAGTGAGATGCGCAGTGATATTGACCAAGGTCTCAAAAAGCGTATCCGCCATCGGAGATTCCCCTTATATCAATGATCTTCCCTTAATTATACCATCCGTTCTGTCCTGTTGACAACGGATAATCCTGCAATCTCTTGTATTATTCTGCTGAATATCGCAGAATTATACGGTAAAAAAGCGTTTGCGGAACAGGCAGAAAAAAAGCAGAATCCTACTAAAGAAAGCAACGAAGTCCATTGACTTCCGCCGCAATACAGGCTACAATAAAGGCAACATATTGCACGGAGGGCGTTTATGTACATCGGAGCTGCATACTATCCGGAACTCTGGGAGCGGGAGGAAATCGAACGGGATATCTCGCGTTGCCGTGAATACGGTATCAACCTGTTGCGCGTGGGAGAATTCGCATGGGAGAAGCTGGAGACCCGCGAGGGGAAATTTGATTTTGATTGGTTGGAGGATGTCATCAACCGCTTGTGGCAGGCGGGAATTTCGGTTCTGCTCTGTACGCCGACCTCCACGCCGCCGCGGTGGATGTTTGCAAAATACCCCGAGATCACCCGCATGGGGGCGGATGGAGCGCGCGAGGTCGTCTCCTCTCGCAACCATGTCTGCCGAACCTCTCCCTTGATGCGGGAGAAAAACCGCACCATTGTCGAAGCGTTGGCAGAGCGTTTCGGGCATCACCCCGGGGTGATTGGATGGCAGATTGACAATGAGCTGTTCCCTATCAAAGCGGGTGCTTCTGCCCGCAATGCCGCGCGGCGTTCCGCGATTTCCTGCGGGAACGGTTCGGAACAATCGACGCGCTCAACCGCCATTGGGGAATGACCCGTTGGTCTCTCTCCTATGCCTCCTTTGAGGAAATCGAACCGCCGCGTCCCTCGGAATGGCGTCACCCTTCCCTGCGCACCGCATGGCGAACCTTTCAGTGCCGTCAGATTGAGACCTTTGCACGGGAACAGGCGGATATCCTGCACCGCCTTGCTTCCGGGCCCGTTGGGACAGACATGATGCCGAACAATGTGCTGTCCTACTACCGCATGAACGCGCCGATGGACGTGGTACAGTTCAACCACTACGATCCCGCCGCGGCGCTTCCCGACCTACCCTTTTCGTATAATTTCCTCCGCCCCATCAAATCCGCGCCGTTCTGGGTGACCGAGACGCAGGTCGGTTGGAACGGCAGTGAGTTTGCGGAAAACGGCGCGCGCCCCGTGGGAAACTGCTATGCCAACACGATGCTCCCCTTTCTCATGGGTGCGGAAGCCAATCTTTTCTGGCTCTTCCGCACGCACCCGAACGGGCATGAGTTGGCGCACGGTGCGCTGTTCTCCGCCTGCGGCAGACCCTACCGCGTGAGCGAGGAGGTTCGCCGCGCGGCGCAGGATCTGAAACGGTGCGAAGCCTTTCTTTCGCAAAGCCGCATCCGCTCGGAGATTGCGATTCACTATTCCACCGTTGCGGCAAACAACTTCGATTCCGCGCCGCTCCTCAAGGGCTTTTCCTATCGGAACACCCTGCGGGACAACTTCTGTCGTGCGCTCGGTCACCGCAATGTCGACCTCATCGACACGCCGCATTCGCCCGACGGTTACCGCGTGATCTTCTCCCCGTTTCTCACAACGCTTGACCGCGGTCTGCTCGACCGCATGACGGCATGGGTGACAGCGGGCGGGACATGGATTGCAGGACCGATGGTCGACATTTTTACAGCCGACACGGTTCGCCCGACCGTCGCGCCGATGTTCTCTCTGGAGTCGCTTTGCGGCGCGCGCATCCGCTATCAGTCTCCCCTGGACGACCCGACGGTCACGGCGGCATGGGCGGACGGTTCTCCATGTGGGGTCTCTCTGACCTACGACGCTTTGGAGTCCGTCGACTGCGAAGTGCTTGCCACTTACGCAAGCGGGGAGTTCGCGGGCATGGCGGTGATCACGCGGCGGCAGATCGGCGCGGGGCAGCTTATTCTGCTCGGAAGTCTGCCGGATGCAGAGGGCGTGCGCAGACTTTGCGGGCTTCCGTCAATCCTTGCCGCGAGCGAAAATCTCTGCGTCACGGCGCGGGAGGGCGCAATCTGCGGCATCACGGTCGCGGAGCTTGAAAACCGCACGGGCGAGGTCACGCTCCCCCGCCCCTACCGTGACCTTCTCACCAACCGCATTCTGAACGGCACGGTAACGGTTGCTCCATATGAGGTGTTGGTATTGGCAGAAAAATAAGGCTTCGGATTTTGCCCGAAGCCCCGCAGGATATTCCCCAAACGGG